>JAGFJG010000138.1 GCA_024102915.1 Caldilineales bacterium
GATTGGGATGTTGACACGGCCAATGTGTACGATGGTAGCGCATTTCAGCATTTGGTTGACGCTGTAGCAGATTCCCTGCTTGTTCTGGCCGACCCTCATTTTGTCAAGGAGGGATGGACGCCGCCAAGCCTCAAAATCTGTCCAAGAGGCGACTGGAACGACCGTATGATCATTGAAACTGTCTTGTCCATGCTGACTGTTGTCAGTGATTTCAAAAAAGTTGGACACAGGGCATGGAATTATCTCGTGAGCCGTGTCAGCTATACCATGGCACTGTTCAACATCTTGGTTCAATGGGATGAATTGTCGCTTGACGAAAATGGCTTCGTTCCACTTTCTATTGCTCAATTCAGCCTCTGAACCAGCACCATTGGTTTGTAGATAATGCTTCCGGCTGTTGCCGCAGCCGCGCAACCTGGAGCAAATGAAAATCGTATCGGTATGTAGTCAGGTCACATGACTTATTTGTGACTTTTGGGACTGGTGAACGCCGCCCGATTGGCCTATGCTGAGGGCGTCAAGACGAAAGCATCCAAACAAGGAGATGATGATGAAACGCACCAATACCGCACTGATCTGGGGCGGGCTGTTGATCCTGCTGGGTCTGGGCCTGCTTTTGCAAAACCTTGGTTTCTTCGATTTTGGGGACCTTTGGGGTCTCATTTTTTCCGCGCTGTTCATCGTCGGCGGGGCGGCCTTCCTCATGGTTTACGTTCAGGATCAGGAAAACTGGTGGGCGCTCATCCCCGGTTTCATTCTGTTGGGCATCGGCGCCGGGGTAGGTCTTGCGCTCCTGCCGCTGCCGTTCGCCGACCAACTGACTGGCCCTGTGATCGTGGGCGGGATCAGCCTGGCCTTTTGGGCGGTGTTCATCGTCAATCGTGAGCAATGGTGGGCGGTGATCCCCGGCGGCATCTTGCTCTCGGTCGCCGTGATGATTTTCCTGACGGAATTCCTCCCCGACGAATACGCCGTTGGCGTCATGTTCCTGGGCATGGCCCTGACTTTCGTGGTGGTCGCCCTGCTGCCCAACCCGGAAGGCAAGCGCATGACCTGGGCGTTCATCCCGGCTGCCGTCTTTGTCGTCATCGGCTTCATCGTCAATGCCCCCGCCTTTGCCGAATATCTGCCGGTGGTAGGAGCGCTGGCCTTGATCATCGGCGGCGCCGCCCTTCTTTTCCAGGCCGTGCGGAAACGATAGCTGGCACAGCAACATTTCACATATATATTCAGGTGCGACGCACTCCAATTTACGGGAAATGCCATGAAAACTCGAAATCGACTCAATAATCTCATTTGGCCGCTGCTGCTCATCGCCGCCGGGCTGATTCTTTTGCTCAACAACACCGGCGTGATCGAGACCGATCTGTTTGGCCTCATCTCGCTGCTATGGCCGGTGTTGCTCATCATTTGGGCGGTACAGATGTGGCTAGGGTCCCGCATGATTTTTATGCCGCTGCTGTTTTTCCTGGCCGGCGTCGGTTTTCTGCTCGACAATTTCGGGATTGGCGACTGGAATGTTTGGGAGACGATGATGAAGTTCTGGCCACTGATCTTCGTCGCTCTGGGCCTGGATGTACTGGTCGGCTCGCGGCGCTTCAAGGGCGATGAGCGCGAGGAATCCTTTACACAGCCGCTCGATGGCGCCACCTCCGCCCGCGTCACTGTCGAGCCAGGGCTGGGAAACGCTGTGTTTGAATCGGCTATCACCACGGACGCCTTGGTCGTCGCCAGCACCACGGTCGGTTCCGATCAGGAGGTCGGGCACAGTTATCGGCGCAGCGGCGATGAAGCCATCGTCAAAATCAAGCGCGAGGGCGAGTGGATGAGTTTCCTATCCGGCTCGTGGCTGGGACGCCGGAACTGGCAGATTGCCCTCAACCCCACTATCCCGACCCGACTCAAAATCGAAGGCGGTTTGGGATCCCGGAAAATAGATCTGAGCAAACTCAATTTGTCAGAATTGAAAGTGGAAGGCGGCATGGGCGCTCTGACGCTGACATTCCCGGAAACAGGGGCGCTTTCGGCCAAAGTCGATACGGGATTTGGCGACGCCACGCTCTTCATTCCCGCCAGTATGGCCGTTCGTATCGATATCGATGGCGGGTTGGGGCGGCGACAGGTGCAGGGCGGCTTTTTGCAGGTGGGAAACAATCTCATGTCACCCAATTATGATCAGGCTATGAACAGGATGGACCTGAAAATCGATCATGGATTGGGGGGATTGACCATCGCGCAGATTTAGTCCCGGTTTGCAGTTGCAGAGTAAAGGTCCAAAGTTGCAGGACACGCCACGGAGCCAGTTCCAGGCTCGTGGCGTGGCGGTGTTTTCGCGTGCACGCGTATGATCTTGCTCATTGTCATTCAGCGCGTGGGGTGCTAAACTACGCAGGTAATCGTTCTCACAAACACCCAAATGTCTTTCTTCTTCAGCATGCGGTCAGCGTAGACACATTATCGTGCTGGCGTCCGCAGTGTTTTTATGCCCAATTGTCGAAGAAGTTAGTCCTCTTTCAGCCAATCAAAATCCAAACAGGAGTCTCTATTATGGCTACACTTGTTCGTGAATCCTCATCCATCGAAGCCATGTTGGGCGCAGAAGCCGATAGTCTGCTCAACCACGTCTGCACCGGCGTTCCCAAAGAAATGATCTATGCGCCAGGGCCAGACTACATCGATCGGGTTTTCTCGCAGACTGATCGTTCGCCGGTGGTGTTGCGCAACATGCAAACGATTTTCAACACCGGTCGCTTGGCCGGGACTGGTTACGTCTCCATTCTGCCTGTCGATCAGGGCCTGGAGCACACAGCCGCCGCATCGTTCGCCCCGAACCCGCTCTACTTCGATCCGGAAGGCATTGTCCAACTCGCTCTCGAAGGCGGCTGCAATGCCGTGGCTTCAACCCTGGGTGTGCTCGGCGCGGTCTCACGCAAATACGCACACAAAATCCCCTTCCTGGTCAAGCTCAATCACAACGAATTGCTGACCTATCCCCAGATATACGACCAGACGATCTTCGCCAGCGTGCAGCAGGCGTTCGATATGGGTGCAGTTGCTGTTGGCGCTACCATCTATTTCGGCTCCGAAGAATCGCGCCGCCAGATCCAGGAGATCAGCGAGGCGTTCCAGTATGCGCATGAGTTGGGTTTGGTCACTGTGCTGTGGGCTTATCTGCGCAATTCGGCTTTCAAGAAGGATGGCGTCGATTATCATGTGGGCGCCGACACGACCGGCCAGGCCAACCATATCGCTGTCACGATCGAGGCCGACATCGTCAAGCAGAAGCAGGCTGAGAATAACGGCGGGTTCACCGCCATCGGTTTCGCCAAGACCCACAAGCGGGTTTATACCGAACTGACCAGCGACAATCCCATTGACCTCACCCGCTGGCAGGTAGCCAATTGCTACATGGGCCGCATCGGCCTGATCAATTCCGGCGGCGGTTCGGGCGAGAACGATCTGGCCCAGGCTGTACGCACTGCCGTGATCAACAAGCGCGCCGGCGGCATGGGCCTCATCTCCGGGCGCAAGGCCTTCCAAAAGCCGATGTCCGAGGGCGTCGAGTTGCTAAACGCCATTCAGGATGTCTTCCTGGACGGCAGCATCACGATTGCCTGATCTCACTCCCACGAAAAACAATCAAGCCCCTGGGGTTCACTCAGGGGCTTTTTGTTGGACGTAAGTAACTGTCGACAAGTAATGTGTTAGCTTATCAGGCCGGTTCCATAGGTCGCACGAATACGTATGCTGCGATCTCTTCCGGCACCTGATATTCGTTGCCGCCTGTCCGCACCGTCACTGATCCGATCTGGCTGGAAATAAGGATGACTTCGGTGGCCGGATACAGATCGAGACCGCCCAAAATACGCAACATGTCGGCGTCATGGTCGCTGACTTCGGCGATGACAGCCGCCTGTCCGGGTCGCAAATCGATGAGGCGATCTTGCGCGGCCAGGGCGATGGTGCCGTCACGAGAGGGGATCGGTGCGCCGTGCGGGTCCAGGGTGGGATAGCCGAGGGCTTTATCGATCCGTTCCTCCAGATCCTCCGAGAGGATATGCTCCCACTTTTCGGCTTCGTCGTGAACCTGGTCCCAGGGCACGCCCAGCGACTCTGCCAGATATAGCTCGACGAGGCGATGGTGGCGGATCACTTCCAGTGCAATTTTGCGGCCGGACTCGGTCAGGCGCACGCCCTGATAGGGTTCGTGGGCGACCAGGTTCATCTCGGCCAGTTTTTTGATCATGCCGGTGGCAGAGGCCGGAGCCACGTCGAGCCGCTCGGCCAGCACGGTTGTCGCCACCTTGCCATGCTCGCGCTGGATTTCGTAGATCGTTTTCAGATAATCTTCGACAGCCTGGGTTTGCATGGGTTCATCCTGAATTTAGGCAAAACTAAATTACGTGAACTTTAGCCTGTTTGGGCGGGGAAGTCAATTTTGCGAAATGACAGTCGCATCCCATGTGACAGTCACCTTGACAGATCATGGAGCCAACCGCTGCATGTCGCGGGGGAAGAGTGTGACCAGCCGCAGATTGGGCGCGGCCAGCAATTGCATCAACAGCCGCTCCAGGCCGATGGCGAAACCGCCGTGCGGGGGCATGCCATAGCGAAACGCTTCGAGGTAAGTCTCGAAGGGCTCGGCGCTAAAGCCAGCCCGGTTCAGCGCGGCCAGATAGTCGGCATGGAGATGCAGGCGCTGGCCGCCGGTGATCAATTCCGTGCCGCGAAACAGCAGGTCGAACGAGTTTGAGAATTCGGGCCGAGCGGGATCGGGGTGGGTGTAGAAGGGCCGTTTGATCATGGGATAGCCGGTGACGAAAAGGAAGTCGCTGCCGAACTCGGTCTGCGCCCACTGGCCCAGCCAGCGCTCGTCTTGCGGTGAAAGGTCGGGTTCGCCGCGCACATCGACGCCATGCATCTCGAAAATCAACTGCTGGGCGTCGTGGAAATGGATGTGGGGGATAGGGTCAGGGACTTCCGGCATGGCGGCCTCGATCAGGGCCAGGTCAGACGCGTGGCTCATCGCCAACTCTTGCAGAATCCCGGCAATCACATCACGCGCCAGGGCCATCACCTCGAAGTGGTCGCGGATAAACCCGAATTCCACGTCCAGGCTGACGTATTCGTTGGTGTGGCGGGTGGTATCGTGCGGTTCCGCCCGGAAGACTGGCCCTACCTCGTACACGCGCTCGAATACGCCCACCATGATCTGTTTGTAAAACTGGGGACTCTGAGCCAGGTAGGCGGGACGGCCAAAGTAATCGAGCTGGAAGACGTTGGCGCCGCTTTCGGTGGCCGACGCCACCATTTTCGGCGACTGGATTTCCGTAAAGCCCCGCGCGTTCAACGTCGCCCGAAAGCCGCGCATCGCCCCTGCCGCCAGCCGGAAGACGGCCTGCCGGGCGGGATGGCGAATCGTCGGTTTGTTCAGGCTCAGCGGCGGGCTTTCGGTCACGGGCGTGATTATCTCGACGTCCGGGTTTCGTAGCTCCACCCCGCCTGGGGCCTGCTCGAAAGCGACGATCTCGCCCTCCAGCCTGATCACCGACTCCAACCCCGCTCCGGCAGCGCTGAGAGAACTCAAGCGCATTTCGTCTTCGAACACCGCCTGAATCATCCCCCAACCATCGCGCAAAACCAGAAAGCTGACGCCGCCCAGACGTCGCAAGTTATGCACCCATCCGGCCAGTTGCACAGTCTGACCAATATGCTTTTTCGCCTCAATCGTGCGAATGCGTTTCATGATAGCGCCTCCAAAATCTTAGAATGACGGCCATCGCCGTTGGCAACGGCGGCCGCGTGGCAAATTCTATAGGGCTTGCCCGCAGAAGTTTGGGAGGCGCGTCGTGGGCAAGCTTATCGTTTCATAAAACGCTCAGACGCCCTCCCCGCTATCAATGTCGCAATGAAATATCATCATAGATCGGGGTGGAGAAGTGGCTTTCAGCCGGATATTGATGTTGACGGAAAAGATAGCACTGAACGCTACAAACGTCAATGAGGCTATTAAGGAAGATTGCTATGCCGGTGTTGCGGATTTCCTGTTTCAAAATACTCACTGCTATACTCTTGTCCGCCCATAACTTGGGAGTATGTGATGCGTTGGTGTTCGCTTGCAGATTCAGTCTAAACGCAAGGTATATCTCCTCTGTCTTGAATTGACTGACACGCAAGTGCTTACGCATGTCCAAACCCTATTCAGAGGTCTGCTATGAGATTCTTCACAACTGAACACGCTCGAAAAACCCCCAAAGTAAGCAGATTCGGCTTCTTGCCAATTCTCTTGCTCCTCGCTGCGGCTGTAATGTTGATGGCAGCTTGTGGCGGTCGGCGCACAGAACCGACCGTCCCTCCGCCCACGAACACGCCTCGACCCCTAGCCGCCACATCCGAACCGGCGGCTCCGCAAGATGACGCCTGGGCTCGCATTCAGGCTGATGGAAAAATCAACGTCGGTACATCGGTTGACTACCCGCCGTTTGAATACTTCGATGAAGATTATGTGATCGATGGTTTCGATATCGCCCTGATGCAAGCCATCGCCGATGAGTTGGGCCTGGACATGGAACTGTCCGACATCGCCTTCGCCGGTTTGGGCGCTGCCGTGAATCTGGGTCAGATCGATGTGGCGATTGCCGCCATCAGCATTACGCCGGAACGCGAACGAGAATTCGATTTCAGCCACATTTATTTCGTCAGCGAAGACGCCTATGTGGCGGCGAAGGACACCCGAGTCGGCAGGATCAATGATTTCGCCGATCTGGCAAAATACACGCTTGGCGTGCAGCGCGGCTCGATCTATCAGGATATGATTGAGGATGAATTGGTCGATACAGGCTTGATGCCGGAGACCAATGTCTTTGTCTACGGTCAGCTTGAGCAGGCGATCCCCGATGTGGAAGAAGGCCGCGTGGATATCCTGGTCATGGACAAGCCTGTGGCTGAGGCCGCTGTGGCCAACGTGGGCGGCAAGATCGTGGCAAGCGACCTGCATCGTGAGACGTTTGCCATCGGCATGGCGAACGGCCAGCAAAACTTGCGCAAAGAGATCAACCAGGTGCTTGTGCAACTGCAACGCGATGGCGTTATCGCCGAACTGGCCAAGAAATACATGGACCTGGATCCAAATGAGATCATCCCGGTCCCTACCCCTACGCCTGAGCCAGACCAGCCCGAACCCACCCCGCCGCCATCTGGCTGTCTTGATGGCATGGCGTATGTGGCTGACCTGAACTACGATGACAACAACATGAAGAACCCGCCGGTCGTGCAGCCTGGCGCCGCCTTCCAAAAAGGCTGGCGCGTACGTAACACCGGCACCTGTACCTGGAACAGCAATTACACGCTGGTCTATGTCGATGGCAATAACCCCGCCTCGCAAATGGGCGGTTTGCCGACCTCTGTGCAGGGTGAAGTGCCGCCGGGCGCTGAATACGATATTTACGTCAACCTGTTCGCACCGCTGCAACCGGGCGTCTACAAAGGCATCTGGCAGATGACCAACGCCCAGTCCAAGGCGTTTGGCGAGCGCATCTATGTGGGAATTCAGGTTCCCGCCAATCCCACGCCGACCCCGGCTCCAACCTCGACGCCATCGGCCAATGTCAACTTCTGGACCGACAACGCCAATATCCAGGGCGGCCAATGTACGACCAATCATTGGACCACCCAAAATGTTCAGGCAGTGTACTATTACCAGCAGGGGCAGAACTGGCAGGATCATGGCGTGGCCGGAAATGGCGACAGCCAGGAGTGCCCGCACCAGACGACAACTTACTACCTGCGTGTGGTTGAGCGTAACAACAGCGTGGATGAGCGACAGCTCACCATTCAGGTGCAGCAGAACGTGGCGGCTCCGTCGATTCGCTTCTTCAACAGCGATCCATCCGGCCAGATCGGGGCCGGGCAGTGCGTGAACCTCACCTGGGAGGTGAACGGAAACGTCAACGCGGTGCAACTGCTGCGAAACAACAGCGCCCTCTGGGCTAACGCTCCCTTCCGTGGAAGCTACAAGGATTGCCCGCCGGTAGGCCAGATGAGCTATGTGTTGCAGGCGACAGGGCCTGGCGGCACGAGCAAATCAACCCAGAACGTGAACGTGGTGCAGGGACAACCCACCGCCACGCCAGCCCCCGGCCCGGTGATCAACAGCTTCACCGTCACCCCGCAGCAAATCAATTCGGGCCAGTGCGTCCTCATCGCCTGGAGCACGGGCGGCGGCACAACTGTGACTCGCATATTGCGTAACAGTACCATCGTTCAGCAAAATGCAGGCTTGCAGGGTTCGTTGAATGACTGTCTATCCGACTTCGGCGTGACGACTTATACGTTGCAAGCTGCTAACGCCGCCGGTCAGGCGACATCAGCGAACGCCAGCGTGAGTGTGGTGCAATCAGCGCCGCCCACCGATACGCCGCTCCCGCAACCCACGGCCACGTCGGCGCCGCAGCCACCCACCATCGTCTTCTTCGCCGTCACCTCAGATGGAACCAATCCAGTGAGCCAGATCAATGCTGGCCAATGCGTCTTCCTCACCTGGCAATACGAGGGGCAAGACCTGGCGGCATCCAGCATTACCCGCAACGGTGAGCTGTTGGAGAGCGATCCGCCAGCGCAGGGCAGCTATCAGGATTGTCCGCCAGTGGGCCAGATGAACTACCAACTCAGCGTCAGTTCTGAGTTCGGCGGCGCCGCCACCCGAGATGCCAGTCTTACCGTTGTAGGCGGGTAGAGTTACGCAATAAGACGCTAATCAGTCGGGCGAACGCGACTGATCTCTCATACAACAGGAGCCGCAACCATTAGTTGCGGCTCCTGCGCGTCTGCGATTCAAATCGCAGATTACCTGTTCATTTTGCAATCAAGCGCCGTTGGTAGAGGTCGCAATTTCGAAAGCAGGCGGGTACTCGAAATGCTTCTTAACCGCGCACTGGTCGGCTGCCCGAACCACCGCACTCCGATACTTTTCCGGGAACTCCGGCGGCAATTGGATGTCGAGTTTGATTTTGGTGACGAGCCGGCTTTGGGGGTTGTAGTCAAGACTCTGGATGATGCGGACGCCATCCGCCGCGATGCCGCGCTGCTGGCAGAAGCCGAGGACGTAGATGCCAGCACAGGCGCCGATGGAGGCCAGGAAGGTGGCAAAGGGGGTGGGGGCTGAGGCCACGGGGGGTTGGTCGGTTGGGACCGTAAAAGCGCCGAAGTGAGCGTCGACGCGAGAGCCGCCAGGGAAATCGATAATCATGTCCATGAGATAAGCTCCTGTTTGATTCTGACTGTGAATTGCAGGTGAATTTGTTTCAAATCTATTGGATGCAAGATTCCAACCAAAGGTGACAGAGTTGTCCCTGAGGCTGGTTGGATGCTCCTATTCCTTTGGCGCTAGTCTCGATGTTCATGGGGCTGGTTCTATGACCGGGGCAATCCGAGCCTCGACAGGTTGTTTTCCCGTTGACACTCCATCCAACGGGATGCTAAACTCACAGCTATGGTAGTCAACGAGGAATCAAGGAATTCGGGTTATGGATGAGGAAAGACGCTGGCTGACATTATCCGCTGCGAGCAAACTCCTGGGCGTCCATCCGGCCACGTTGCGGCAATGGGCAGATGCCGGCCAGGTCCCCTCCTATCGCACGCCCGGCGGCCACCGCCGCTTTGCCGCCGAAGATCTGCGCGCCTTTCTGGTCAAGGCCAGCGTGCTGCCGCATCACACCGAGCCGCTCTCCATTGAAGCCGCCCTGGTTGAGGCCGCGCTCAGCCAGACGCGCGACGAACTCAGCAACCTGCCCGCAAACGAAAGCGGCTGGTTTGAAGCGTTTGATGCGGCGGGGCGAGAACGGCAGCGGCAATTGGGGCGTCAGTTGTTTGAGCATGCTGTGCGATTCGTGGCGCATCCAGAAGAGCGCCGGTTGTTGTTAGTCGAAGCGCAGGTATTGGGGGCCGCTTATGCCGAAAACGCCTTGCGCTACGACATCACCCTGCTTGAGACGGTACGCGCTTTCCAATATTTCCGGCGGAGTCTGTTGCAGGCGCTGACGGATAGCGAGGCGGGCAAGCACATCGTCACCGCATCTGACCTGACCTTGCGGCAGGCGACGGACACATTTCTGAACGAAGTGCTTTACGGACTGATCGACGCCTACGAGGGGGCATTGTTGGGGGCGGAACAGCCGCAGGAGGCGGCATAAACGGCGGCGAAGAAATAGATTCTTGCCGGATCGCTTGTAATCCATCATGTCGCGACGTTATCTTCCGATTGTGATCATTGCCATCCTCGTGTTGGGCGCTGGCTGGATCTGGCTGAACCGTGTGCCCGATTCGGCGGCAACGGCATCGGTCTCGTCGATTCCTCTGTCCGGACATCCCGCCCCTGATTTCGAATTACAGACGCTCGACGGCGAAAGTATGAGCCTTGCCGATTTGAGGGGCAAGCCTGTGGTGTTGAATTTCTGGGCGAGTTGGTGCGGGCCTTGTCGGGCGGAAATGCCTGAATTAGAGCAGGCGTATCGCGACAATCGGGATGGGGGTTTGGTGGTCTTGGGCGTGAATCAGGGCGAGGAGCAGGTCATCGCCGCCGACTTTGTCAATCGTTACAACCTGACGTTCCCGGTCGTTCTCGATCAGCGGCTGCTCGTCTCGCAACTCTACCGCACGAACTCACTGCCAACCACGTTCTTCATCGACCGTGATGGCATCATCCGCGAGCAAGTGATCGGCCAGATGAACACGGCTATGTTGGAACAGCGTCTGCGCTCGATCTACCCCTGACCGGTCATGCTTGACACGCTTCGCATCGGGCCGCTGGCTCTGCCCACCTATCCGCTGTTGCTCATCCTGGGCTACTGGTTCGGCCTGTGGCTCGCCTCCAAAGTCGCCGCTCGTCGCGGCTTGAACCCCGATCACATTTACAATGCCGGGTTCTACGCTGCGATTACGGCGCTGGTGGCCGGGCGATTAGGACACGTGCTCCGCTATTCGGCTGCCTATCTTTCCGATCCGCTCAGCATCCTGTCCCCCAATATCAACGCCATCGAGCCGCTGGGCGCGCTGTTGGGCGCGGCGGCGGTCTTTATCTGGTATCAACGACGATACGATATTCCCCTGCTCTCGTTGCTCGACGCCCTGGCCGTGGGCGTTCTAGGCATCCTCGCCACAGTGGCGTTGGCTGATGCCCTGAACGGCCGTCATTTTGGCGAGCCCAGCAACCTGCCCTGGGCGATCACGCAGTGGAGCGTGGCCCGGCAGCCGGTGCAAATCTATGAGATGATCGGCATCCTGGCAGTCATCGGCCTGATCTGGAACTGGCTCGACCGTCTGCAACCCGGTCAGGCGGCGCTGGCTGCGGTTGGCGGATTCGCCGCCGTGCGTTTGCTGGTCGACGCCTTTCGCGACCAGCCTGCCGTGCTGGGCGACGGCTTCCGCCTCAACCAGGTGATCGCTTTGATCGTCCTGGCGCTTGTCTTATTGGCTTTCTACCAGATGAGCGGCAAGCCCACGGCGGAGCAGGAGGAAAGCGTCAGGTTGGATTGGGAGAAATAAGCGGGCCTTAGTTTCCGAAGTGCGACGCACTCCAAAAGACCGGCTTTATCAGTTGCTTCACAGGTACAAGTGCGTCGCACCTATTTACTGGTGCGATGCCGCCAGCTTATCGACGGCCAGCGATCCGGCGAATCGCTTTTCCCCGGCGGTGACGAAGCGAATCGTGAGATAGGTGTCATCCTCGCGCGGATCAACCTGTGTAATCACGCCCGGCCCGAAGCTTTGGTGCTCGACCTGCTGGCCTACCTCGAACTTCGGAAGCTTTGCCTTGCCCTTGCTTTTGCCGTTGGTGTGTGGGGTCGGTTTGCTCAGTTCGGCCACCATGCGTGTCTCGCGGTCGCGCCAGGCTTCGGCATAGGGGACGAGATCATCCTGTCGTTTCACCCGGCGGCGGATGTCTTCCAACCGCTCGCGGGCATTGGATAACTTTTCCATCACCGCCGCTTTGCCCTGGAAGCGGGGGCCCTGGGCGATGCGGCGGCTGGCTCCGGCCAGAACCGAACTCAACCCTTTGAATTGCTCGCTGGGATAACCATCGTTGGGCGATAACAGGAATAGTTCGATGCCATTCTCCCGGCAAAGCGCTTTGCGCACTTCGTCGCGCGAAGCGTCTTCCAGTTCTTCCCAGTCGCTTTTGCGCCCGATCCCCTTCACTTGCATGCCGGTGAAACGCACGGCCACGCCGATTTCCGGGTACATGAGGTCGAGCTTGAGGCGACGCCGGGTGCCGGGGTTGATCAGCCATTCCGGCGAAACATCACGCTGGCATTCAAAGCCGTCGAATAAGCGGGCCAGAATTTCATTCCAGCCCATCAAGTTGAGATAAGTGCTCATGGATTTGGGGGATGATGAATTGCGAAATTACGAATGGAGGATTGTGAATTACGAATTGCTGAGCCGGGTCAAGATTTCAACCTTCAACCTGCATTTTTAACCGGATTTCAAACGCATATTAGCACGCCTGTTCTGAGCGGTCAATCCGGTTGGCGTCGATAGAATCGGGCCAGCATCCGGTCCATCAGGCCGGGGGTGAGTGTGGCGGCAAGCGCGAATATGCGGTCGAAAAAAGTGGCATAGGCGTCGCGGGGTTCGCGTTGCACCGCCCGCACGATGGCGTTCGCCGTCACCTGAACGGGCGTGCGTTTCATGCGGTTCTGGCTGTGACGACGACCATCGCCTGTCAGCTCGAATTCGGCCATGTCGGTGGCCGTGACGCCGGGGCAAAAAGTCGTCACGCGAATGTTGTGCGGTTGCAGTTCCAGCCGCATCGATTCGGACAACGCATTGAGCGCGAACTTGGAGCCGCAATAAATGGCGGCATTGGGCATCGCCCGCTTTCCGATAATGGAGGAGATGTTGATGATCAGCCCATTTCTCTGTGAGCGCATGCCGGGCAATACAGCCTCGATACAATGAATCGCCCCCCAGTAATTTGTTTCGAAGAGTTGCCGGGCCAGATCGGTATCGATCTCCCCCACCGGGCTGCGCATCCCCACCCCCGCGTTATTAACCAGGATGTCCACGTTTCCCCACGCCTCTGTGATCGTCTGCACCGCCTGGGTCACCTGGGCAGGTTGGGTGACATCCGCCGCCAGGGGCAGGACTTCGACGCCGGGCCGGGCGGACAATTCAGTCGCCAGGGTTTGCAACCGATCCATCGAACGGGCGAGCAGCGCCAGCCGCACGGGAAAGTCGGCGAACGCCCGCGCCGTGGCGGCGCCGATGCCGCGCGAAGCCCCCGTCACCAGGATTGTGCGATTTTCCAGATTCATGTTTGGCTATACTGCAAAAAGCTCAAACGCAAAGTCGCAGAGGTCTCAGAGAGTCAAAAGAGGAGGTTTCAAGATCAAATTCTTTGCGGAACTCCGAAGATTCCCTCTGTGTCTCTGCGTTGAATGGGTTTTTTCAGGGGAGTCATGTTTGCGCGGTCGCCGCCTAGGGGATGCTCTCTGCGCCGGTGAGCAACCCGGTCACCACCACGCGATGCGTATTCGAATCGGGCGGCCAACAGGTGACCAGGGTGAGTTGGGCGAAATCGGTGGGGCGCAAATAACGGGCGTTTTCCACGCGTTTGGCGACTGAAGCATTGGCTTCCTTGAGGCGTTCCCAGCCATTGACCGTATAGACAAATCGCCTGCCGAGTTCATCTACAAGGATCATCGAATCTCCCAACCCGAAATCAACCCCAGGCTCGCCGATCACGCTGACCGATTGGAACACCGCCCCGCCCACGTTGTTATGCCCGGATAACACCACATTTCCCTGCTCGCCGGGATACACCGTGTCGATATGATGCCCGGCGGCATTGTCCACCACATCCCATTCGGTGCGCTGACCCCGGCGGTCGCTGACACGATGCCAGCCCATCGGCAGGACGGGCGTATCCAGAGTCAGGGCCGGGATGATGAGCCTGACCGGCGGGCGGCCCTGACCGATAGGCAGCGGCGCAATCATGGGGAATTCGATCGGGCCTGCTGTGTCGATGCGCGGCTGAGGAGTGGCAGTCGGTTCGTGCAGCGCTTTCACCACCTCGACCGGCACCGTGATGCGGATGGGGGTCGGGCCAGCCGGGAGATCGGGATCAGTGCTCGGCGGGGATTCATTCTCCCCGGCGGCGGGCGTCGCTATGGCTTCTGCGGAACCGCCAGCCGGCGTCGGCGTCCAGGTTGAGCCGAGCGGCGGCACTGATTCGCCGTCGGTGTAGGCGATGAGCGAGGAAGAGCACGAGGCGACCGCCAGCATGACCAATGCCAGCAAAATCAGGCCAATGGCGACCGCACCTCGATGTCCTGTCACGATTCCTTCATGCCTTCAATTGATCGACATATTGTTTGCGGAACTTGGCGACCTTGGGCGCAATCACCACCTGGCAATAGCCTTGATAGGGATTGCGCCGGAAATATTCCTGGTGATAATCCTCGGCCTCGTAAAATATTTCGTAAGGCGCCAGTTCGGTCACGATCCGGTTAGACCAGATGCCTTCAGCCTCGATCTCGGCCATCACTTGTGCGGCTGTCTGGCGTTGGGCTTCACTGTGATAAAAGATGACGGAGCGATATTGCGTGCCCACATCCGCCCCCTGGCGATTGAGCGTGGTCGGATCGTGGATGGTGAAAAACACCTGCAATAGCTCGCGAAATGTCACCACAGACGAATCGAAGGTGACCTGCACAACTTCGGCATGGCCGGTCGTGCCGTTGCAGACCTCGCGATAGTTGGGGTTGCGCACGCTGCCGCCCGCATACCCCGAAACGACATCGGTTACGCCGCGCAGGTCGTCGTAGACCGCTTCCAGGCACCAGAAACAGCCGCCGCCCAGGGTGGCGATTTCAAGAGCTTTGTCCGTTGATTGTTGATCGTTCATATGGGGTGCGTAAGATGATGGTTGTGCGAGATGATTCGCCCGGCGTCATGGCGACGGACAATCACATTGTGACGGCATTGGCCGTGATCTGCAAGCGGATTGGCGACTTAAACACGTAATGTAATGCCGACCGGGCAATGGTCGCTGCCCATGACATCGGGCAGGATGAAGGCGTCATCCACCCGCCCGATCACCTCCGGGGCGGTGAAAAAGTAGTCGAGCCGCCAACCCACATTGCGTTCCCGCGCTTTCGTCGGCATCGACCACCATGAATATTGCCCGGCCAGGTCGGGATAGAAATAACGGAAGGCGTCCACCCAACCGTCAGCGGTGATGCGGTCCAGCCAGGCCCGTTCTTCGGGCAGGAATCCGGTCGTGTTCTGGTTGCTCTTGGGGTTGGCCAGATCGATCTCGTTGTGCGCCGTGTTGACATCGCCGCAGAAAATTACCGCCCGGCCTGCCGCCCGTAACTCCTCGCACAGAGCCAGGAACGCGTCGTAGAAAGCCATCTTGAAAGGCACACGACTGTGGTCGCGCCCGCCGTTGGGGAAATAGCAATTGATCAGGGTGAAGTCGGGGTAGTGGGCGATGATGGTGCGCCCTTCCTGATCGAACTCCTCGACGCCCAGCCCGAACTGCACGTCTTCTGGCTCCAATCGGCTGATCAAACCTGTGCCGCTGTATCCCTTTTTGCGCCGCGAGCCATTCCAAACAGCGTGATACCCTTCCGGCTGGCGAAGTTCCCAGGGCAGTTGCTCGGCCTCGGCTTTGGTTTCCTGCAAACAGAGGATGTCGGGTGCGGCCTCGCCCAGCCAGTCGAGAAAGCCCTTACGATGCACGGCGCGAATGCCGTTCACATTCCAGGAGAGCAGCGTCAATTCGGTCATAACCAGCCTCGCAATCCATAAACCATTGTGCCGACATACTCCTTGAGCGCCAGCGATGTCCAATACAAAAACATATCGTTGGGCAGGGCGAACACCAGTTGCGAACGCAGATCCGCCGTGCGCAGAAAATCCCAATCCGCTTGCGTGACAAGGAAATCGGTGGGAGCCGGGATTGGCTCCAAGCCCTGTTTTTGGAAGATGCGCATCGAGCGGGGCATGTGTGTGGCCGAGGTCACAAGCAGAAAATCCTCGACGCCCTTTTCCTGCAAAATGTCTCTGGCATAGATGGCGTTCTCATAAGTGTTGCGCGCATCCGGCTCCAGCCACACGGCTTCTGCGGGCACGCCCATCATTTCCAGCAGCTCCAGCATTTCGTTGGATTCATTACTGACTGGTTGTAGCCAGTCGATGCCGCCGCCCGTGACCAGGATGTGGGGAGCTTTGCCCTGATGGTAGAGCCAGGAGGCGTAGATCAGGCGATCGCCCGCTTCGCTGATCTCGGCGGTGGGCCGGGGATGGTCGGCGGAGCGGGTGCCGCCGCCGAGGACGACGATGGCATCGACGGCTGGCAGTTCATCCTTGGGCAGGTATTGCTGTTCGAGCGAGCGAATCAGGGCGAATGAAACCCAACGGCTGCTGCCGGCCCACAGCAGCAATAAAGCAAGCACGATGACAACGGTCTGCCAGCGCCCATATTTCCGCAAGAAGAGCGCCGCCGCCAGCAGGAGCATGGCCAGCCCCAGCGGGTAAACCAGCAGCGGCAGGGTTTTGGAAAGAAATAGAAACACCGGGGCCGGACGGGATCAGCTTGGCGGCTCAGGCCATGTTCCAGGTGCGAGAAACGTGCAGATCGCCGAGGTGAGAGACGTCGTTCAGGCAGGTCAGGCGCGGCGTCGCGTCCATCACCAATTCGGCCAAAGCGCAATTGTCCATCTGGTACTTGGGCCAAACCGAACCATCCTGTTCGATCAGAAGAGAGAGGGCCGTGGCGATTGCGCCGCCATGACTGACGATCACAACCGCTTCACCGGGATGATTGCGGGCGATGGTGCGGCAGGCTTCGACCAACCGCATGGCAAATCCCACCGCCGATTCTCCTCCGGGCGGTGCAAAGTGCGGGTCGGATGCCATCTTGTCCCAGAGCTTGCGATCGAAACGCAACTCGCGATAGGTCAGCCCTTCCCATTCGCCCAGATTGTACTCTGCCAGATTCGGGTCTGTCGCAATCGTGTGCAATCCGACTTCGTCGGCGATGATCTGCGCGGTCTGGCGAGCGCGGCCCAGAGGGCTGGAATAGATGGCGGTGATGTCATAATCACTGGCTTGCAAACGCATGGCGATCGCTCTGGCTTGCGCCTGCCCCAATTCGTTGAGCGGGCTGTCGGTGGCGCCCTGCCAGGTTCCGGTCACATTGGCGTCCGTTTCGCCGTGGCGTACGAGTAGAAGCGTTGTTGGGATTTGATTTGGGTTCATCATGGCGGTCATTATGCGAGAGAGGGCTGGAGGGAGCAAGTTAGCGGGTAGTGGGCGGCAGATGGCGGAGCGCTTTCCCAGACTTTCGTCTTTCCTTTGCGTCTTTACGATGAGATTCGGAGATTTTTCGGGAGATTCGAATCACATCTTGCCAAAGATGATCGGCGTCATATCGCCCGCCTGATTTTCAGGCTAAAATTAGGTTGGGAAGAAATCATCCATTTTGGAAACCTCCTTCAAAACGCCCGCCCCCTGTGAAATTACGGAGCCTGAAGATGTCGTTGAAGCGAATCCTGTTTTTCATACTTGCCCTGGTCCTTTTGCTCGCCCCGGCGTCGGCGCTGGCTCAGGAGCAGCCCGGCGAACCCGTCGTCCACGCCCTGCTTTTCTATTCGCCCACCTGCCCGCACTGCCATGAAGTGCTGCAAAACGGCCTGCCGCCTTTGATGGAAAAGTATGGAGATCAATTGCAGATTATCCTGGCCGACGTGACCACGCCCGGCGGGCAGATGCTCTACCGCTCGGCTACAAGCTGGCTGCCGATCCCTGAGGACAAAGGCGGGGTCCCGGCCCTGATTGTGGGGCGAGAACTATTGGTGGGGAGTGTAGAAATCCCGCAGCGGCTGCCTGGCATCGTCGAATCGGGACTGGCGGCAGGCGGTATCCCCTGGCCGGAAGTGCCGGGGATGGCCGATGTGCTGGCGCAGATGGAAGCGCGCGAGGCCGCCGCGCCGCAGGCTGAAACCGAAACCGCCGGCCTCGTCGAAGAAACATCACCCGAACCGGTTTCGGTTGAGCCGGAACCGATCTTGCAGAGCGTGGACGAGGCCTCCACCCTCACTCCCGGCCAGCGCTTTATGCTTGACCCCGCCGGCGGCACGTTTGCCCTGCTCCTTCTTCTCGGCATGATTATCAGCGTCATTTTGCTGGTCATTGTCTGGCGGCGCGGGCGCTCATTCATAGCGGTGGATAGCTGGCTGAACTGGGCGATTCCGATCCTGGCGTTAATCGGCCTGGCCGTCGCCGGGTATCTGGCCTATGTGGAAACCACACAGGCCACAGCCGTTTGCGGGCCGGTCGGCGATTGCAATGCCGTGCAGCAAAGCCCGTATGCCCGGCTCTTTGGCGTTCTGCCGATCGGCGTCCTGGGCATGATCGGCTACGCTGTGATTCTGGCGCTGTGGCTGTGGCAGCGATACGGCCCAGAGGATGCGGCGCGCCGCAGCGGCTGGCTGCTGCCGGTGACCGCTCTCTTTGGCGTCATTTTCAGCATCTATCTCACCTTCCTGGAACCTTTTGTGATTGGGGCGGTGTGCATCTGGTGTCTCACCTCGGCTTTGATCATGACGTTGCTGTTGTGGTTGGCTGTGGGCTGGTATTTGGGTCGATCTGGCGCTTCGAGCGAGCCAGCTTCCGCCCTCGGCTGATTGTGTATCGACTGAATTTTGCACAATAACTATTTTTGTTGATATAATTAGAAATATCGATTTGAATTAATAATATTCATATCGTATGTAATATTCAATAAACTTACATTTTGCGAAAATTGCAATACGACTTGATGATTGTTAGTAATGCAAATGGACAGGACGCCGAGGATCATCTGGATGCGGCGATACTGTCACGCTGAGTTTACGGCTCAACAAACTGAGGCCAATCTCCCCTGGTCTTCAGAACTGACATCAACCTCGCGTCACGATGCCAGCGTAACTTCTTCCGTAAAGAAACGTCTTCATTTGTACGGCGTATTACGTGGCCAAGATTTTCGGCTCTCTCTCTTTGATATCAGAATATGATCCAGCAAGCGCCAGACCGACAAGAGAATTATCGGCCCAAGAAGAGCCGCGCGCTCTTGCTATTGGCTATGGCGCTTATTGTAGGCATAGCCCTGGCAGGGCTGTTTATCGCTGCCCTCAGTGGCGCCAATTCGGAAGCGCCGCAGACGATGGACAACGCCATAACCCCGACGCCCGAACAGCCTGAACTGGAAAATGAAGCGGTTGCCGCCGTCGCGCCCACGGCAAGCAAAAGCCTGCCGTCACCGCAAGAAGCAGACAACATCGTCGCCGTTGTGAATGGGCGGGCGCTTACGCGTGATACGGCGGAAGTGATGCACTCTGCCGATCTGGCGATCGCCGAATTGCTTGGCGCGCCCGCAGAAACTAGCGACTTGTTGGAGCGGTTGATAAATGGCGAACTGGTCTGGCAGGCGATTTTGCGCTCTGGATTCGACACATCGCCCGCACGTTTCGAATCGACGTACGCAACATGGATGCAAGCGCAGACCGCGGAAGAAGAAGACTGGGAGGAACTGCTGTCTCGACACGACCTCAGCTCCGAAGATTTCAAAGACTACTTCATCCGTCTGCTCCTGATCGACAGCTTTGTCAACGAACAGGCAGTTCAGGCGAATCAAACGCCAGCCCAACTGATCGATACGCTGCAACAACGCGCGCAGATCAGCTTCGGCCCTTCTGCGTCTCTGTACCAGGGCAGCTCGGCCGTCGCCCAGGCTTCCCCGGAGATGGCGGAGGCGACGCCAGCCCCGCTTCCCTCACCGACGCCGGCCATGTCGGTAATGCAGGAAACCTCGCCATTCACATCCCTGCTCAACGCCGCCGAGCAACCTGCTGTGACCGACGACGACGTAATACGGGGCGTTTCTCCCGGCCAGTTGTCGCCCGACTTCAATCTGCCTGCAATCAATGCGGCGGAAGCGGACACCCTTGTTCACGCTGATCTACTCGGCCAGCCTACTGTGCTCAGCTTCTGGACGACCTGGTGCCCGTATTGCCTGCGCCAGACGCCCATCCTGGTGGCCGCTGCAAGTCAATATACGGACCGTGGCGTCCGCTTTGTCGGCATCAACGTCAAGGAAAGTCAGGCTCAGGTTGAACCCTATCTGGCTGAACATAACATCCCTTACCCCATCGCACTGGATGCCAGCGGCGAAGTCGCCAACCGCTATCAGGTGCGCGGGTTCCCCACCACCTATTTTCTCGATGCCGATGGTCGGGTTGTGGCCCAACAGGTGGGCGCACTCACGGTCGAACGGCTCGATCTACATCTAAGGACACTGTTATCCCCGCCCAAATGAACATTGGCTTTGGGCAGCCCCATTTTCGCCAGATAACATTCTGGTAATACACCTCCTGAGGAGAGGCCCCATGAAACACCGCCGTTTCAACAGACCTTCCCGGCCGCAGCGTTTTCGCCGTGTTTTGCACATGCTCATTACGCTTGGCATGTTGTTGCAGGTTCTGCTGCCAGTTCCCGCGGCGGCAGCGGAAATCGTAGGCGCGTATTCGGGGATGCCCGCGCCCGATGGGAGTCTGGTTCGTGCGCTTGGTTCAGCGGGAATCCGCGCTCCTCAGCCGGTCGCAGCATCGAATCCGGCAACAGCATTGGGCGAATCTTTGACGCCAGGTTGGATGAACACCGGCGCACCGGGCGACAGCACTGCCTCTGGAGATGTTCTGGGTGAGCAGGTGTTGCCGAAATGGATGCTCGGTACGTCAGGTCAGAATCAAGGCGGTGCTGGGGCGGCGTCCACTGGCCTGGGTAACAGAATTGTTCCCAACTGGATGCAAACGGCAGCGCCAAAGGCCGGGCTTGCACCTGCGGGCCAATGTACGCCATCCAGCAAATTGAGGATGTTGATGGTTGCTCCGCCATACCCGGTGAGCCGAGGCAATGTGGCGGGCGATGTTTACACCGTTACGGTGAAAAACAATGGCACGATTACGACGACCGCGGCGGCTTTGCAGCTAGACCCCAGCGCCGGCTTCTATTATGTGGGCGGATCGGCCAGCGCCAGCAGTGATGTGGATGGCGCTCTGACTATCAGCCCTGACCCCGACACAACTGCTCCGGACGCGCCATTCACGCTGCCATTGGCGGGACCATCGCCAAACAATGCGTTGGGGCCGGGGGAAACGATCGTTTTCACATTCAAGCTAGCTACGGATGCAAATGCCAAATCAGGTCAGCCGTTGGTTTACACGCTGCAAAGTGTTGATGCGCCCACGGTAAGCTGTTTGTCGCGCAGAGAGAACATTCAAACTGTGCGTGGCAATTTTGTTGCGATCAAGTCGCCCAGCACGCAATTTGCCGAATTTGGCGACCCAGTGACCTGGACTGTAACTGCGCTGAACAATGGCCTCGGCAATGTCTATAATGGCATCATCACCGATACCTCTGGATCGGGTCTGGCCAATGTCTCCCTGACGCCCGCGCCATCGCCGCTGAACCTGGCTCCTGACACCTTCGTCAACTATGAAGTGACGGCCATAGTCGCTTCCTGTACGAATCTCACGAACACGGTCGCTGGCGCCTGGAGCATTGGCAATCAAGATGGCAGTGGCACGCATCTGAATCCGGTCGGGGAAACCGCCGACATTGTTTTCGATCTTGCTGATCCGGACGTCAGCGTCGAGATCAGTCCCATCCCGCAGGAAGAGTACTGCGGCGATCTGGATACGACCCTGACCGTGACAGTGACGAATGTTGGCGCGGCTGCGCGTAATCTGCGTCTGCTCGTAGATGAACAGAATCTGAACATCACTGCTGTCAATTCAGCGGATTGGGTCGAGTCGGGAGGGGAACTCGTCTATCAGGTCGGGCAACTTATCCGTGCCGATTCGACTGTAATTACTGGAACCTTGTTCAGAGACGAATCAAAGGTTTTCACAGTGGATGTCGAAACAGGCTCCTTCTGCGGGACGAATAGCGCTTCCTTATCCCTGGCTCCCGCTTATCAAGATGCCTGTTTGTTCTCACAACTCGTCGGCGATGGCGCAACATCCACCGCAGACCCTGACCCCCTGGTTCCGACGGTTAATCTGGCAAAAACGGTCTCGCCACAGTTGCCGGGTTACAACGCCGATGATGGCGTCGTGATCGCCGGAGTTCCCTTCGCTTTTAATCTCACTCTTTATGGCGAAAATCTTGCTCAAATCACCGGTGGCATCGTTGTCACGGATAGTGTGCCAGGCGGCATTGATATCCTCAGTCTGTCCGGGCCGGGGACAGCAATCACAGTTGGAAATCAGGTGAACTGGGACCCGCCCACCACGCCCAACCTGGGTGATGACTATAGCTTCACGTTGGACATCAACAGCATCATCAATGGCGACCCCAATAGCAACGCCTGTGTTGCCAGCACGCCACAGACGAATATCGCGTACGCGATGGCCAGCGTCTGCCCGGAGTGTAATCTGGACGTTCAAGACGACCTACTCATTACGCCGCTCGACTTCCTCGATCCCTTCTCCAATACCTTTGCGATGGAGGCGTCGCCCCTGGAACTGTGTTCGACCGATGTAAACCAGGTGGTTACGACTACGCTGGACATCAGTTCCGGCATTACCTGGACGAATACCATCTACACCGATACGTTGGGCCGGCCAAGTACGCCCTTCTTTGCCAGCAACGTTACTGTCATCATCAGCAATACCGATTACTCGCCCACGCCTATCGACGTGACTTCTGATGTCACGATCACCATTGCGCCAACCCTGACGATTGATTTTGGTAATCTTGGTAATACCTCGCCCTTCACGCCTTTCGTCCCCATCAATTCGCAGACTCAGATCACCATTACCTACAATATCACTGGCGATGCCAACACATTGCCGACCTCATCGAGCAGCGATGCTTTTCTGTTTGCAGAATTCCGACTCGACGGCCCTGCCCAGGCCTGTGATGGTTCTCAAGTAGGTTCGTTGGGAACGAGAGTTTCCCTGGCGCGAGGCGACCTTGACATCAATCTTGCTCCATCGACTCTGGACGCCTGTACGGCCAATGCCATCACCCTGACGGTTACAGGTGGCACACCTGATTTGCTGACTGACAACATCGTCGTCACCTTCACGGCCACAGCCAACGATGTTTACACGCCAACGGCCTACACGCTTGGCGGCGGTTTCACTGGACAGACGCCCACGGTGCTTACATCGACGCTGCTCAGCGGCGCGCAACTGGTGACTTATACCTTCCCCAGCGGCTTCGCGCTGACGGACACAGGCACAATCAGCTTCCCCTTTGAGCGTCCCTGCGGTTTCACCGGGCCGATGTTGACGCAGGTCGATTATCAAGACCTCTGTGACACGCCCCATGATGCAAACGACTCTCTTTCGCCTGTGTTACGCAATTCTGACTTGCTCCTATTCGTGACGCCGAATCAGATTACGTTGAATTCGCACGAGTCTCACTGGCGGTTTTTCGTCAAAAATCAGGGCGAAATCCCAGCATCGACGACCTATGTAACCAACACCCTGCCTGCGGGTCAGACCTATGTCAGTTTCACGGCGGAAGCGCTGTTGCAGCCAGCCATCGTTGCATCGATTACGGCGTACACCGGCACCAACATCAGCGGCCGTGAGGTGGTTACCTTTACCATTCCCGAGACGCCCGGCATCGATGTGGGGACGCAAATTCAGTTCGACGTTTACGGAAAGGTCGTATCCTGTGCAACGCCCTCGGCCGTTGATATCGTTGTCTTCCAGGAGTGTGGGCAGGCTGGCGGTCTCTGTGATGGGCGGCTGACGGGGTTTGTCGAGTTCCTGCCAGGCAAGACCAGCATTCTCAGCAGCAATAATCAGACTGCCAACCTGCCTTTGTGCCAGGAAGGGGAAGTGCTTCTTGTTATTAAGAATACCTCGCCGCGCTCGAACGAGTACGACTTTGTTATAACCGATTTCATAACCAACGGCCTTTACATTGATGTAACGCCGTTGGTGACAGTCACTGACTCGCTGGGCAATATCGTCACCGGAACCACATCGGGTTTGCCTCTCGCTGGCATACCATTTGCCCCGACCAGCGTTTTTACTGATGAGATCGCTTACACTTCTCAGATCACCTGGGAATTGGGCGCTGTGGGCAGCCCGGTCTCTGGCACAGCCCAATATGATGTGCTGGCAGAGAGAGATTCAGCCGATACGATATTGATCCTCTTCACCCTGCGAGTCGGCTGCCACGGCGACGCCGTGGATGTGCAATCGGCGGGGCAGGCGCGCGATGTCTGTGATGACATCCTCACGTTCGCCGAAGATAGCCAGGCTTTGGTAGAGGCTACGCCCGGACTTGAATTGACCAAGGTTGGGTACAACGTGACGCGCGGGGAGACCGAGGCGGACGCGGGCGCCGTGGTGTTCGCAGATGCCGGGGATACCGTGGTCTGGCTGGTCGATGTCGAAAACATCGGCAATCCTCCGCCCAATTCGCTGGGGTCGCGCAGCACACGGGCGACGAACCTGTTTGTGACAGACACTGTGCCTAGCAATTTCAGCATCGTCAGCGCCAATACGGTCAAGGGCTATGCTGGCAACATCACGTCGGGCGCAGTCGATTGGGGTGACGCCGGAGGATCTGGCGGCCTGGTGCTGGAGGTGGACGAGATACTGAGGTTCGTGATCACGGGAACGATAGGCGGCGCTGTTTGTTCGCTGGATGCCATCAACACTGGATCAGCCGCGTATGCCTGTAGTACGTCCGATGTGTGTCTCGATGCGCCGGTAGAGGCTGAGGCCACTCTGCGCACACTGCCGACGATTTCTGGTGTGAATTCCACCGGCAGGTTGTCAACCTGCGGCGGCACTCTCACCATCAACGTCCCTGCCGTCGGCCCTGACCCGCGCAATGTGATCGTAACCGATACGTTGCCTGCCGGCTTTGTCTATGCCGAGACGATTGCGGTGACCCCGGCCTCGGCTCTGGCTGCGCTGACCAGTTCGCCTTCAGATGGCGACAATGCGCCCATCTGGGAATTTAGCAGCATACCAGGAAACGATCCTGATGATCCGCCTGCGATCACACAGATCATCTATCGCGTCCGCAATGTGACGACCAGCGGGGTTTGCACAGCGCAAGATGACTTCAATAACCAGGTTGATATTGAATACGACGATAGCTGTACCAATGGACCCTATACGGCATCTAGTACCGTAGCGATCCTCGTCGATCAGCCAGGTCTAGCGGTGTCCAAGCAGCCAACGACCAACATTGCCGATGTTGGCGATATTGTCACCTGGACTCTGACAGTGACCAATACGGGCGCAGGGGTAGCTGTGGCGCCAAATATCGCAGTGACGGATGTCGTCGATAGCGGATTTATCAATGTCCAGGCCTCGAACGGCAGCGGCGGGAACGAGGCCACAACCACCATCATCGCTGGTAATGTCGTCACCTGGACTCCGGCTTTTACGCTGCCCGTTTCGGGCGTCTGGACGGCTCAGGTTTGGGCGGAGGTTCAGGATAGCATTACACACACCAATTATCTCGAGGTCAGTGGTGAGTGCGGTGACGGCTGCGTTTACGACACCGACACTGATACCGCATTCGTCACCCTGCTGGAGCGTTTCGACAAAGGCCCTGAGATCATTACCGACACCATCGGCTCGACGGTGGTCTTTACGTTCTCTGTCTCCTTGCCAGATACCGGAAGCTCGGTCTATGAGTCGGTGATCCTCACCGATACCCTGCCGGTCGGGCTGGGCTACATCGCATCCGCTATCACTTATACGGTCGATATCGATGGCAGCAATGGCGGTCCCAACACCACGGTTTCGACCACGCCCACCTCTGTTCCGGCTATCATCCCGCCTGGCGCTTCGACGCCAAGCGGCGAGATCATATGGGATCTGGGCGATCTCCAGGGCTCCGTGCTGATCACCGGCACGATTACCGCCACCATCCAGAATATCCTCGCCAATCAGCAGGGCGTGCGCCTGACCAACGAGCTGGACATGACTTACACTGACGATGGTCAGGATTACGCGTTCAATGATTCCGCGGATGTGGATATCGTCGAACCGACCCTGATCATCGAAAAATCGGTTCTTCCTGTTGCTACTGTGCCAGGCCAGACCGTTTTCTATGATATCCGGTTCTATCATGCGCCGACGTCCACGATGCCGGCGTATAACGTGCACATCACCGATGTAATCCCTGCGGGTCTGAATTACATCCCTGGTTCGTGGCAGTTGAATATGCCTCCGGCCAGCATCACGGGCGCACTGACCGATACAAGTACGCCACAATTGGGAGCCTACTTCTCCGTAGTGACGCCAACCTTCACCGCGGCCAACCCGGTGCGCCTGCGCTATGCGGCGGTTGTCGACCCAGCCGTTCTTTTCGGTGCAGCCTTCACCAACACCGTAACCACCACCTGGACAAGCATTCCCAACGATCCATTTGACGAAACGCGAACCGGGGCTGGCGGAATCGATGACTACGAGGATACCGATGACGCTGTCGTCAGCATCGATGACGTGTCAATCGACAAGACCGGCCCTCTGACGATTACGGCCGGCAGCGAAATCACCTACCTGTTGACAGTCTATAATGTGGGACCGTTCCTGGCTGTCGATGCTATTGTGACCGACACAATGCCGTTCCAGGTGAACACAAGCGCCGCAACGTATGTGGTGCCGACAGTCTCCAGCGGAGCCTGTAGCATCACGCCGAATGTCTCCGGCGATATCGTGGAGTGCTTCCTGGGCGATATTCCCAATGCGATCACTGCAACGATTCTGATCACCGGCACCGTCGATCCAGACACCCCGCTTGCCGCCGATCTAACCAATTCCGCAGAATTCACGATTCTGACGCCGGATGGACGTAACACCAACAACACGATAACCGTCGAGACTGAGGTGTACACGGAAGCGGATGTGGGTGTGGAGAAGACCGGGCCGAGCCAGGTGAATGCCGGGGAAACGGTGAGCTATACCATCGTACTGGACAACAGCGGCCCCTCTGTCGCCCGTGATGTCGATGTCAAAGACCTCTTGCCGCCTGGATTTACCTATGTGGGCGGGACGAGCACGCAGGGAACTTGCGTCAGCAGTATCTGCCAGCTAGGCGATGTGGGCGTGGGTGATACCATCACGATGGTGATCACTGCCACCGCCGGCAGCGATATCACCGGCAATGTCACCAATGTCGCCGAATACTTTGGCGATACAAATGACCCGAACCCGGCCAACGATAGCGACGACGCCCAGACCACCGTCAATGCCCTCACTGCTTTGCAGATCAGCAAAATCGATCTGACCGATCCGGTATACGCGGGTAACACCTATCTTTACGAGATCGTGGTCACCAACACCGGGCCGAGCGACGCCCAAAACGTAGTCGTCACCGATACCCTGCCCGGCGAGGTCAGTTTCGAGGGGGCCAGCCCCGAATGCACGCACGACGGTTCGCCCAGCGATGGCACAGTCACCTGCAATCTGGGCGCATTGCTCGCGGGCGAAAGCCGTGATTTCCTGATCAATGTGCGAGTTGATTCCGCCGTCGTCAGCGGCACGGTGGGGCTCAATACCACCGGCATCGATACGACCACGCCCATCGACCAGGCCAACAGCACACTCACCGACACTGAACAAACGACTTTCCTCCAGGTGGCCGGTACGCCCACAGACCTGCAACTGACGAAAACAGTTGTCCCTGGCAGCGCGATAGCAGGTTCCGGCCGATTCACCTATACGTTGGTGGTCAGGAATAACGGCCCGGCCCCGGCTAATGCCGTACAGGTGGTCGATGCCTTCCCCAGTGAATTCGATTTCATCTCGGCTACGGCCAGCGATGGCTCGCTGTGCAACAGCGGCGTCACTTGCGATCTGGGCGTGATGGCGAATCAGGCCACAGTGACGATTACGATCGTCGCCGACGTGCCGGCTGACGTCGATGCTGGCGCATACACCAACACCGCTTATGTGGGCAGCGCTTCACCCGACAGCAATCTTAACAACAATGCAGACGATGCCCAGAGCGATGTGACCAATCTGGCTAATCTCGAACTGCGCAAGGTGGCGAATCCGGCCACTGCTATCCCAGGCGAGGATTTGACCTACACCATTCTGGTCACCAACACCGGCCCATCGGACGCCGCCAATGTCATGGTATCCGACACCATTCCCGCAGACTTCACCCTGGCGCTCGTACTCAGCAGTCAGGGCGGTTGCGCCAACCTGCCCTGCAATTTGGGCGTGATCCCCGCGGGCGGCAATGCCACTGTGACGATCAACGGCGCGGTCGCTTCCGATGCGGCCGCTGGCCTTATCAACACCGCTACGGTTTCCAGCACCACGCCCGGTTCTGGCGACAGCGACACTCTGGTCACGCCTCTGGCCGTGAAAGCCGATCTGGCGATCATCAAAACCGCCACTCCCACCGTTCTGGCGGGTGAGGACATCACGTACACCCTCACCGTTTACAATCTGGGGCCATCCGACGCTGCCGGCGTTTCCATCACCGATATCCTGCCTGCCAGCGTGACAGTGCAATCCACCGGCGGCTGCACCGATAATCTTAACGGCACACTGACCTGCAATGTGGGCGCTCTAGCAGTTGGCGCCTCGCAGACCTTCACCATCGTCGTGCGCGCGGATGCGGGCACCGAGCCGGGAACCAGCCTGGAAAACAAGGCGGTCGTCACATCACTCTCAATCGATGAGAACCCCACAAACGATCAATCCTTCGCCGACACCAGCATCGTCAGTCAGGCCGACCTCGTTCTCAGCAAGGATGGGCCGGGCGCGGTGACCGCGGGCAAGCAGGTGACCTATACTATCGTCGTCACCAACACCGGGCCGGGCGTGGCGCAGTCGGTCGATGTGAAGGACACGTTGCCGCCGGGCGTGAGCCTGGACGACGCTACAATTGCGCGCAGTGGCAGTGGCCCTGCCGCGTGTGGCGGTGTTATTTGCCAGGCGGGCGACATGGTCGTGGGCGAGGTGATCACGATCACCGTGGTGGGCACGGTCGATCCTTCTGTGCCAGACGGCGCAGCGCTGACCAACTCCGCCACGGTATTCAGCGATTCGCAAGACCCTGAAACCGGCAACAATTCCGATACCGCACAGACCACAGTCAACGCTGAGGCCGACATCGATGTGACTAAAGTCGATCTCACCGACCCGGTAGCCCCTGGCGGCGGCGTGCTTTACGAGATCGTGGTCAGCAATGATGGGCCGTCGGACGCCCAAAATGTGGTCGTGACCGATACCCTGGATGGGCAGATCAGCTTCAGCGGGGCCAGCAGCGGCTGTGTGCACGACGGTTCACCCCTCGACGGCGATGTGGTCTGCACCGTGGGCACGCTGGCAGCCGGAACATCCAAGTCATTCCTGATCGCCGGCCTGGTCGTGGAATCAGCCCAGGATGGCGACACCCTCACAAACGACGTCGTAGCGACGACCAGCACCACTGACCCCACGCCGGACAATTCGGATTCGGTGACGACAACAGTCGAAGGTTTCGGCAATCTGGCGGATGTCGTGATCACCAAAGATACCGCCCAAAGCGACGTGACCGCAGGCGAATTGATCACCTATACATTGACGGTGACGAACGCCGGGCCTTCGACAGCGACGAACGTGCAGGTGTTGGAACTGGTTCCCGCGGGCACGACCGTCGTCAGCCTGACGCCGACGAACCCGGACTTTCTGGGCGAGTTCTGCTCGTTGGGTGGCGCTTGCTACCTGGGCACCGTGTTCACCAATACGACGGCGACCATCGAGGTCGTGCTGGAAGTGAACGGCGATTTCGATGCCGCCAGTTTGACCAACTCGGCCAGTGTCAATGCCGACCAGCAAGACCCCGACACATCGAATAACTTCGATGACGTGACGACGGCTGTGGAAACGAGCGCCGATCTTTCCATCGCCAAGAGCGATCTGTCCGATCCGGTCATCGCCGGGGAATTGTTGCTCTACCAGATTGTGGTCAGCAATGAGGGGCCAAGCGACGCCCAAAATGTGGTCGTGACCGATACGCTGGACGCCAACACCGAGTTCGCCGGGGCCAGCCCTGGCTGCGTGCATGATGGTTCGCCCAGCAATGGCGTCGTCACCTGCACGGTGGGGACGCTGGCTGCAGGGGATTCGACCTCTCTATTCATCGAAGTGCGAGTCGACGAAGGTATTGCTTCTCCGACCAGTTTGAGCAATACGGCCAATGTCAGCAGCGATACCAGTGACCCCGATGCCGGCAACAATTCCGATACTGAGGGTACGACGGCCAATCCGGGAGCGGTCAATCCCACCGATCTGGAAATCGCCAAAGGGGATGATCCCGACCCGGTGACGGCGGGCGAATCCCTGACCTATACCCTGGTTGTCACCAACAATGGCCCGTCCATCGCCAGCAATGTTCGGGTGATCGACGCTTTGCCGACGGGCGTGACTTTCGTGAGCGCCACGGCCAGCCAGGGCCTGTGCAGCGGCGGCATCGAATGCGATCTAGGCGATCTGGGTATTGGCGCAACGGCGACGATCACGATCGTCGTGCAGGTCAAGCCCGGCCAGACCACCGACTTGCTGAATACCGCCCGTGTCTCCGCTTCGAATCCGGACAACACGCCCGGCAATAACCAGGTAAGCGAACCGACCACTGTCGAAACCGAGGCGGATGTCAGCATTACGAAATCAGCCAGTCCCAATCCGGCCGTGCCGGGCGGCAGCCTGAGCTATGAGATCGTAGTCAGCAATGCCGGACCATCGGATGCGCAGAACGTAGTCGTGACCGACACCCTGCCCACCGAACTAACGGGCGTCAGTTTCAGCGCCAGCCAGGGCAGTTGCGGCGGCAATAGCTGCAATTTGGGCGTGATCCCGGCGGGCGGCAGCGCTACGATCAGCGTGATCGGCACGGTTTCGCCCGATGCCTCTGCACCTTTCACTAATTCGGTGGAAGTTGACAGCGATACGTTCGATCCGAATACCGGTAACAACGAGGCCGAGGCGGGCGTCACGCTCACAGGCAGCGCCGATCTGGCACTTACCAAAGTGGATGCGGTCGATCCGGTACAGGCCGGAACTAAATTACTCTATACGCTCACAGTGGAGAATAGGGGGCCGTCGGCTGCCGACAATGTGCTCGTCACTGACACCCTACCCTTTGGCGTCACCTTCGATCCAGCCAACAGCAGCCCCAACACCTACGAACCGGTCGCGGGCACGGTCGTCTTCACCGCCACGCAGGACCCCTTCCCTGCCAACGGCAGTGAGGCGTTCACGCTGACGGTCGATGTTGATCCTGACCTTCCATTGGCTTTCAGCCTTGTGAACAAGGCAATCGTGGGCAGCGATACGCCGGATATTGATCCCGACAATAATAGGGCCACGGAAGACACCGAAGTCCTGGCTACAGCCGTGCTCTCCATCACCAAACTGGCGCCGTCGACTGTGGATGCAGGCACGCAGATGACCTATACCATTGTCATCACCAATAACGGCCCCGCCAGGGCCACCGATGTGCGGGTGATCGACACGCTTCCGCCTGGGGATACCTTTGTA
>JAGFJG010000177.1 GCA_024102915.1 Caldilineales bacterium
CGAACAATTCAAACATGTCTACGCGTTGGCGAATGAATCAAAAGGCTTGATTGGCGGCTTTGTCCGCTATTTACGCTCCACGAAAAGATAGTGGTCAATTACGTCAACCTCGAACCCCGAACCTTGAACAGGAAACGAACCATGAACGACCTATCCCAACTCCAAATCCAGGCCGAAGCTGAACTGGCCGATGCCAACGACGATGCCGCGCTGGAAGCCTGGCGCATCAAATATCTCAGCCGCAAGGGCCTGGTCTCGCAGGCGGTGGGGCGCATCGGCAGCCTGCCGCCGGAAGAACGCGCCGCGTATGGTCAGGCGGTCAACGCCATGAAACAGACCGTGCAGGCCGCATTCGAAGCGCGAAGCCAGGAATTGATAGACGCCAGCCTCGCCGCCGAACTCACCGCCGAGGGCATCGATGTGACGCTGCCGGGGCGAAGACCGCAGGTAGGGCGATTGCATCCCATCAGCCGCACGTTGCGGAATATCTACGACATCTTCGGGCAGATGGGCTTTCAAATCTACACCGCCCGCGATGTCGAGACCGACCTCGTCAACTTCCAACTTCTCAATTTCCCAAAGGGCCATCCCGCCCGCGAGATGCAGGACACATTCCACACCACGGTCGAAGATGTGCTCTTGCGCACGCACACCAGCCCCGGCCAGATCCGAGCCATGCGCGAGTACTACCCCGAACCGATTCGCGTGATCCTGCCTGGCAAATGCTATCGCTACGAACAGGTCACCGCCCGCTCGGAGATGATGTTCTATCAGGTCGAAGGCCTGGCCGTGGGCCGCAACATCACCTTCGCCGACCTCAAGGGCACGCTGGTCGCTTTCGCCAATCAAATGTTCGGGCAGGGACGCAAGCTGCGCTTCCGCTGTTCGCACTTCCCCTTCACCGAGCCTAGCGCCGAGGTGGACATCGATTGCATCATCTGCGGCGGCAGCGGTTGTCGCGTGTGCAAATACACCGGCTGGCTGGAAATCCTGGGCTGCGGAATGGTGCATCCCAACGTGCTGCGCAATGGCGGCTACGATCCCGAAATCTATTCGGGCTACGCCTTCGGCATGGGGCCAGAACGCATCGCCATACTCATTCACGGCATCGACGACATCCGCTATTTCTACTCGAACGACGTGCGTCTGCTGACGCAATTCGCATGACACCTGACACATGACACCTGACACATAAACACTTATGAAAATACCCCTATCCTGGCTCAAAGACTACGTTGACATCACCCTGCCGGTGGATGAATTAGCCGAGAAGCTGACCCTGGCCGGGCTGGAAGTCGAGAATATCGAATACATCGGCGTGCCCGTGCCCGCGTCCGAGCGGCTCCGTAAAGGCATCGCCGACGATGATCCCGTCACCGGAAACGGTCGCATCGTCTGGGGGCGCGACGCGCTTTTCGTCGGCCAGATTTTGCAGACCAAGCGCCATCCCGACGCCGACCGCCTGTTATTGGCGACGGTGGATTACGGCACAGGCGAGCCCATGACGATCATCACCGGCGCGCCCAACTTGCAACCCGGCGACAGCGGTCACAAGATCGCCTTCGCCACCATCGGCGCCATCCTCATCGACCCCTACGCCGACAGCTTCAAAACGATGAAACTCCAGGCCGGCAAGATACGCGGCATTCAATCCGAGGGCATGGCCTGTTCCGAGCGGGAATTGGGCCTATCGGACGAGCACGAGGGCATCCTCATCCTGCCCGACGACGCGCCCGTGGGCATGCCTCTGGCCGATTATCTGGGCGACGTGGTGCTGGATATCGCCGTCACGCCCAACATGATCCGCATCGCCTCCATCATCGGCGTGGCCCGCGAAGTGGCGGCCATCACTGGCGCGCCCTTGCACATCCCTATGCCTACCTGGCAGACCAGCGATCCCCCCGCCAGCGACTATGTCGACGTGATTATCGAAGACCCCGATCTGTGCTATCGCTTCACCGCCACCGTCATCCGTGATGTCGAGGTCCGGCCATCGCCCTTCTGGATGCAGCGCCGCCTGCGGTTGGTCGGCCAGCGCCCCATCAGCAATCTGGTCGACATCACCAACTACGTGATGTTCGAGTGGGGCAAGCCTCTGCACGCCTTCGATTACGACAGCCTGTTGGCCCGCGCCCGCTCGGTCGGCGACGACAGCGTCACCATCATCGTGCGCCGCGCCGCCGAGGGCGACAAATTCACGACGTTGGACGGCCAGCGCCGCACCCTCGACGCCGACACGCTCATGATCTGCGACAGCGCTGGGCCGGTGGGCATCGGCGGCATCATGGGCGGCGAGGAGACCGAGGTCTCGGAAACGACGCGCAATGTGCTGCTGGAATCGGCCACTTTCAACTTCATCAACATCCGCCGCACGGCCATGGCCCAAAAGCTGCCGTCGGAAGCGGCCTATCGCTTCAGCCGCGGCGTGCCTTCCGAACTCGACCCCATCGGCAATGTGCGCGGGGCGCAGTTGATGGCCGATTTGGGCGGCGGCCATATCGCCTCCGGCATCGTCGAGGATTATCCTCGCCCGCAACAGACGGTCGAAGTCCCGATCACTGCCGGGGAAGTGCGCCGCATTTTAGGCATCGACCTCAGCCAGATCGAGGTGGTCGAGATTTTGCAGCGGCTGGAGTTCGAGACCAGGGTCGAGGGAGAGACCATTTGGGCCGCAGTGCCCTGGTATCGCCTCGATGTCACCATCCCCGCCGACCTGCTGGAAGAGATTGCGCGTATCTACGGCTACGACGAACTCCCTGTCACACTCTTGGCCGACGACCTGCCGCCGCAGCGCCGTAACTGGCCCATCGAACAGGAAGAACGCATCCGCGATATCCTCACCGCAGCCGGCCTGCAAGAGACCATCGGCTATAGCCTCACCACCGTCGAGAATCACGCCCGGCTCTATCCCGACCGGCCTGACTCTGCCCCGACCGCCGATCAATTCGTCACCCTGGCTAACCCCATGTCCAGCGAGCGTGTCGTCATGCGGCGGGAGATGCTGGTCAGCATGTTGGAAGATTTGCAACGCAATCTGCGCCGGGCCGAGCGGCTGACCAGTTTCGAGATCGGCCTGGTGTATCTGCCCGAACTCGGCGATGGCGAACTGCCGCTGGAGCAGCGCCGCCTCACCCTGGCTCTCACCGGCCCCCGCCAGAACGGATCGTGGCTGGGCGGCGACGACGAGCCCATGGATTTCTATGATCTCAAAGGCGTGCTGGAAGCGCTGTTCGAGCGCCTGGGCGCGGAGGTCGTTTACGAACCCGCGCGGGCGCCCTACTGCGGCCCGCGCTGCGCCCATCTCGTGCTCAATGGCGAAGTGCTCGGCGTGCTGGGCGAATTGCACCCGCGCGTGCGCCAGGCTTTCGAACTGCCCGCCCAGCCGGTGGCTGTGGCCGACATCGCCCTCGATCCATTGCTGCTCGCGTTCCAGCTTGCGGTTCGCGCCCGCGATTTCAGTGAGTTCCCGCCGGTGAAGGAGGACATCGCCCTGATTGTGGACGAAGGCGTGCCCGCCGGGCAGGTGGACGCGCTGATCCGCCAGACCGGCGGCGACGCGTTGACCGACGTCACCCTGTTCGACGTGTATCGCGGTAAGTCGATCCCGACCGGCAAAAAATCCCTGGCTTATTCGCTCACCTTCCAGTCCCCGACCAAGACCCTGACCGACAAAGACACGGCCAAGCTGCGCCGCAAGATCGTGGGGCGGTTGGAGCGGGAGATTGGGGCGGAGTTGCGGGAAGGGTAGGCTTCATCATTCGTCCAAACGACCCTCGTCGAAATTACAGACACATCAACAGGCTTCTGGCATCATGGAATTCGCAGATAAACAATCCTTCATTCGCAGAATCTCCGCGGAGAATGAGCACGATCCAACGGGATCACTCATCCTATGGTCTCGCCATGCTGTAGCCGAACTGGTCAATGAAGGTTGGCAACGGCGGGCGGTTGAGGTCGGATTATCTTCCTGTGAGGTAATCGAGGATTATCCGTCGAAGCATCGGCCTTTGCCGGATTGTTTGGTTTTTAGCACGTTGTCGTCGGGCGAGCCGTTTCATGCAGTCGTCGCTCTCGACGAGGACAATGCACGATTACTGATCGTTACAATCTATCATCCTTCTCGTGAGGAATGGGAAAATGACTGGAAAACACGTCGGAAATAGCGCCTGTCCTGTATGCGGCGGACGTATGAGTCTTGGTAAAGCAACGATTCCGTTTGTGCTGGATGCCAGCGTTGTGGTCATCAAAGATGTGCCTGCCGAAATCTGCGGCAGTTGCCGAGAGCCTTTCATGATCGGTGCAGTCGTCGATGATATTTCGGCCATGCTGCAACGCGCGCACAATCTCCACGCCGAAGTGCTGGTTCTCACGTTCGCGTCATCGGATGAGTCGTTGTCGTCGATTATCTATGAACCAGGATTGGAACTTGGGGCGGAGTTGAGGGAGGGGTAGGCGGAGATCTGTGATCAGAGATCAAAGGTCGGGAGTTCAGCGATGGCTGGGTCCTGACCTGCTGTTTCTTCATGGATAGCAGCTTATCTTGCCAGCGATGGAGCGATAAATGTCTACGAGGTCATGCGGACTTGGCGCAAAATAGTAATCGCCTGCTTGAGAGGCAATTTGCCGTAAGAGACTATGATCGGCATCATCGCCGAGGCCGATAGTGACGATGCGAGTACCCGCCGCTTTGGCGGCGCTGGCAGCAGCGAGTGGGTCCTGTCCAACCGTATTCTGGCCGTCGCTGAGCAGAACGATCACGGACGTGTGGTCGGGTACGTGACGTCCGCTCTGTAATTCCTCTTGCGCCAGGGCGATGCCTTCGCCGATCGCCGTATCGCTGCCAGCACTGACTTGGCTCAGTGCAAGGTTGAGGGAAGCGATATTGAGGGTCAGTATCTGGTCGAGGCGAGCGTCGCCAGCGAAGGAAACAATGCCTGCCTGCTCTTGCGTTAAGTCCATCTCGTTCAAAAAGATACTGACCGCATTCTTAGCCGCGGCCAACTTCTCTCCCTCCATACTCCCGGAGCGGTCGAGCGCAAGTATGACATCAGGCGGGGTGTAATCGTCGGTGGGGCAGGGCGTGGCTGTCGGCGTGGGTGTTGGCAATGATTGGGACGTTTGCAGAATCAAGGGGAGGGCGAGCGGGCAGGGGGGGAGATATCGCTGATAGGTGTTGCCGCCCACCACCTTGCCCCGAATATATTCGGTCAATCCGATGGTGAAGCGGCTGTTGCCCGGCGCTTTTACTTCCACATGCACAGTGCGCTGTTCGCCCGGATTCATGCGGATGCCATACAGCCGGGCGGGGAAACTCGTAACCAGCAGACGACCATCCGGTTCCGGTTCCAATCCGTCCAACGAGGCCCAGCGTCCGGTAAGCGGCCCCGGCTCGAAGCGCACCTCGGCATCGCTGCCAAGGTTGCTGACAGTGATGGTCAAATCGACCAGGGTGGAATTGCCCAGGGTGTTCGCTACATCGAACGCCACGCGGTCGGTTTGCAGGCCGTTGTCATCGAGGTTGCAGGCTCCCGCCTGCGGCTGTGGATATTCCAGGATATGCAGGTTGTGCATGGCCAGGTTGTTTTCCCATTCTACATTATTGACGCGCAGGGGATCGCCTGGGGCATTGATGCGCACGAACAGACAGAAATGCCCGGCCAGATTAGGCGTGTCCCAGGGGATGGAGACCACAGCCGATTGACCCGGAGCCAGGCTGGCGATGGTGCGCGAGGGGCTGAGTTCGTTCCAGTCATCGGGCCAGACAAGACCCAGACTGGTCTGGGCGAAGTAGAGGTTGACGTCGATATTCTGGACGGTGGTGCTGCCCCGGTTCCACACGCGGGCGTAGATATAATTGCGCTGGCCGCCGATGGGGTTCTGGTGCACGGCGCCGCCGTCATCATTGTTTCGCACCCACAGGTCGGGGCTGAGCCACCAGGGTTCGCCGGAGGGTACGAGCCCGTTGTCACGGTCGTTGTCCCGCACGAACACGTCGGTGAGGTTTTCACATTGCACCGTCACCGTGGGCACGGGGAAGGTAAGGGTGCGACGATTGCCGCGATTGTCGTCAAAGCTGACGCTGGCAGATTGATTGGCGGGGAATGTACCGCAAGCCTTGGGCTTGATGCGGAAGTTGACCTCAGTTTGGCCGCTATCGAGACCAGGGAAATGCCAAAGGAGGGAGTTGCCGTAGACTTGGGGACTGGCAGCCCCGCTGAAGGAATTGGGCACGAGTTCGAAATTAGCGCCGATGATGTCGGTGATGTCGATGTTGGCGGCAGGGACATTGCGCAGTTGCCCGGCCAACCGGGTGTAGATTTGGGCAAGCTGGTCGGGGCTGGGCGACTGGTAATAGAAATCAGGTTGGGAAGCAATCTCGCGCAGAAGAGGAGCATTGACGTCATTGCCCAGGCCGATGGCGTAGACCTGGATATTGGCGTCACGCAGCTTCTTAGCGGCGGCGCGCACATCGTCGGCGTAGACGCCTTCGGGTTTGCCGTCGGTGAGGAGGATGACGGCGGGCGTGTGCCCGGCCACGCGCCTGGAATTGGACATCTCCTCGAAGGCTTTGATCAGCCCGGCATCGATGCGGGAAAAGCCGCCGCAGGTGATGTTGTAGAGAGCGTTTGTGGCGGTGGTGCGGTTGCCGGTGAGGCCGCTGTGCAGCAGAGCGGTGGAGGCGAAGGAAATGACGCTGGCCTGATCGGGCGGGAAGGCCATGCTCTGCAAGAAGACTTCGCCTGCCGCCTGCGCCTGGCCGAGCTTGCTGCCGCACATGGAGTTAGAGCGGTCGATGACGAGGGCCACATCGATGGCAGCACCCACCTCGGAATCGCACTCGCCCTCCAGCTTGAGGGTGACCCCGACCTGCTCATCGATGCGGACGACCGAGGGAAAGGCCTGCTTGTCGATGGTGAGACGGCAATCGGGGAAGTCGGGTGTGGCGGTGGGGGTGGGTGGTTTGGGGGTGGGAGTGGGTTGGTTGGGGCGAGGTGTAGGTGTGGGAGAGGGGAATTCAAGGCTGAGTCCTCTTTGTTCCGTCATGCCCACTTGTTCATCAACCCCATTCCAAGCGCCTAGACCGATTTGCCATGCAAACAATGGATTGCTGGCTCTGACGTGTCCCAAATAGACCGGAATGAAGTACTGATGACGGCCACCTTCTCGCTGATATGCAGATGGATACATTTCACCTGAGTTTAGGATGACTTGTTTATCAAAAAGCCCATCGTAGTCCTCATCGATCTCGACGACATTACCATCAGCCGTCGAAACGATGTAGCTAGCATTGATGTATTCGTTTGGCAGCCTGTTCTGCGATGTGAGCGCCAACATGCCTAGCCTTCGCCGGTCACTGGATGATGCGGGATCATCCATGAGCACGTCAAAAACCCAATACACTGAGGCAGGCCGTTCTGTTATCATTCGTGAAGGAGTCGATGGCATTGGTCTAGTCTCGATATCACCATTCTCATATGTGATAACCAGCCGACGATTGTCGGATCGAATGATGCCGTGCAAATCAATGTTCCTAGGAGTCCAGAACGTCGTGCCATAGGTCGAGATGGGAATAAGACTTACCGCTCCTGTCGAATCGCGATTGCTCCTGTTGTTGCTGATGAAAGCAACGGCAACCGGTTTGTTTGTAGCTATTGTCTCTCCTGCAACAGCGGGGATGGTATATGATTGGCCAATATTTAGGCTCGCATTTGTGGAACCGTTAATGCGGATTTCGGTGTCGTTTTCTGTGGCAAGAATGTATATTTCGCCGTGATCATCGCTCAGGGGCACAACAAAGAGGCGACCAGGAACAGCATTTGCGTACTGATACCAGCCTTCATCCCACGGCCCACTCAAGGCAGTCCAATAATCCACATATACTTGCAATGGTTGATCACTCACCAAACGAACGGCGCCTGAAAGCTCGCCATCAAATAACTCTACAGGTTCTTGTGATGGTTCTATTATGGCGTTGAGTTCATCAGTATCTAGTACACCGTCAAAATCTTCATCGATGAAGATATTCGCGGTTACAATAACGCTTGCACCAATGACGCTCTTGAAGGCATTGTCGCCAGGAGTTCTGTTGGGATCGACATATGGGAACCAATAGGAATACTGTTGTTCAGATTGAGGCGTCGGGGTGTGGGTGGTTGTAGGCGTTGCAGTCGGCGTGAAAGAAGCTGTAGGAGTGTTCGTTGGCGGACGCGGCGTCGGCGTGAAGGTGGGGATGGGCGTTGAAGAAACTGTGACGGTTGGCGTATATGAAGGCTCATAAGTAGGTGTGATTTCGGGATTCACATTTCCCAATTGGGTCCGAGAGTGTAAACTTCGTTCTGTAATTTCAAGGCAGTAGGTCATGGTGTATCCTCTGGTGACCAATCAAATCACTAGCAAGGAGCACAGCCATGACCTACGAGCAGAATTGTACCTTACCATCAGCC
>JAGFJG010000185.1 GCA_024102915.1 Caldilineales bacterium
CAGAGGGCAATCAGCTCTTCCTTCGACAACTGGCGCAGGGATTCCTCGGTCATGGCGGCGCAGTCTACACAATCCTCTTTATTCGTGCAACACACTTTGTCCGCAGGCGACAAGGTGAACAGTTACAGAAGAATATTATTTGTATAAAGAGAACTTTATTGCTAAAAATGTATGGGATTTGTGGGAAAGTGGGATGCGAGATTGTTTCAGAATGGTAGCATTTGAAGAGGCTTGGAAAATACTTCAAACGAATCAATACTACTCGCCAGAATTTGAGGCTTTTGTTAAGGATCTTGCTAAACAACCACTTAAATGAATGTGTAAGAATGTAGTCAAAACTCGAACCATTCAAATCGGCAATTCGCAGGGCATCCGCATCCCCAAACCCATTCTGGAGCAGCTTGACTTCGACAACGAGGTTGAGTTGGAAGTCTTGTCAGGCCAATTGGTCGTGCGTTCGCCTCATCAGCCCCGAAGCCGGTGGGACGAGCAATTCAAGATCATGGCAGAGGCCGAAGATGATCAACTGCTTGATGATGAGCCGTTCGTTTTAATGGAATGGGAAGAAAATGAGTGGGAATGTTAGTCAAGCGCTTCGAGGTCTGCCTGGTCAATCTCGACCCGACCGTCGGTACTGAAATCAAAAAAACGGCGGCGAGTACCCGCCAGTCGCCCTCACTCCTTGTGATACGGCAGCCCCAACGCCTCGGGCTTGGCCGCGCCCCATTGCCCTCGGAACCACTTGGTCGACATCAACAGCAATACCGCCAGGGTGATGACGAAGGGGATGGTGCGCCAGATGTAGCGTGAGAGCACGCCGGGCAACACCAGTTGCGGGTTGAGCGAAAGCTGCCACAGCGTGCCGAACAGCAACGAGCCGCCAAGCAGCAGCCAGGGGTTCCACATCGAGAAGAACACCAGCGCCAGGGCGATGAACCCCCAGCCCATCAGGAAGTTGTAATTCCACACCGGGTTGTAATCGAGTGAATAAACCGCCCCGGCAAAGCCCATCAGCATCCCGCCCACGATCACGCACAGATAGCGGGTGCGGGCCACGCTGATGCCCGATACCTCCGCCACGCCGGGATTCTCGCCCACCGCCCGGATGCGCAGGCCCAGGCTGGTGCGTGTCAACACGAACCAGGTGACGAAAACCATGATCAGGCCAAGCCAGAAGAAGGGTGAGATGCCAAAGATGGGGGCGATACGAGGCATGCCCAGGGGGCCGGTGTAGGGGTTGCCGATGTAGGTGGTGAGGCCGAAGCCCAGAATCCAGATGCCCATGCCGCTGACGACCTGATCGACGCCCAGGGTGATGGAGAAGAAGCCGTGCAGCGCGCCCAGCAGCGCTCCGACAAGGATGGCGACGAGGAAGCCGATCAGATAGCTGCCGGTCGTCTGGGCGGCGATGAATCCCAGCGTGGCCCCGAACAGCATCACGCCCTCGATGCCGACGTTCAAGACGCCCGAACGCTGGCCGATCAATTCGCCCAGGGCGGCGAATGTGAAAATCGTGGAAGCTTCAAGACTCCTGGATAGGAATTCCCACATCGATACTCTCCTCCTCGATTTTGACTGCTACGATCTGATAGCGATAGAAGAATTGAAATCCCACGAGGGTGATCATCAACACGCCCAACAAGGCGTAGTCGATGCCAAAGGCCAGATGCAATTTGCCCTGCACGAACCGACCGCCCACCGAAAGGCCGCCGAAAAGCAACGCCACCGGGATCGCTGCCAGGGGATTGCCCAATGAGATCAGCCCGCAGATGATGCCGTAAAAGGCCAGATCGCCGAAATAGCCGTAATTGACCGAGATTTTGTACACGCCCGGCACGGCAGCGAAATAATGATACCCCGCCAACCCCGCCAGCGCCCCGCCCATGAGGAAGACCAGCACGGGGATGCGGAAATCGTTGATGCCAGCGTAACGAGCTGCCGCCGGATTCTTGCCGTAGGTTTTGATCTCATAGCCGAGTTTGGTTTTGGCAAAGAGGAACCACAACAGCCCCGCCAGCGCCAGGGCGAAGAGGATGGTGTAGGGGATGCCATCGATGAGGGGCCCGTTCAACGCCGCAGGCAGGCTGTAACTCTCGCCCTCGCCGCCGCCGCCCATCAACGGCCCGCCCTCTTTGATCATGAAGGCCACCAGCCAGAAGGCGACGAAGTTCAGGATCATCGTCACCACAATTTCGTTGATGTTGTATTTCCCCCGCAAGAACCCGGCGATCCCCGCGAAAACCGCGCCGCCCGCCATCGCCGCCAGCACCATCAGCGGGATCACCAGCAACGGGGTCACATCCTCCGAACGAGCATTCTTGCCCCCGAACAGCAACAGCACGGCAAAAACCGCAATGGAACCGATGTAAAGCTGCCCCGTCATGCCGATATTCCACAGCCCCGCCCGGTAGGGAATGATAAAGGCGTAGGTGCACAGCAACAGGAAGATGAACCGGCTCATCGTCAGCGGCAGGCCGAAAGGATTGAAAAACGCGTAGGAAATCGTCTCCCGATAAGCGGTCAGCGGATTGACATCGCCCAAAATGAAAATGATGCTGAATAGAAGCAGGGCTGTGATGATTGCCAGAATCGAAATGCGCGCCGCTTGCCAGCCCGACAATGATGGTCTGCGCTCCACCCGGATTTCACGGCTGCCGATCCTCATGCCGCCACCCCCTTGCGCAGACCGGCCATCATAGCCCCGACCAGATCACGATCGACCTCTTCGGCGGCGATGTCGTCCATGAATTCGCCTTCATAGATCGGCGCCACCCGGTCGCTCAGCGCCAGCACCTCATCCAGGTCTTCGGAGATCAGCAGGACGGCAGCCTTCGCTTTCTTGGCCTCGAGGATGCGGTTCTGCACGAACTCGGTCGCCCCCACATCCAGCCCTTGCGTGGGCAGATTGGCGATCACCAGTCGCGGGCTGCGGGCGAGGACGCGGGCCAGAATCAGCTTTTGCAGATTGCCGCCCGAGAGATTCATGGCCTTGACATCGGCGTTGGGCGTCGCCACCCCGTATTCGGCGATCAGGTCCTCGGTCAACTTGCGTAGATTGCCATAATCCACAATTCCCCGCCGCGTGAAATTCTCGTCAAAATAATAATTCAGTGTGACATTCTCCACCAGCGAGAAATCGCCGACTGACCCCACCTCGTTGCGTTCGGCGGGGATGTAGCCCACGCCAAGCTGCCATCGTTCCAGACTGGACGCCTGGGTGATCTCCTTGCCGTCGAGCAGCACCCGCCCGCTCTCGGCTTTGCGCAGCCCGGCCAGCACCTCGGCCAGTTCGTGTTGCCCGTTACCCGACACGCCAGCGATGCCAAAGACCTCGCCCTCGTGCACCGTGAACGAGACATTTTGCAGGGCCAGGAAGCCCCGGTTGCTCATGGCCGACACGTTTTCCACCTGCAACACCGGCTTGCCCCGCTCGACTTGCGGTCGCTCGATATTGAAAATCACCTCACGCCCCACCATTTCTTTGGCCAGGCTGTGCTCGGTGGCGTCCGCCGTTTGCAGGCGGGCGATCACTTTGCCCCGACGCAGCACCGTGACCCGATGACTTGTGGTCAGCACGATGGGCAGCTTGTGCGTGATAAAAGGGATAATCGCCAATTCATCATCGGCCATCGCTTCCACCGAATCCAGCAGCTTTTCGGTTTCAGGCGGGGCCAGGGCCGAGGTCGGCTCATCCAGAATCAGGATTTTGGCCCCGCGATAAAGCGCTTTCAAAATCTCCACCACCTGCTTTTCCCCCTCCGACAGTTGCCAGACCATGGCGTTCAGGTCGATTTTGAAACCGTAGCGGTCGCACAGGGCGCTGATTTCCTCTGCCGCCTTCTTCTTGTTCAGGATTCTCCCCGCGCCGGGATGGCCCAGCATGATATTTTCCAGCACCGTATGGGCATTGACCAGCTTGCGGTTCTGATGAACCATGCCGATACCAAAATCGATGGCATCCAGCGGCGAATTCAGTCTGACCTTCTGGCCGCCGATCCAGATCTCGCCCTCATCCGGCTGCATCAACCCATATAATATCTTCATCAACGTGGTTTTCCCAGCCCCATTCTCACCCAAAATCGCATGGATCTCGCCCGCCCGCATTTCGAAATCCACCCTGTCGTTGGCGACGACGCCGGGAAAGCGCTTGGTGATGCCCCGCGCCTCCAGGATCGTGTCGCCGCGTTTGGCCCCTTCCATCAGATGTCGTGGCATCGATTCCTCATGTTGTCAGACAGACATGCATGACCATCGGCTTGATCGAATACGACCAACAAGTGAGGCTCTCACCTGAGACAAACTCATCGCGTGAGAGCCTCACTCAAACGTTTGTGACGTGCGGCTGCGCAGGCCTGTTACGTCGAGAACCAGCGAACCGCGCCGGCGTTACCCTATTCCAGGATGTTCATGCCCTGCAGATCGAAGTTGAACTGCGAGAGCAGGAATGCATCCGTCGGCTGCTCGCCCGCTGGCTTGACGACCGTGCCCGCCGCCGGGATCGGCAGCCCTTCCAATTCCAGGCCCGTGCCATTACTGACGAACTCGTGTTCGGTAAAGGGGTCCCATTCGCCCTTCATCATCTGCTCGCGGCGCTGCGCCACCAGATCGACGATTTCCTGCGGGATCAGGGGCAACGCCTTGGGGCTGATAGCCTCGACGCCAACCTTGCCGTCGTTCATGATGTCCACAGTGGCTTCTTCGGTGCCGTCGGCCAGAGTCATGCCGGATTCCAGGCCGAGGTATAGAACCTCGGTCGGCGCTTCACCGGCCATCATCGCCTGGATCACCTTGTCATACAGGACTTCCCAGCGGGTGTCGAACGACACGGCCACGGTATCAGTATTCGACCAGCCGTACTCGCCGACGATGTCCATGTCCTTGCCCACAAACCAGATGCCTTTTTCGGTGGCGACATCCAGCGGTGAACCAGAATCGGTCTGCTGCGTGATCACATCAACTTGATATTGATCGACCAGGGTGGCGGCGATGTCGCGTTCTTCCTGGGGCAGATACCAGTCGCCTGCGTATTTCACATAGACGTTGATGTCTTTGCCGAGCAGTTCGGCTGCATCCTCCACGCCCTGATAGAAACCAGCGGTGCGGCGGATCACCTGCACATTGGGGAAAGCCGAGACGATGCCGATATTGCCGGTCTGCGTCAGCGCGCCGGCGATCAGACCTTCCAGATACAGCGCCTGATACTGCCGCGGGAATACGCGCAGGAAGTTAGGCCTCGTGGTCAGATCGCTGGCGATGATCGAAATGAAATTGACATCCGGATATTTGTCGGCGATGTCGAGCAACGGCAGGCCCATGAATTCGGCGTTGCCGACAACGATGTTGGCGCCCTCGCCGGTGATCATTTCCTCGGCATAGGGCACAGAGAGGTCCGGGCCGACCTGCTCGCGGAATATGTAATTCACATTTGGATACTTTTCGGCCAGCCGTTTTCCAGCCCGATCATGCGCGCCCGACCAGGTCGTGCCCTCGATCACGCTGAAATGCTCGATGGCGAGGGTGATGTCTTCCGCGGCTGGGGCTTCCGCTTCCGGTGCGGCGGTCGCTTCTTCGGCAGGCTGTTCCGCCGCTGGCTGCTCGGCGGGGGCCGGCGCTGCCGGTTGGGCGGTGGCGCATGCTGCGATAAGCAGGCTGGTCAACGCCAACGCCAAAAGCAACAAACCAATCTTCTTGTTCATGGCATCCTTCTCCTTAAGAACGTGTGGTGAGTGAAACGAATATACGAGCTGCCGCGTTGTGCGGCGTCTCGTGCTTATAGCAGCCGGACTGCGCTGCTACTGCGCCAAAAAACAAGAACGCCTTGCGCAAAGTGCTTGATTAGATTTGAAATCGCAAGCCTTTGTGTACCTCTTGTGGCGAATGAGTGCGCGGCTAACTTGCCGCGATCCATCTGGCCGATACCTTTGCGGAAGAAGTTGGGAGGATTATAACGCACATGAATAGCTTGTCAATCTATTCTGTCGCCCGCAATGCGCTTTGCGCATTTACTTTTTACCGACAAGGAACCAGGTCTTCATGGCCCCCTTGCCCTTGATCTCGACCACGCCGCGCGGTTCGCAAATGAATTCGTCGCCAAGCAAGCTATGGGTCGCCTCGGTGATCTGGATACGGCCAGGCAGGCTGTGAGATTCCATGCGACTGGCTGTGTTCACCGTATCGCCCCACAGGTCATAACTGAACTTATTACGACCAATCACGCCCGCCACCACCGGCCCGGAATGGATGCCGATGCGGATCGCCAGTTGCCGCCCGCCGAACTGGCAGCGGTCGAGCGCCTCACGCAGGTCGAGTGCGAGCGTCGCCAGGGCATGGGCATGGTCGGGGCGCGGAGTGGGCACGCCGGAGGCCACCATGTAGGCGTCGCCGATGGTCTTGATCTTCTCGATACCGGCTTTCTCGACCAGGCTGTCGAACTCGCTAAAAACGTCGTTGAGGAGATTGACGAGCTGGTCGGGGGCCAGGTCCGACGACATCGGCGTGAAATTGACCACGTCGGCGAAGAGGATCGACGCCTGATCGAACTGTTCGGCGATCAGCCCGCTCTCGTACTTCAGGCGTTCGGCGATGGCCGCAGGCAGGATGTTGCGCAGCAGGGCGTCGGAGCGGGCCTGATAATCCTCGCTCTGGCGCACAAAATAAGCGATCACCACCGCGATGAATGCACAGACGATGATGGCGGTGATCGCAAACATGAGGTTGAGATTGTCGAGCGTGTAGATGGGCGTAATCCACAGCGGCAGAAACAGGCATGCCAGGAGGGTGAGCACGAAGGCGGCGAAATAGAACCGTGCAGCTCTCAAGCCCAACCCCATCAATGCCCCCAGCGGCGCTAATAAAGCCCACATCATATTCCCGCCCGATGCTATCAGCCCGCCAAACAACGCAGCGATGATGATGGCGTCATAGAGTGTTTGCAGGCAGATCCAGTGTACGAAAAATGGGAAAAGCGCTGGGCGCAGGCGCAGCGCCCCCAACCAAATCAGATTGAGGATCATGCCCAATGTCAGTACGAACACGACCCAATAGGCGTCGAGTTGATAGAAGCTGGTTGCTGAAAGCGCCGTGGCAGGCACGGCGATCCAGATTGCGGCCAGGATGATGCGTTTGCGATGGCGCAGATCAGGCGAATCCGTTGGGGAAGCACCAATCGAAACCAGCCGATCTAGCGCACGGGCCAGATGCGAGGTTGCCGGCGGTCGATCCTGGATGGATTCTTCGAGCAGTGAGGCGGGCGGAAGAGGCGCTTCCATGCTCAAATGATCCCACCCCGCCCATTCATTTCTTTTTCGCTCACATCGCTTCCTGCACATGGGCGAAGGCGATATCGAGAATTTCCAGCGCTTTGTCCACATCCGCTTTCGTGGCCGTCAGCGGCGGGGCGATGCGCACCGTATTCCCATAGAATCCGCCTTTGCCGATCAGCAGTCCCAGGGTCCTGGTTTGCTCGAAGAGATGGGCGATGGCCCCGGTCGCCGGTTCTTTCGTCGCCCGATCGTTGACCATTTCCACGCCCTGCATCAAGCCCATGCCGCGCACGTCCCCGATCACCGGATATTTCTCCTGCAGCCGTTCGAGCCCCGCCCGCAGGTGCGACCCCACCTCAGCCACGTGCGCCGGATCGGCTTCCTGCTCCATCACCCCAATTGCGGCCAGCGATGCGGCTATCGACACGGGATTGCCGCCGAACGTGCTGATCACCAATCCTTTGCCCACCATGCTTTCGGCGATTTCCGGCGTCGTCATCGTGTTCGCCAGCGGGAAGCCGTTGGCGATGCCCTTGGCCATGGTCATGATGTCGGGCTGCACGTCCCAATGCTCAATGCCGAACCATTTCTCGCCGGTGCGGCCAAAGCCGGTCTGCACCTCGTCGCTGATAAACAACCCACCATACAGCTTGACGATCTCGCTGACAATGTCGAAATATTCCGGCGGCGGGGTGACGAATCCGCCCACGCCCTGGATTGGTTCGGCCAGGAACGCGGCGATTCGCCCCGAAGTCATCGTCTTGATCACGTCCTCCACATCCTGGGCGCAGGCCACATCGCATTCAGGGTAGGTCATTTTCAGGGGGCAGCGATAGCAGTAGGGGTTGAGCGCGTGCTTGATGCCCATGATATGCGTGCCGCCCACCCGCCAACTCGCCTGCCCGGTCAGGGCCATGCCCATGGCCGAGCGACCACTGTAGGCATGGCGCAGGGCGATCACTTCCTGATAGCCGGTGTAAACTTTCGCCAGCAGCACCGCCGCCTCGTCCGCCTCGGTGCCCGACGTAGCGAAATAGGAGACCCGCAAGTCGCCTGGCGCGAGTTCGGCCAGCTTCTCGGCCAGATTGACGTGGTTCTCGTGGGGGTAGAGGGTGGAGCTATGAATCAGCTTGGCCGTCTGGGCTTGGGCCGCTTCCACCACTTCCGGCCGGTTGTGGCCTACGCTGGTCGTGAGGATGCCGCCAAAGAAATCCAGATACTTGTTGCCTTCGACGTCCCACACATACATGCCGTCGCCGTGATCGAGCGGCAGCGGCTCGGTGTAATAGAGGATGTGGTTCGGCCAGAGGTATTTGCGCTGCTTCTCGAGAATGTCTTGGGTTTTCGTCACAGGGGCGTCCCTTGGCAAAAGTCGGTTGATTTCATCGTTTGACGAGAGATTGGTGGATCATTCCTATCCCCCCAACCTCTAATCCCCTCTCCCGGCAATGTACAGTTCAAACAACCGATTCGGACTCAACGGTATCTCCAAAATCTCGACGCCGAATTCGGCCAGGGCATCCTCCACCGCCTGGGCGAAAGCTGGGCCGGTGGGGATAGCGCCCGCTTCGCCCGCGCCTTTCGTGCCCAATGGGTTTAGCGGCGAGGGCGTTTCCAGGTGATCGACTTCGATGTGCGGGACTTCCATGGCGGTGGGGATCAGGTAATCCATAAATGAGGCATTGAGCAACTGCCCGCTCTCGTCGAACATCACTTTCTCGTAAAAGGCATTGCCGATGCCCTGAGCGATGCCGCCGTGAATCTGCCCATCCAAGATCAGGGGATTGATCACCCGCCCGCAATCGTGGACGGTGACATAGCGCTTGATTTGGACGATCATCGTCTCGGGATCGACTTCGACGATCATGGCATGGATGCCGCTGGCTGTGGCCCCGCGCTCCGGCCCGAAATAGGCGGTCGCTTCCAGCCCCGGCTCGTGGTCGTGCTTGACCGCCCCGCGCAGGGGGTTGGCCTTGCGGGCCAGGTCACCCAACTTGATGGCCGAATCCGGCACGCCCTTGACCCGCACTGTGCCGTCCACCAGTTCCAAATCATCCGGCGAAACTTCCAGCTCTTCGCTGGCGATGTGCAGCACTTTCTTACGAACAGCCACCGCCGCCCCGTGGATGGCGTTCCCCGCCACCACCGCCCCCCGGCTGGCGAATGTACCCGTACCCCAATGGAAATGATCGGTGTCGCCTGTGACCAGCCGGATGTCGCGCACGTCCACGTTCAGTTGTTCGGCCACGACCTGGGCATACGAGGTGAAATGACCCTGACCCTGCGTGCCAATGCCGGTGGCCACGCTGACCTTGCCGCTCTGCTCGACCTGCACCCGCGCACCCTCGTACGGCCCTATGCCCGTGCCCTCCACATAGCTGACCACGCCGATGCCCAGATTGCGGCCCTCCGCTCGCGCTTTCGGCTGCTCTTCCCTGATAAACTGCTCGTAACCGATCAACTCCAGGGCTTTGTCGAGGGCGGGCTCGTAGTTGCCGCTGTCATAAACCAGCGGGGCGAAGTCCTGGAAGATGATCTCGTTATTGTAGGGGAACTGGTCGGGCTGGATGAAATTGCGGCGGCGGATCTCGTTGCGGTCGATGCCCAACTCGCGGGCGGCGAAATCGAGCAGGCGTTCCATCACGAAGACGCCATGCTGGCGACCCGCCCCACGGAAGGGTGTGACGATGGGCTTGTTGGTGAAGGCCGCCCGGAACTCCGAATAATAGTTAGGGACATCATAGCAGCCGAGCAATGTGCACTGGCTGTTGATCGGCACGGTCAGACCGTAGGGATCGTAAGCGCCGGTATCGTGGATGAACTCGTCCTTCACGCCCAGAATCCGCCCATCCTTGCTCAACGCCATCTCCGACCAGTGCACCTGATCCCGTTCCTGGGTGGTGGCGAAGAAATTCTCGCGGCGGTCTTCGATCCATTTCACCGGGCGGCAGAGCTGCATCGAGACCCAGGGTACCAGCACCTCTTCCGGGTAGAACATCATGATCTTCGGCCCGAAGCCGCCACCGATAAAGGGGGCGATCACCCGCACCTGCGACTCACTCAGTCCCAGCATCCCGGCCAGGCCATTGCGGATGGGGATGGGCGCCTGTGTGGTGTCCCAGATGGTCATTTGCCGCGTCTTGCCATCCCAGTCGGCGACGATGCCCCGGTTTTCCATGGCCGCGGCGATGCCGTGGTCATAGTAGAAACGGCGGCGGATGACCACATCAGCCTCGGCTTTGGCCGCCTCATAGTCGCCTTTGCGCTGAACGACATGCGACGCCAGGTTACTCTCCAGGTCATCGTGGACCAGAGGAGCGTCCGGTTCCAGGCTCTTTTCCATGTCCACCACCGGCGGCAGCGGTTCGATCTCGACGAAAATCTGATCGACGGCGTCCTCGGCAATGTAACGGCTTTCGGCCACGACCATGACGATGGCCTCGCCCACGTAGCGCACCTTGCCTTTGGCCAGCGGCACCTGCGTGCGGGCATGGAAGACGATGTCCGGGATGGGCGGCGGGGAGACCAGCAGCGGGCCGGGTTTCCAATAATCGCTCAAATCCTCAGCGGTGTAGATGGCGACGACGCCCGGTATCTCGCGGGCGTATGAAGTGTCGATGTTGAGGATGCGGGCATGCGCGTGGTCGCTGCGCACGAAAGCCGCGTGCAACATGCCGGGCAAATGCACGTCATCGGTAAACAGCGCCTGCCCGGTGAGCAACATGGGGTCTTCGTTGCGGGTGATGCGTTGGCCGAAGTAGCGGGTGGTCATGGGCGGTGTCTCCGAAACAAGTGGTTCTATGCTACGCGGGCAAAGGTAAATCTTCTGCTCGATAGAAGATAACGCCCACGCGTTCGATATGCTCGATCACGTCGGGATCACTGATGTTGTCGAAAATGGAGAGGTCGATGGTGTAGGGCAGATACAGGTCGTCGAGATCATTGAGAATTCTGTAAAGGATGCGAAGCGTCAGTTGCTCGCCGTGAAGCGTCAGGTCGATATCGGAGCCATTCTTGTAGTCGCCTTTGGCGCGTGACCCGAACAGCGTGGCGCTCTCGACCTGCGGATGACGACTGAGCACTGCGCTGATGCTTTCGACGACGGACTGAGGAAGGCCATGGTTCATGGTGCTTCTTCCTGACTCAGTATTTCGAGTTTGATTCGCAGCGCTTCGAATTCGGCGAAGTAGCTGTTGCGAATGGCCGATGCAATTTGGGCGGCTGTTGTTTCGTCGTAAGTGTGGGATGTCAGATTTCGACTTTGAATCATCTCCATCCACACGTCGCCATTCTCGATTAGCTCCGTCTTAAACGCCTCACGAGTCGTGTCTTTCGAACCATAGAGATTTTGCACGCCGCGACTTTCCAGGAAATCTTTCAGGCTGTTCCAGGCCAATTCGTGCGTAAATTCAAAAGCCTGGATCAATCCCTGCTCTTCGAGTCTGGAAAGCGGTCGCTGCTGTGCGAGTTCTACAGCGTCACGCAATTGCGCCAGAGCGTTGGTGTAGTGATTGAAGCGCTGAATCCAGCGGATGTCTTGGTTGCTCATGGAAAAATCAGTCATCCAACCAGTCTAGATTTCTTCCAATCAACAGCTCTGACTTTTCGGCATGGTGTGTTGTCTTCATTGCAATAGGTCGCATCTCAAATCCGCACATATCAGCAAGCTGCCGAATTTCGATATTGTCGTCATAGGTCATTAGGAAATCGCCTTTGAGTCGGTATGCTTGGTGAAATAGTCTTTCGTGATCAATCTCTGAATACTTATATAATCGCCTGCCCGCTTTTACGTAGGGTGGGTCAATAAAAAAGAGGGCATCGATACGTGATTGGTTCAGGCGACAAATGTCGAAACCATCGCCTTGAATAAAATGGATTCTGTCTCGAACTAGGTCGATTTCAAGGATTCGGCGTTTGAGTGTTTTGGGATACCAACGGGAGAGGATTCCTTTACCACTCTCGCCATACTTCACGAAACTGGCCCCATCGGCCAGGATGCCGCCACGATTAACCCGGTTCTTTACGATTGTTGCAAACGCCAAGTCTTCAACCGACTGAGCTCCTCTCGCAATTGCATCTCGTGCTGATTCAGGGGTGAGTTCGAAGGTAGCAATCTTATCGGCTAACCATTGTGCATTGCCCTGAGTAATAACTTGCCACACCGCTGCCACGCCTTCATCTAGCTCCACCATAGTCACTGACCCGACCAAATCTTCGAATATAGCAGTCAAGCTGACAATTCCACCGCCTGCAAAAATCTCAAATAGCTCTTTATCCGGCCCACCCCTTTCTTTCAACCATGTTCTTATACGTGGTACGAGCCAAGTCTTGCCACCGGCATAGCGAAAAGGACTCCGCATCGGAACAGATGCGACATTAACCAGATCAGATCGGGGTGCTTTCGCTGCATCCGTTTCGGTTTCTTTTTCGAACAGGGAAAGTTGAACCGTCATGACAACTCTACATCTGTGATTGTTGGGGCGTCAGGAGGTGTACCGCCCTGTTTTTCAGCGAGCCTGCTTTGTAACACCTCAACAAAGTCTGCTACATCACCTGCAGCCGGTGTCGTAATCGTATTGAGTGCAGGCCAAAACTCAGTATAGCTTATTTTTGAGAGGACAAGTTGAAAATAATTGTTGACAGGCTCTAAATCGTATAAAAACCAGGCAATGTCAGCCTTTTCTCTTGGCACTTCGGGTAATTGTGGAAGAGTCTGATAAAAGATGCGCTGAAGCGCAACAGCCTGCTTCTTGCCCCATTGCTTCAGGATTCCGCCTTTGTACAGCATCTGAGGAACCAATCTCTTTCTCGACGAAGAAAGAAAATCAGGACGAGGATAATAATCTGCCAGCATACCCCAATCCATATTCTGCCTATTTGCCTGATCTCCCATGTAGTATTCGAAAGGCCGCCGTACATTTCCAGAAATGTATACCGCTTGGATCTCTAGCGATCCAAAATCAAAAACTTCCCCACGTTCATCATAGGCGACCAATACCAAATCTATATTTCCTGCCGATTGACCATCCTTATCTCTTAGTCTTACTTCAGCCAGACTAGTCCAAGCGCTTTCATTTCCAAAGAAAAAAGATGCCGCATTTTCTGCAATGATCCAATCTTGACGAAAGCGGATCGGGCAAGTAATGACTGGCTCTACTTTATCATCGTTGTCATAATTGATGCTACAGACGCCTAGAGGATCATTAGCTTTATCCTTAGTGCAACTTGGGACTTTGTTATTAAACGGACACAATCTCAAGTTCCGATATCGCTGTGCGCGTTCTGAGAGGTCGTTACACGGGTAACCGAATACTTCAAACAATGGTTGTCTGACTGGTTTGCTCACTTCACTGTCCTCATCCTCTCTCGCATGAGTGTGCCCGCCGCAATCTGCACCGCCTGCACGATATGCTGATGGCCCGTGCAGCGACAGAAATTGCCGGAGAGCGCCTCACGGATTTCGGATTCTCACCCAGGAAGGGGATGAAAGTCATGTGGAAACCAGGGAAAAAGTGAGCACACCTGCGGCTACTGGGAAAATCATGATTATGCAGCGGTGAACACTCCCTGTCTAATCGATTGAACATCAAGCAATCAGTTCTTCGGTCACAGCGATATCGACTGCTGTGCCGGTTCATAGCGCTGCACGTTTATGGCATCAGCATGCTTGCGGGCTTGCGCAAGATCGTAGGCAGTCTGCATCCGCAGCCACATCTCAGGTGTGCTGCCAAATGCTTTGGAGAGTCTGATTGCCATTTCTGGTGAGATGGCAGAGCGGCCGTTGATCACCCTTGATAAGGTAGGGCGCGTGACATCAAGCACCTTGGCAGCGTCTGTGACTGACAGCCCCAGGTCCTCAATGCAATCTTTAACGACACCGCCTGGATGCGGTGGGCTCTTCATGGACATGTAGCATCCTCCCCATTAATGATAGTCTTCAAGATCGGCATCAGATACGTTGCCATCTTCAAAGGAAAAAGTAATCCGCCAGTTACCAGTCACCCGGATGCTCCATGCATCTTTTCGAGCGCCCGAAAGCTGGTGCAGCCGGAATCCTGGTAGATCTATCTCCTCAAGGGTTTCGGCTTGGTCAAGAATGAATAGAATTCGCTCGACACGGCCACGAATGTTGGCGCCAATACCGCTTTTATCTCCTTGCTCGTAAAGACGCTTAAGTCCTCGATGACGAAAACCAACGATCATGATCCATTGTAACACGTGGGCTTACACATTACAATGCTACAAAAGCCTATCGAATCATCCGGTCATCTTCCTCGCCGCAATCTGCACCGCCTGCACGATATGCTGGTAACCCGTGCAGCGGCAGAGATTGCCGGAGATCGCCTCATGGATTTCCGATTCGGTCGGATTCGGGTGCTGTTCGGGCCAGGGCTTGAGCGTCATCAGGGAGTGGGCTGCTTATGAAACTCATCATCAATCCGCTCTTGTAGAAATATCTTGATGAGCGATTGATAGGGCACGTCTCGTTTGTTTGCCAAAACCCGAATCTGATTGAGCATTGATTCCGGCATGCGTAACGAGATGGTTTTCGTCGAAGGTTTCAGCTTGGGGAAAACCACGCGTTCAGATCGATCCCAGTCGAGGTACTCGGTAGAATCATGTTCGGCCCAAAACTGGCGCTCTTCATCTTCGTTTTTGAATTCAGGGATTGGCTTCGGCATATTTCTGACGCTCCTTGCGGCTCATATCACGGGCGGAAATCACACGGATGCGTTTCGTACGGACAGTGAATGCGATAAACAAGCGCCGATCCGCATTGGTTTGTCCCAACACGTAGCAACGCTTCTCGACCTGTGAATGTCGTATGTCATCGACGAGCAAGAGGGGGAGATTGAAAAACACCTCCTCGCATTCGGTCGTTGACACTTGATGACCGACCCAATTCTTGGTCTGATTGCCATCGTCCCATTCAAATCCTTCGATCTGATTCAGGTCAATCATAATTGTACATTATCATTGTATACAACAGGATGTCAATACCAAATTCACCCGTGCATATTTTCCGCCGCAATCTGCACCGCCTGCACGATGTGCTGATAACCCGTGCAGCGGCAAAGATTGCCGGAGATCGCCTCGCGGATTTCCGATTCGGTCGGGCTTGGGTTCTCGACCAGGAAGGGGACGAGAGTCATAAGAAAGCCGGGGGTGCAGAAGCCGCATTGCAGGCCATGCGCCTGGCGGAATGCTTCCTGTAAAGGATGCAGATTATCCTGGCTGGCAGCCAATCCTTCCACGGTCATCACATCATGGCCATCAGCCTGTACAGCGAAGACCAGGCAGGAACGCACGGCCACCCCATCAAGCAAGACTGTGCAAGCTCCACACACGCCATGCTCGCAGCCCACATGCGTGCCGGTCAGGTCGAGGTCGTGGCGCAGGAAATCGCTGAGCAACAGCCGGGGTTCCACCTCCCGCCGGCAGGGCGTGCCATTGACTGTGACGGAAATCTCGATCAGGTTGTTCATGCCACACCCCCTCGCGTGGTCGCTCGCTCGAATGCTTCGGTGAGAGCCCGCCGCCCCAATACCTCGGCCAGATGGCGGCGGAATTCGCTGCTGGCATGCAAGTCGCCGCCCGGTTCCATATCTTCTTGGGCGGCGGTGCGGGCGGCTTCGGCGATGGCGTCGCTCGTAGGTTTCTCGCCGCGCAGGATAGCGCCCGCCTGCATGGCCGGGACTGGCCCATCCCCCACGCCGAAGAAAGTAAGTCGGGCATAGCCGCAGGTGTTGTCCGCCGCCAGATTCACCTGCGCCGTCACCCCGACCAGAGCATAATCGCCATGCCGTCGTGCCGTCTCTTTTATCGACCAGCCTGCTCGCGGCGGCGTGGCCGGGAAGCGCACCTCGGTCAGGATTTCGTCTACCTCCATCGCCGTGGTGAAAATGCCTAGAAAACAGTTGTCGGCATGGATCCAACGCTCGCCCCGCTTGCTGCGGGCCAATATCTGGCCGCCCAGAGTGACCAGCACCGAGGGCAGTTCGGAAGCCGGGTCGGCGTGAGCGATAGAGCCGCCAAAGGTGCCGCGATTGCGTATCTGCGGGTGAGCGATGTGGGGGATCGTGTCGTGGATCAGGGGGGTGGCCGCGGCGATCAGGTCATCCCGCTCGACCCGCGCCTGCCGGGTCATGGCTCCGATGCGCACGCCGCCATCGCGATTGGGCTGGATGTAATTCAATTCGGGGATGTGATTGAGGTCGATCAGCACTGCCGGTTGGGCGAGCCGGAAATTCATGGTCGGGATCAGGCTTTGCCCGCCCGCCAGGATTTTGGCGTCGTAGCCGTGTTCGGCCACCAGATCGATGGCTTCATCCAACGTCCGCGGTGCGAAGTATTGGAATGGGGCTGGTTTCATGGGGACTCCGGTTCAGACGATGGACGATAGACGGCGGACGTTAGATCGTGAGGACTTCCGTCGTCTATCGTCTGCCGTCCATCGTCAAAGTGACAAAATTCAGAAGTGTGTTCAAGCGACAACCATCAACTTGTACCGCCTTCTCTAATCGCAATAAACCTCCCCCACATCGACGCCGTTTCCATACCTTTGGGCAGATAGACGGCCAGGTAGTAGCGTCCGCTGGGGGTGTGGGCGATGTCGGCGCCCAGGTTTTCGGCGTGGACGATGCCGCGCGGGAACAGATTCAGGTGCGTGTCCTGATAAAACCTGTCGAGCGGGTACATCTCGTCCCAGTCCTTGCCGTAAATCTTGATCAGCTTGGCATTTGCCTCGGCGAAGGTCTTGGGATGCCAGATGCGCTGGATCGTGTTCATAGGGTGATCCTGGCTGACGGCGTCGATGCCCAGCCATTTGATTTTCTTCGCCACGCACCAGTCCGAGAAGTCGGGCGAGGGGCCGGGATGCCGGATCATGTAGCGGAATTCGTCGGAATCGGGGCTGTTCCAGCCGTATTTGTGGAAGCCGGTCTTGATAAGCAAGATGTCGCCCTCCCGAATCTCTACGACGCTTTCGAGCATTTCCGGCGTGTAAGTGTCCAGATCGGAGACCAGGTGCGAGATGTCGGCGATAGCGCCAGGACCGACCCAATGCTCCAACGGCACCTGGCCGATGGTACGCCCTCGCGACCAGAAGTGCTTTTCGCCGTCCATGTGAGAGGCAAGATGGAAGCTGGCCTTGCAGATGGCATTGTTGCGGCCCATTCCGAAATCCTGCCCGCCCACACGCTTGTGGTTGCGCACGGTCAGCGGCTCGTAATTCGCCCACTGCGGAACCTGCACGCTGAACGGCAGGGTGAAGTCCAGCACCTCGGCCTCGGCCATCATGGCGAAGAAATCGGCCTCGCTCATGCCTGCGGGCGGGCGATAGGCCACCGGGCGCATCCACGAGCTTTCCGCTTCCATGAAGGGCAGCGGCATCATCATGAACCAGGCGCGCTGGTTGTTGAGCTCGTCGATCTGGCCGATGATCGATTCGGCGAAGAGCAGATGCGCCTTGGGGATGTCCATGTGCGTCAGGCGGTAATACTCCTCCGGCGGGAACATCTCATCCCAACTTTTTCCGTGCTCGGCCAGCAACTTGGCTTCGGCTTTGGCAAAGTCGCCGGCGTGCATCTTGCGGATAGGCGTGTTCATGGGATGCTCGGCCATGCCGCAATCGACGCCCACAATCTTCAATTCCATGTCCAGCGCCCATTTGTAAAATTCGATGGACGGGCCTGGATGTTTGACCAGGAACCCGAACTCTTTGCTCTCGACCCCGCCCTGGGCGTGTTCATTGAAAATATCGGGCTGGTCGAAGGAAAAGCGATGGTATCCGGTGTTGACGATGAGGATGTCGCCTTTCTTCACCTCGACCACGCTTTGAATCATGTCCGGCGTGTAAACGCTGTAATCGGAGACGAGATGCGAGATGTCGGCGACCACGCCCTCGCCCATGAGGGCGTCGAGCGGGATGTCGGCCAGCGCCCGCCCACCCGAATGATAGGCGCGCTCGCCCACGAGATGCGTGCCGGTGGTGTTGCTCCAGCTGATCAACTGGCCGTTGGCGCCTTGCCCGCCGCCAAAGGCCCCGGTTACGCGTTTGAAAAAGGTGATCTCCAGCGCCTTGTCCCCCGGCCACGGCGGGGTAAAGATACTTAGTTCTTGACTCAGGTCGTAGATTTTGGCTTCGGATAATGTTTGGATGAGTTGTTCGCGGTTCATGAGAGAACTCCGTTTTATTAACTTACGTGCGAGAAAGTGACGAAGATAGACGAAGATGGACGAATTTTGACGAACACAATCGTCCATCTTCGTCCCATCGTCTGACCGTCAATCAGTTAAAAACCGTATCGTTCAGCGTACGCAATCAACGCCTCTTCAAAAATACTCATCGGCGGGCGCACAAGCCCTGCCCCCACCTGGCCGACGCCAGCGTTTTTGTGGGCGATGCCGGTGTTGATGCGCGGCGTGATGCCAGTCTCCACCACTTTGCGGATATCGATGCCGGTGGGTGTGCCCCGGAAGTCGAGCACGGGCATGTTGTAGTATTTGTGCTCGGTGAAGGTGATCTCGTACATCTCCATCGTGGCGTTGATGGCGTCCTTAGGTGTGCCGCTGACGAAGGTGACGATGGCCGGAGCCGTCGCCATGGCAAAACCGCCGATGCCCGCTGTCTCGGTGATCGTGCTGTCGCCGATGTCGCCGCTGGCGTCCGCCGCCGTGAATCCGGGGAAGTACAAGCCTTGAGGCGTACCCACAGGCCCGGTGAACCACTGCTCGCCCAACCCGCTGACCCGAATCCCGAAATCCGTGCCATTTCGGGCCATCACCGACACAATCGTGCTGCCCTCGATGCTGAATCCGGCGTCCGCCGCGGCCTTGCACGCGGCCATGACCGGATTGAGCACGGCCAGGGCGTTGTCGCCGATGGCCTTGAGGATGTCGGCGGCGGTTTGAGGGCTGGGTGCGGCCTTGGCCACGTGCGGGGCCAGCGCCTTCAAATAGAGGATGGAGCCAGCCTTGTTGCGATTGTGGCCTTCATCGCCCATGTGCAGAGCCTCGCCCAACAGGGCGCGGATGTCGACACCGCCGCTAGATGCGATGGCGTCGCGCAGTACCGGAGCCATGACATCATTCATCCAGTGCATGCGCTCCATCACGCTGGCGTCGTAAGCGCCGTAGCGCAGCACCTTGCCATAGCCCTCGTTCAGGTTGGAATAAGCGAAATTGCCGTGGGTTTTGTTTTCGATGATGTAAACCTGCATCGAGGCCGAAGTCAGCCCGGCCATCGGCCCCACCGACTGGTGATGATGGCATGGCTCCAGCGTGATCTCCCCCGATGTTACCAGCTTCGCGGCTTCGGCCTCGTCTTTGGCTTTACCCTCGAAGATCAGCGCCCCGGTGATGGCCCCGCGCATAGGGCCGGACGCCCGTTCCCAGGTGATCGGCGGCCCGGCGTGCATGAGTAGATTCTCGCGCATGCCAGGGATCACGTCCAGCGCTTTTTCCACGCCCACCAATACGGGCCGGGCTTCGATCATGCGGTCGGTTGCTTCACGATTGGCTTGGTCGATGTTCATGATAGCGATCCTTTGGATGTCGATTCGTCTGTTTCGGGACGATGGACGGTGGACGATGGCGCTCGTTCACCGCAAGATTATTCAATCGAATGGAGTTGTGTTTTTGTCTTCAACTTCGTACATGAGCAGTTCTTCACGCAGCCAGGGTTGATCGGGTGCGATGGTATTGCGGAAAGCTTGTAGGCGCTTGACCAACAATTCAGCCAGGCGGTAGGCTTCTCGAAGCTGTGTGCGGTCGGGGAGATAATCGAGCCGGTGGATGATGTGGAGACATGCGATGGTTTCGTAGACTGAGCGAACCGCTATGCCGATGAAGCGGGCTTGCTCCGTATCCGTCTGGCCGGTCGAACCTTCGGCGATGTTCAAATTGACTGAGACCGCAGCACGTTTCAGTTGGCTTTGCAGATTGTAAAGTTCGCTGCTTGGCAACTGCGCGGCGATGGCGTAGACGATCTCAATATATTCCAGTGAGTCCTGCCAGACCTCCAGTTTTTCAAACTTGAATGGCATATTCGCCCGATTCCATCGTCCATCGTCTATCGACCATCGTCTAATTCCCGCGCATGCGGGCGAGTATCCCCGCCAGCCGCTCATTCCCGCCTGCGGGCGGACGCCAGTCGATGTGAACGACCGGGGCTTCTTGTGCACGCAGGGCATCGGCGAACGAATCCAGGCCGACGTTGAGCGCGGCCAGGGGATGGGCGAAAAGGTCAAGCGAGACGGGCGGCAGGCCGGAGACGCCGCCGAGCGCCATCAACAGATGGCCGACGTGCTCGACCGCTTCCTGATTGCTGGTGAACACCTGCGCCCCCGCTCGTTCCAGTTGCTTCACCTGACTGTGAAAATCCTGTGGGTCTTCGTCCGTGCCCACGACGATGGCGATGACTTCCAGGTGGCGGCCAGCGGCCTGGGCGGACCTGCGGGCGGCGGCGATGGCCGGGGCCAGTTCGGCGGCGGGGTCCGGGTGCGAGCCGTAGCCGAGGACGACATCCAATAAAATGACGGCGGTTTCGGGGTCGGCGGCTTCCTCTTGCAGGCGGCGGATGCGCAGATCGTTGTCCATCATCGGATGCAGCCTGCCGACGGTGAATTCGTCCTCGCCCAGGTCGATCAGGGTGTGCTCGCGGCTTTCCAGGGCGTTTTCCAATTTGTAATTCTTGTTCAGGGGGATGTTGGAATAGACGCCCAGCAGGTAATCATCGAGGATGAGCAGAGCTTCATAGGCCAATGTGCCGCCCGAAAACAGGCCGCGCAGGTAGCGTTGGGATGGGGCGAAGGCGGGTTGAAGATTGAAGGTCGAAGGTTGATGGCCTTCATCCGGATCGGAAGTGCGAGTGAGTTCGACGGCGATGCGAGCGGCTTCGTCGAGCGTACGGGCGAAGAAGAGGTTGTCGAGTCGAGATTGTTCGGGCTTGTAGCCGATGAAGTCGATGACGACCGGCTTGCTCGTCCGCCGCGCCGCCTGTAAAAGCTGGTCGGCAACGCGCGGCGCTGGCGGCTTCGAGATCAGCACGATCACCTGCGTGTCGGCATCCCGATCCAGCAAATCGAGCGCCTGGCGAGCGGTGATCGCCCCCACGGCTTCCGACAAATCCCGGCCGCCCGTGCCTAACCCCTGCGAGATGCCGCCGCCCAACTGGTGAATTTGCGTCGCTACTTCTTGCAGGCCAGTGCCCGACGCCGCCACCAATCCGATGTGGCCGTGCCGCACCACATTGGCGAAGCCCAATCCCACGCCCTGGACGATGGCCGTGCCGCAGTCGGGCCCCATCACCAGCAGGCCTTTGGCCGCGGCTTCATTCTTGAGCGAGACCTCGTCCTCCACCGACACATTGTCGCTATAAAGGAATACATGCTTGCCCAGGCGCAATGCCTCGCGGGCGACGCCTGCCGCATAACGCCCCGGAACCGAGATCAGCGCCCACTGCGATTCGGGCAGAATCTGGCAGGCCGAATCCATCGATTTCGGCTGATAGTCCTGTTCGCTGGTCGCGCTGCGCCGGGTCAACAGGGCGTCCACCTGGCCCAGAGCGTCGGCTGCCTGCGATTCGCTGTCCGCCTTCACCACGATGATCAGGTCGTCCCCAGCCGCGGATTGCGCCGTTTCGGTGAGCAGGTCGCTCTGCGCCAGGATATCTTTGTTCGAATCGACGCCCATGACCACGCCCGCGTCGATCACGCCCTCCAGGGCTGCCAGAGATCTTTGCAATTGCATGAGCACTACGGAATCGTAATAAGCGCCGCGTCGTATTTCGGTCTGAATTGCTGCTGCCATAGCCATCCTGTGTGAAGTTGTGGGCAATCAACCGCTTGATGTCTTCCGAGTTTATCACAGCGTTGGGGCGAGAACAATCTGCAGAATGTTGATTCTCTCCACTGTTTCTCCATAAACCTTTGCCAGAATGTGGGGCAATTCAACCTTCATTTCGAGGTCTCATTTCATGGAAAAAGCGCAATCCCGGCCTTCTCTCACAACCCAACTGAACTGGTGGCTCGATGCCGCCGTCGCCCTGGGCGCGGCGCTGTCGATCCTCACCGGCATCTATTTCCTCTATCTGCCCATCGGCGGCTATCAGGGCGGGCGCAATCCCACCTACGGGATCAGGATACTATTCGAGCGCCATACCTGGGACGACCTGCACATGTGGGGCGGCCTGCTCATGATCGTCGCCGTGATCGTGCATCTGTGGTATCACCGCTCGTGGGTGGGCATGATGACCCGCAAGATGGCTGCGACGCTGCGCGGCGAGGGCGGACGCCTTTCCCGCGGGGCGAAGGTCAATATCCTGGTCGATTCCATCATCGCCATCAGCTTTCTGCTCACCGCGGTTTCGGGCATCTATTTCCTGTTTGAACCGGCCCGCGGCGCATTCCTCATCACCAGCGCAACCTGGGATGTGATCCACACCTGGGCCGCCGTGACGCTGGTTCTGGCCGCAATCGCCCATCTCTACATTCACTGGCTGTGGGTGACCAAGGTCACGGCGAAGATGTTTCGCCCACGCCGCCCAATCTCAAATCGTCAGAAAATCGACCCGGTATCGGGTTGACCCTCACCATTCAATTGGATTGCCATTCTCGGTAGTCTCCTGTACAGTGTTGTTATTCGTTTTTGCCACGAATGGCACGAATTCACACGAATAAATGACTTCAATTCGTGCCAATTAGTGAAATTTGTGGCTGATTTTCTAATCGGAAATAGATATCAACACTCCAGAGGGAGACTATCCCATTCTCTAATCAGGAGTTTACATCATGTGGAAAAAAATAATCGGCATTTTCGTTCTCGTCGTCGTCATCGGCCTCCTCGTTTTTGGCGCTGTCAATCGCACGCAGGCCAGGGCGGAGAAAGAGCTGAGCGGGCGCGGCGCTGAAGCCGTCGCCTCCGTCGAGGGTTATACTGGCGGCGGCCAGGGCCGGGGCCGCACTCAGGTCGAGGCGACCGTTCAGGCAGAGCATGAAGTTTATGAAGGGCAGGGCCGCGGCTGGCAGAACCAATCTGGCGAAACGGCTGACCTGGAAACCCGCGGCTGGCAGAATCGCTCTGCGGAGTCAACTACTCAGGCTGGGCGCGGCCAGCAACGCCAGTCTCAGGCGGCGCAGAACGCCCAACCGCTGGCCGAGAGCGAAGACCATGAATGGCTGGCATGGACCGGCACGGTCACGGCAGTCGATGCGGACGAGCTAATGCTCGAATCAGACGCAGGCGAGCAGATGCTGATCGAGGGGCGGCCCTGGAGTTTCGCCCAGGAGGCCGGATTCACCGCCCAGGTCGGGGACGAGGTGAAGCTGCTCGGCTTCGACGAAGACGGCGAGTTCGAGACGGGCGTGTTCGTCAACCAGCGCAGCGGCCAGGAAGTGCAAATCCGTGAGGAGAGCGGGCGACCGCTGTGGGCGGGGCGAGGGCGGTGGGGCGGGGAATGATGCCGTCGCTCCTGTGCTGAGAAACTAGAAGCGCTCCGGAGTCATTCGGGGCGCTTTGTTTTGAGGGTGTTGACAGCGTTTATATTTGTGGCTGAGTCATCTCGTCCGGCGGTCAGCAGTCAGCCCTAACGCCCCGCATCAGCCGCCGCCGGGTGTAGCACGACAAGATGCACTCACAAGAGTTGGCTTTACTTTTGACGCGGCGCGCGTCACGCCGACAGGCGGTCGGCTGCATGCGGTGGTTAGCCCGATTTTCACTTCAGACATGTCATCGTCGCTCTGAGCCTTTCAAAATTTGATCTAAAATCGCCATCAGTTTTTCTGGCTCGCGTGGCATTTTAAGCTGCGGATAGGTCCACAAAGGATCGGTGGTTTTCAAAGCTCCATCTTGCCCTTGAAACTGAAGCGTTGCCCAACCATCACGCCCATCCCAGATCACTCGGAATAGTTCTTTTTGTTGACCGTATGGCAAATGACAACCATAAACCGCTTGGGCACTGCCAAAACTCTTCTCGTATTGGGTTTCAAATAGCATTTCTACTCTTGTACCAACCAATCCATATGCAATCCGAGTCTTCAATTCATCAAAAGGCATCCATTCACGGCCAAATATTTCGACAATTCGCCCTGAGCCAGTTAAGCCGGTTTCCCAAAATGAGGTAGTCTCCCTTTCAGGTGTTGATAGCACTTGGTAAGGGGATAGTTGTCAGTAGCTCTTTAACAGTCTAGCCACCTGACAGTTTTCAAGAGAAGTAAGGAGTGAGTCTGAAAGGGAGGAATAGGTCGAATTTCAAATGTCTTTTGATGATACTGCGACCGATGCGAAAAACACTAAGGTCTCTGCGTTCT
>JAGFJG010000023.1 GCA_024102915.1 Caldilineales bacterium
TTAAATTGCTTGCGGAAAAACCGCAGCCGATTTTATTTGCGGACATTCTTGAACAAATCAGTAGGCTGGGCAGTATCCATGAGTCTACCGCGCTCCCTTCTCCCTTTTAAGTTGGCGAAGGTATTGATACGGAGGAGGTCAATTGGAGCGATAATTCAGGCGTTCCGATTGGCAAATTTACTGTGATTTTTGTTCAGGACATGATCATCCCGCCATCCACCTCGATCGCCTGGCCGGTGAGATAGCGGGAATCCTCGGAGGCGAGGAAGGCGACGACGCCGGCGATCTCCCAGGGCTCGGCCATGCGCTTCATAGGGCAATCGTTGGCGCGGGCTTGCAGCCATTCTTCGGCTGAAACCCCGTCTTGCGGGCCGACGATGCCGGCGACATTGCGCACCATGTCGGTGAGGGTGTTGCCGGGGCAGACGGCGTTGCAGGTAGCGCCATATGGCGCTAGTTCCATCGCCACCGAGCGGGTGAGGCCGATGACGCCGCTCTTCGAGGCCGAATACTCGGCGGAGGCGGGCCAGCTCGTCTTCCCGGCCATGGAAGAGATGTTGATGATGCTGCCGGAGCGCTGTTTAATCAGGTGGGGCGCAACGGCCTGGTTGGAGAGAAAGACGCCGGTGAGGTTGATGTCGATCAGTCGTTGCCACTGCGACAGCGGCACTTCGGCCAGGGGGCCGCCGGAATAGATGCCCGCCGAGGCGACGAGCACGTCGATCCGGCCCCAGGCGGCCAGTGTGGTCTCGACCGCCCGGTGCAAATCCTCAGGTTGGGTGACATCGACCTTGATCGCCAGCGCCTCCACGCCGTGGCTGCGGCACAGTGCGGCGGTTTCCTTGTTGCGGGCGGCGTCGAAATCCAGGCAGGCGATGTTCGCGCCCTCCTGGGCGAAACGCACGGCACAGGCCTGGCCGATGCCGCTGGCGGCACCGGTGATCATGGCGACCTGGTTTGTAAAACGGTTAAGTTTCATAGCACTATCGATTTTCCTATCCAGAATTTTTTACTCTTATCACAGCAGTGAAATAGTCTTGAAGTATCCAACGTGCGTCGTCATTGAAATTCTGCAATCGTTCGACATCCCTTGCCGACGCATAGGAGGAAGTTTGGCTCACAACAGAAGCCATACCCGCTCGGGGAAACTGCATATGCAAACGGATATCGAGATCAATCTCATCAAAACCGAGAACTAACACGTTGTCCTCGTACCAAACACTCTGTAAATAATGTATAGGCAGTTGAATTGCTTTATTATAATCTTTGCGTTCATCCAATTCAGAATTGAAAAATACGATAGTACTTTTGCGTGTGATCACTAATTCACCACGGTGAAGGACAGTGTCGACCTCATTGTTAGATTTTTTCACTGCTTCCAAGATATTTATGCGTACCGCTCTGATATCATCCAGCACAAGTTTTGCAAAGGACAGTATGCCTGTCTTCACGGCTTGAATTTTAATGTAAGCGATTATCGGATCTGTTGCCCTATCAATGGAAGGATATCCAAGCTGCTCTAACAGTGAGATGCGACTTTTAACTAAACCCTCATCAAGGATGTCAAACCCTGATTTTCTGAAATCTCTTTGGAATTGGTATGCCGTATCCAAATCAATATAGTGTGTGTCCATGTTTGCCTCACGTATGCTCTTGAAACTTTCGATTATTGTCATATGTTTTGGTTAGCATAGCATCTCTCTGTACACCAACGGCAGTCACGAAATAAACATCGTCACCTTCAGCATCTTGTCCAGCTCGATCTAGTTGAGGGGCGTGTAAGCGGATTGCGTCCTACGTGCCATAACCGAGGGTGGAAATTGACGTGACTTCAGCTCGAAATTTGCAAATCGCAATCCGAAGTTCAACTACCACCGCCCGCCCATCGTCAGCGCCATCAACGCTTTCTGCACGTGTAAGCGGTTTTCGGCCTGTTTGTATATGACGGATTGCGTGCCGTCGATCACATCGCCGTCCGCCTCGTGGCCGCGGTCGATGGGCATGCAATGCATGTACACGGCGTGCTTCTGTGCTAGATTCATGCGCTCTTGCGTCACCCGCCAGCCGGTATTCTTGGCCGCCATCGCTTCCACGGTCGGCTCGTCCTCCGAAACCATAATCGGGCCCCAGGACTTGGGATACAGGAAATCAGCGCCCTCGAATGCGGCATCCATGTCGTGCGTCTCTTCCAGCTTCACGCCAGCGATCTCGGCGTTTTGGCGGGCGGTCTCCATGATGTGCGGCATCAGGTGATAGCCTTCGGGATACGCCAGGGTCACGTCCATGCCGAACCGGGGCATGAGCATGACCAGCGACTGCGGCACGCTGAGCGGGCGCACGTACTTCGGCGCATAAGTCCAGGAAATGACGAACTTGCGCCCGCGCAAATCCCGCCCGAAAAGCTCAACCAGCGTCATCAGGTCCGCCATGGCCTGGCAGGGATGATCCACGTCGTCCTGCATGGAATAGATGGGAACCTGGGCGTACTCGGCCATCTCGTACAAGTATTTCTGGCCGATGTCGGTGCGGCAGTCGCGCACAGCGATGGCGTTGCCATAGCTGCTGAGCACCATGCCGGTGTCTTTGGCGTTCTCGCCGTGTCCGATCTGCGTGGCCTTGGGCGTGAGAAAGATGCCGTGGCCGCCGAGTTGGGTGACGCCGGTCTCGAAGGAATTGCGGGTGCGGGTCGATTCCTCGAAGAACAGCATGTACAGCGTCTTGGCCCGCAGGATTTGGTCATGCGGGATGCCGGCGGCGAATTCGCCTTTGAGCCGCAGCGCCAGTTCCAGCATTGTCCACAGGTCATCGACCGACCAGTCCTGAGTGGAGATAAAGTCTTTTTGGAAGAGTTGGGTGTTCATAGAACCTCTAGATGAATGGAAGTTTGTTTTGCCACGAATTACACGAATGGACACGAATTGCTTTTTGTTTTACTTCACCACTCGTCTGTGTTCGAGTGATTGTGTTCCGAAGTTGTGCAAAATCGCCAGGCGATGACCGGTGGCGGTGAGATAGTGCATGGCCTGAGCTTGGTCCTTTTTCGTTAGGGCGGATGTGGCTTTGAGTTCCAAGATGATTTGATCGTCAACCACAAAATCAGCTTTGTAATATCCGATCTCGACACCTTTGTATTCGACTCTGATTTCTTTCTGTGCCTCGAAGGGGATATTCCGCAGGTTGAGTTCGTGAGCTAAGGCAGCTTGATAGACAGCCTCCAAATAACCGGGGCATAAAATGCGATGCGTCTCCATGGCTGCACCTACAACTTCATACGATAGATCCTTGTAAAGTATTTCGACCAAACCAATCTCCGATACCCAAAGAGATATTTCGTGTCAATTTGTGAAATTCGTGGCTGATTTTTTACAGACGGAAATTAACAACGCCCTCGACTGCTGCAACCACATCCTCGACCGTCGGCAGGATGGAGCGCTCCAGGTCGGGGTTGTAGGGGAAGGGCACGTTTTTGGTGGCGACGCGCAGGATCGGCGCATCGAGATAACCGATAGCTTGCTCTGCCAGGATGGCGGCGATCTCCGCTCCCGGCCCGGCCCGGCGATGCGCTTCGTGCACGATGATGGCGCGATGCGTTTTTTGCACAGAGCGGACGAGTGTGTCAGTGTCGAGCGGAACCAATGTGCGGGGGTCGATCACTTCGGTTGAGATGCCCTGATGCGCCAGGCGTTCCGCCGCTTCCTCGACCACCGGCATCACCCCGCCAATGGCGATAACCGTGGCGTCCGTGCCTTCCCGCCGAATGGCCGCCTGCCCGAACGGCACAACATAATCCTCCTCCGGCACTTCGCCTTTGACGGCGTACAGCATCTTGTGCTCGAAAAACAGAACCGGGTCCTCGCCACGGATGGCGCTCTTGAGCAGGCCCTTGGCGTCGTATGGCGTGGCCGGGATGGCGATTTTGAGGCCGGGCACATTCATAAACCAGGCTTCCGGGCTTTGCGAATGCTGCGCCGCCGCCGAGCCGGGCGCGCCGTTCACGAGACGGATCGTCAGCGGCACATTGGCTTTGCCGCCGCTCATGTAGCGCGCTTTCGCCGTCTGATTCACCACCTGATCCATCGCTACCGTCACGAAGTCGGCGAACATGATCTCGACGATGGGCCGCATCCCCGCCAGCGCCGCGCCCAGGCCGCCGCCAACAATGGCCGCCTCAGAGATGGGGGTGTCACGCACGCGTTCCGGCCCAAACTCGGCCAGCATCCCGGCTGATACGCCGAAGACGCCGTTGAACACGCCCACATCTTCGCCCATGAGAAAAACGGCGGGGTCTCGCCGCATTTCCTCGGACATGGCTTCGTTAATGGCTTCGCTGAATGAGATTTGGCGCATGGAATTGCTCAATTATCGATGATTGAAGATTAATGATTAAGGGAGTTTTCACGCGTACGCCATCCTTAATCATCAATCATTGATCGTTGATATTTAGAAAACCCTCCCCCCGTGCGTGTCACCGTAGACGCCGTCGAGGGCGGTTTCGGGCGCAGGGGCGGGGCTGGCAGCGGCGAAGGCGACAGCCTCGTCGAGCGACTCATGCACTTCAGCTTCGAGTGCGGTCAGCGTCGCTGGCTCAACCCCCTCGCTTTCCTCCAACCATTTTCGATGAGCCGCAACCGGGCAACGCTGTCGCCATTCCGCCATCTCCTCACGGCTGCGATAAACCATCGGGTCGCCTTCATAATGGCCACGGAATCGATAGGTCTTGCCCTCGATGAAGGTGGGGCCGCCGCCCATTCGTGCTCGCTCCACCGCCTCTCTCGTCGCCTCGAAAACGGCCAGCACGTCGTTGCCATCCACAATCACGCCGGGAAAACCGGAACCGGCCGAGCGAATGGAAAGGTCGGGCACTGGGGCCTGCCTGTGCTGCGGCGTGCCTTCGCCGTACAGATTGTTCTCGCAAAAGAAAATGACCGGCAACTTCCACAGCCCGGCCAGATTCGCCGCCTCGTGGAACGCGCCCTCGTTCACGGCCCCATCACCGAAAAAGGCCAGCGCCACCCGGTCTTCTCCGCGCATTTGGAAGGCCAGCGCCGCGCCCACGGCTACCGGAATCCCCCCGGCCACGATGCCGTTCGCCCCCAGGATGCCCAGGTCGAAATCGGTCATGTGCAGGCTGCCGCCCTTGCCGCCGCAATAGCCGGTGCTGCGAGCGGCCAATTCCGCCATCATGTATTTCGGCTCGCCGCCCTTGGCGATGAGATGGCCGTGCCCGCGGTGCGTGCTCGTGATTACGTCGTCGGCGCGCAAGGCCGCACAAGCGCCCACGGCAGTCGCTTCCTGGCCCACGCACGAGTGGATAAAGCCGGGAATCAGACCGCTCTTGCGTTCGTTGATGGCGCGCAATTCGAACTCACGGATGAGAACCATGCGGCGGTAGAGTTCAATCGGTTCGGGATCAGGCATGGACATGGCGAAAGGCGGCTGTGGTTGGGGGTCTCAATCTGTGAATCAGGTTACATTCTAAAACGGTGATGCCCAAACAGCCACATTCTGATCAGCGCATGGAAAAACCACATGCTCGGCGTCGATAATGGATCGCTTGACATGCGGTTGGATGACTTTGCAGCCGGTGCTATAATGCGGAAAATTCACTTGATGGTCGTTGAACCGAGGAAACCAGAGATATGGAATTAATCGCAACGCTTGATGATCAGCAGACGAAGGCCATGCTGAAAAATGCACTCGTCGAGCTCATCGAGGAGAGGCGGGATGTGTTCTCTGATATCTTTGTGGAGGCGATGGAAGAGGTTGGATTAGCCCAGGCCATACGCGAGGGCAGGCGGGATGATTTTGTCGAAGAGGAAGAGGTCTTCGCTGTTTTGGGTCAGGATTGATGAAGGTTCGCTTTGAACGTCAGTTCGCCAAAGATTTGAAAGATATCCGGGATGTAAAACTGAGGGGGCGGATCAGGGAGGCAATCGAAGAGGTCAAGAATGCGGCTGATCTTAGCGAAGTCAAACAGGTGACAAAGATGTCGGGTTATAGTAACTTCTATCGGATTCGCCCGGGCGACTATCGTATCGGCATCGAACTAGCGGGAGATGAGGTTATTTTTGTGCGGGCTTTGCACCGACGGGACATTTACAGGTATTTCCCGTAGCTGCACTGAACCAATCGATCTCCGATCATCGGCCTTTTTAGCTCGCTTTCGCCCACATACGCCGGGCGGCCTCATGCGCTCGCGCCCGCATCGCCCCCAGGTCGGCATCCAGCACCACGCCCCCACGCACACGCCACTGCCCCGCCACCATCACATCCCGCACATGCGTGTGATTGCGCCACAGCACGAGCTGGTCATACAGGTTGTGTTCAGCAACGGGGGTGGGGAAATCGGCGGCGATGATCTGCAAATCAGCCGCCCAGCCTGGCTCCAGCCGCCCCACTTTTTCCAGCCCTATCGATTTCGCCCCGCCCTCGGTCGCCAGATAGAACACATCGTGGGCGGGCATGACCTGCGGGTTGAGTTGAGCGGCTTTGTGGATCAAGAACGCCCCCCGCATCACCTCGAAAAAGTCGTTGATATAGCCATCCGAGCCCAGGCCGACCGTGACGCCGGCGGCCATTTGCTGCGGGATGGGGGCGATGCCGCCGCCCACCTCGCAATTGCTTAGCGGCATGTGCGTGACCTTGATGCCGTGCTCGGCGATGATCGCCCTTTCCTGCTCCGAAAGCTGCACGCACTGCGAGGCCAGCATGTGCGGGCCGATCACGCCCAGGTCGTCGTAATATTCGAGCGTGCGCTTGCCGAAATGCGCCAGCGCATAGTTCGGCTCGTGCACACCTTCATTGCAATGCATGTGCGTGAGCGTTTGCCGCTCGTCGCCCAGGTCAAATGCCTGCTTGATGAAATCAGCCGAGCATGTAAAGGTGGTGTGGAAGCACATCAGACCCTGCACCAGCCCGCCCTCGCTCCGGCAGTGGTCGATAAACCGGGCATTTTCCTGCAACCCGACCTGCCCATTGGCTTTGCTCACCCTTTCCGTGGCCTCGAATGAGAGAATGCCGCGCAGCCCTCGTCGATTCACCACTTCCTTTTGGGCGAAGAGAGCGTCGGGGATGGCGAAGGGCGCTTCCAGGCAGTCGTAAAAGCTGGTGACGCCACTGCGCAGCATCTCGGCGCAGACCCAGTCGGTCGCCGCGCAGATCATCTCGTGATCCAGCGCATCCTCGACTAGCGGCCACCAGAAATCGGCCAGAAATGCCCAGAAATCGGAGGGCGCTTTGGCCAGGGGGATGCCATGCGCCAGCACGCCGTACAGATGTGTGTGGGCATTGACAAAGCCCGGTGCCAGCACATGGCCGGAAGCGTCGATGATCTCGTCGTCCGGGAATTGGGCGCGCAGATGGGCGTTGGCCGCCACCGCCTCGATGCGGTCGCCGACGACGCGCAGGCCGTGGTCGGGTTTTGGCGGCTGGTGGGGTGTTGTGATCAGCCAGGTGGGGAGGATGAGCCTAGGACGCATAGAGGATTCCTGGGCGGTATTATATCACGACTGATTGGAAACTTGATCGGGAATCTGCTTACAGCGCTGCATTTTCTAATGGGCTATAATTCCGAAAGTCATATGCACAAACAGGTATAAGGAAGACCGCTGGCTGGCGCTTATTGAGGAAGATCGCAGTTGCCTGGGGCTTCAATCTGTGCATCTGGCTAATGAGTCGGCAACTACAATTTAAGATGGCATTGACGTCACGTTTTCTGACAGACAGGGCGTGGTTTCGTCGGTTGTTGTAAAAGCGGCGTCTTCTGAAGTCCGCTTTGAAATTCACTGATCATTGGAGGAGTCTATGCATTCTCGCCGAATCGAGGTGATGGCATTTGCTGCGTTGATAGTGGCTATTGCAGCGCTGGTCTTTGCCCTAGGCTCGGGCTTTTCTCTTTCCGCTCAGGGCGGAACTGGTTCATCTGATCAGGCTGAGGCTGAGGCTCAGCCACAGAACACCGAAGCGATTGCTGCCATCACGCCCACGTTCAATTATCAGGGCACGCTGCGCAACGCCGATGGCTCCCTTGTCAATGGTACAAAGGACATCACCCTCAAAATATACGACCAGATTGCGGGGGGCAATGTACTCCACCAGGAGACATTCAGCGGCGTGACGGTACGCGATGGCATCTTCAATGTGGTGCTGGGGGACGCTGTCGCCATTCAGCCCACTGTCTTCGCCAGCGGGCCACGATACCTGGGCGTCACCGTAGGCAGCGACCCGGAAATGATCCCGCGCCAACGCCTGCACCCCGTGCCCTGGGCGCTGCTCGCCGACAAAGCCGCCCTGGCGGACCAGGCGACGAATGCCAGCGTGGCGCAGCTGGCCAATACCGCCACAACGCTGGTCGCTAATGCGTCCGTCAATGGGCTCAATGTCACGGGAAATGCCTCGATGTCGGGTGATTTGAGTGTCAATGTCATTCGAGATGTAGGCAACGCCACAGGACAGGTCAGTCACCAGAGCTATCCAACCAGCTTGCGTCGGTACGTGGTGGAAGCGCAGGATGGCGGCAATTCACCCTATTCTGCAGCGGTCGATGACGGCCTACTCGTGCAGCTTTGCGGGGACTTCGATGGGTGTGAAATCACTTTGGGCATGCGAGACTATGACAAGCCAAATCGTGGCGCTGGAGATATGGCGACCATCGGCCCATTCGTCTTTACGATTGCCGAAACGAGACCCAATGGCCAGCGCTACTGGGACAATCGAAACCAAGGCGGTGGCAATAATGCAGGCTGGGATGGCAACAATGGCGTCGAGCATGTCCTCAATGCCTTTGATAGTTGCTACTTCACAGATGGCAGATATTTAGCCGGTTCTGGCAGCGATCCCGGATTAGGTTTCAGCGTGTTGAACTGGTCTGGCGGATACACTGCCACTGACATGGTTTGTGTTCTGATTATCAATGACTGACGGTTGGTCGAGGTAGCTCGATGAAGTTTCTTTCGATGCGGTCATGGGCAACTGGTGGGCTGCTGGCCCTGTCGCTGGCGATGGTTTTGTTCCTCGGCTCGGCCAGCGCCCTTTGCGGACCAAACCAGCAAAGCGACTATTGCTCGGAAAACTACGGGCTGCGCGGGGATGTGAGCACGACGGGCGGGCGCATGACACAGCCCGGGGCCGACTATCCTGCCATTTCCGGCGCCAGCCTGCCAGTTTCTGGCCAGCTTGTCTACACCGATTTCAAGGCGCTGGAGGCTCAGGCGCGTGACCTGCTGCGCAGAAACCTGAATTTCCGCCAGGACATCTCCCCCTATCGCGGCGACAACAGCTTCGATGAACTGGTGCGCAAGTTCGATGCTGCTAGCGGCGGCGGCCCCACCGGCTTCAACAAACCGTCGCCGGACAACCCCAACCTCACCCTCCAACAACGCATCAACATCGCCGACGCCGAATTGCGCCAGGCGCGCGACCTCTACGCCTATCTGGCGGTTTTCGGCCCGGAAACACGATTTCGAGCCGATGGTTTCTATAACGGCGCTCCACCCGTGGGCTATCCCGAAGCGCTGTGCGGGAACCCCACCAGCAAGGAAAACCCGGACCCGCTCGACCCCCAACACACCGGCCAGGTGCTGGACCCGATCATCGACTGGTGCGACTTTCCCGCCCGCCTGCGCCAGAGCGTAGCCGAAGCGGCTAACATCCGCATGATTTTCGGCCAACAGTTCATGGTCGATGCCCTGGGTTTGCACTTCAGCGGCACCGAGTTCTACGGCGGCGAGACGTTTGTCATCAAGGAAGTGGCGAAGTTGCGTGCCGCCAAACACCAATACGAACTGGCCGAGATGGGCCTGGCCGAAGCCATGACGCGTGTCGTCGGCAACGGCTGCGTGGTGTCGGATTTTTATACGCAGAACGAGTGGTCGTTGCTTTCACGGGCAGCCGAGAACCAGAGCACGGCCCAACATCACATCGCCATCCGCCAGAGCTACCTCAACATCAACCAGCCCAGTGATGTGCCCAAAGCCAGGGCGAATGCGGAAGCTGGTTTTCGGCTGGCAGCGATGGATGGTTATGTGAAGATGGCGCGCATGGCCGGGATGACCACCAATCCTGCAGCGGGGTTTGGGTGTGCGCAGGGAATATCCCCAGATGCGCAACTTGCATCCGACATGGCGATCAACCTGCAGGAGACCAGGCGCAAGGCAGCCGAGATGAACGATGGCCGCAATATCTTCGGATTCGATGTCCACTTCACGCCCGCCCGCCCCTACTACACCCCGCCCAACAGCCAGGATAGGGGACTGTGGAACGAGGCCATGGATGCCGTCGCTACAGCCCGTGACCTGGAGAAGGATGAGACGCAGAACAGCCGCGCCTTTGACCAGACCCAGGAAGACCTGCGCAACTCGATCAACCAGCTCAAGACGACGCTGGATATCGAGATATCGAACGACCTTTCTTGCAGCCATGCCGGTGCGGGCGGCGATGATGCCGAATTCTTCTCTTGCGCCCAGAAGCAGATTGAGGAGCTTCAGCGCTGCCTCGATTATGTCCCCGTCGAAAAAACGCCGCCGACCAAACCCATTCCGGGGATTACCACGTTCGACCAGTGTATGGACCGGCGGGACGGGGGCGGCGCGTTAGTAATACTGGAAGGCAGCGGCGCCCGTCAGGCTTTGTTCGAGCTGCGTGGCGCATTCCTGGAGCAATATAGCATCGAGAAGCGGGCGGAGAACATCAACCAGCGCATTCAGAACTCCAACGAACGCAATGCCACAGTGACCAAATGGCTGGGCATCTCTGGCGCTGCCCGCACGGCTGCCGATGTTTCGGCGGCGATGCTAGATACGATCGCCGCGCAGGGCGGCGTCGTTGATTTCCACAAAAACGTTGCGGCCAACGTGGTCGGCGGGATCAATGTTGTGCTTCAGGCTGTGGCTGGCGCGCTCTCCACCGCCGCTGATATCGAGATTGAAAACGCGCAGCAGAACGAAGAAATCAAGAACCTGTTGCTCGACCAGAGCGAACTGTTGATTGACTCCCTCGCTGCCGGGCAGGCGTTCCGCGCCAAGTACGTCGAATTCATGGGCATCCTCGGTCACATGGACGATGTGATCAACGAAGCCCAGCGCCAGCGCGCTTATCTCAACCTCAGCCCCGGCAACGACCCTAGCTATCGCATCATCCGTGATTCCAAACGCCTGGAACTGGCCAAACAGCTTGAGTATGCCGCGCGTGTCGCTTATCTGACCGCCCGGCGGGCCGAGTACGAGTACGGCGCTCGCCTCTCCGCCAGTAATTTCCGCATTTCCGATATCTATCGCGCTCGCACCTCCGGTGACATCAAACGTTTCCTTGAGAAATTGAAATCGACGACCGACAACCTGGCTGCCGGCACTAGCAGCGCCGCCATTAATCCCTCCGATTTTCACATTTCGGTGGCGCAGCAGGTTTTGGGTCTGACCGACGACACCCTGGCGAAGGAGGGTTTCGTCACCCCTGAGGCTGCGCAGGCTGAGCGCGTGCGGCGTTTCCGGTTGTGGGTGGCGCAGAACACAGTCTCCAACTCGTTCGAGCCGCCCTACGACAACAAACCGGTCTTGCGTTTTAACTTTACGACGTCGTTGTTGAACGGCGGGGTATTCTCCAATGTGATCCAACAGGGCTATGATCGTTACTGGCTGCTGAAATTGGCCGGTATCGGCGACCCCAAGCCTTCCAGCACGGGGTTGAGCATTAACCTGTTGACAGACGAGAGCGGACTTTCCTATCGCACTCTGTCCATGACGCAGAGCGGCATCACTCACCTCAAGGCCCAAAGCGGATGTGTGTTTGATTATCGCCTGATGCCCCCGGCGGTTTTGCTGGGCCTGGAATGGCCGAGCAATCAGCCGCCGGAGCAGGCGACGGCTGTATTCAAGGGCAACGTCAATGCTGTCCATGATTGGACCGAGAACGGCTATCGCACCCCGGCCTTCCTCGGTCGCCCGGTCTCAGCCACCGGCTGGCAGGTAATGCTATTCGCCGGGGCGCCGCAGGCCGGGATGAAGGATATGGATTTGCAGCAACTGACCGACATTGAGTTGAACTTCAGCACAACCTACGCCAGCCGCACGCCGGGTTCACCGCAACCGTCGGACTGCACAAGAATCGACTACTGAGCGAGGCAGAGATTTATGAGGCGGCAGGATAATTCATCGTCTTTCAGTTCGAGAATAAATGTCGGCGCGTTGATTGTGGGCATAGCGCTGGTGGCTCTTTTGATTGCCCTGCAACTCAGGATGCGTGGTGCGCCTGCATCGGTGGAAACCATAGCGCCCGGCCAACCTGACGCCGAGATGGTCGATGGCGCGTATAACGGGATCATCGAACTGGATTGGGCGCTGTCGGGCGAGTACACCGATAATCTATCCACACCCACGCCTCAACCTGCCGGAACCCCGTCCCCCGAAATGGGCTCAATGGATATCGGCTTTTTGTTAGTTCAGAACGGCAATCAACTAACTGGGTACGTCGACCTGGACAGCACGCTGATATTCACCAGCGAACACACGATTCAGGCGACGCCCATTGGCTCAACGTCTGGTCCGGACTCTCCTGCCTCGGCTGCTGTGGACCTGGAAGTCGGGCCCGCGGTGACTGGTCAGTACATTGACGAGAACATCGTGCTGGAATCCGAGCGATTTGCCATGGTCACGGGCGCTGGGCAAAGCCTGCAACGCCAGTTCCGACTGATTGGCGTTGCCGTGGATGGCGATATCCACCGATTCAGCGGCGATTATCGTGAGACGATTTGGGGTCTTGGCCCGGAGCCGCTGACGCTGGTTGGCAAGTTCACGCTCGTGCAACCCGTATTGCCGACCCATACGCCAACGGCTATTGCGACCGCTACGCCGACAGGTGAACCAACCGGCACCATGAAAGTCTATTTGCCGGTGCAGATAAGGTAAGCGGATCAACGTCAGCGGCCATTCTTCCGAAGGCCTACAGGCAATTACTTGCCTGTGTTGACGTACTGGATACAGTCGCCCTGATTCTTGAAAGCGCTGCCATCAGCCTTAAAGAGAGACTGCCAGCCGCCGTTCTTGCACTGATCCTTTGTGATATCAACACTCAGGATGAACTGATGGTCATCCACGGCGATACCGTCAGCCACATCGATGAACGTGAACCATGCATAGCGATTGCCGCCCACTTCCGCCGGGATCGTGTCGGCGACATTCGAGCGAGTCTCGGTGAAAACAACGATGCCGCTGCTATCCAACAGGTTCAAATCCACCGCCAGATAGCCGCCCGCATCATAGAATTTGTGTTGAAGCGTATGCCATCTCAGCCACAACACTCCCAACCAACGGCGTCACGATTACCGTCGATTTGAAAGCAGTCGCCAGGATCAGACCCCCGATGCCATCCACCGGGCCGAGCAGGTGCAGACCGTTGTGGGTGAAGGCGACTGGTGCGGCCCAGCCGCGTAAAATCCGCACATCCCGCAGCATCGGCAGATAGCGCTGGCTCAGCCGGGCGATGGCAGCCTGACCTTCGCCGGTGGACGTCTTGCCCAGGTTGGCGG
>JAGFJG010000024.1 GCA_024102915.1 Caldilineales bacterium
ATCGAACCACAGCAATCCCCGCTGGCGCTCGCCTGTAAATTCACGCAAACCCAGCAATGGCGCAGCCACATAATTCACCTGCGGATCGAATTGCGAAATAAAGGTATCGGCGTAGCCTTCATAGCCATTCACGCCCTGGCGCAAACTGGTCGTAAAGTGATCGGGGGTTGCCGTGGGCGTGGCCGTCGGAGTGGCTGTCGGAGTGGCCGTGGGCGTCGGGGTGTCAGTTGGAGTGGGGGTGATAGTCGGCGTTTCGGTGGGCGTGGGCGTATCCGTGGCTGTCGGGGTGATAGTCGGGGTGGGAGTGTCAGTTGGAGTGGGGGTGATGGTTGGCGTTTCGGTGGGCGTGGGTGTATCCGTGGCCGTCGGCGTGATGGTGGGGGTCGGCGTATTGGTTGGGGTAGGGGTGATGGTCGGGGTTAGCGTCGGGGTGGGGCTGAGGGTGGCTGTGGGGGTGGGCAACGCGCCAGCGCCGGGCAGGCTGTATCGGATCTCCAACATCGGGCGGATTGATGAGTCAACGGCATACTCGCCCGCCGCCACCAGAAAACGCGAGTTGGCCCCGAACAGTTCCGCCAGCCAGCCATGATTGCTAAATCCGCCGCTGGCAAATCCGGCCACATCCGCGGTCACGTCGAAACTCACCCAACCCAATCCGGTCATCTGGCTGGTGGCGCTGACCGTCATTGCGCGGTCGGTTACACCCTGAGCGCCCGCAACCTGCCAGGGCGTACCGGCGGCAGCCTGATCCCAGGTCGCCGCGTTCACATCCCAGGGCTTGAGCAAACGGTGCAATTTCACCGTCAAATCCTGGCCGCCATCGAGCGTGGCATTCACCGAAAGCGTTGCTTTATCGACCACAATGCCCGCAGGCAGGCTGCTGAGATTGAACTTGATCAGCCCGCTCTTGGACGGCGCATTGGTGGTTGCGCGCCATTCCAACGTGGCATCAGCGCCATGATTGCGGGTCGGTTCCCACGAGTTGAGCGCGGTGTCTGTCATGCCGGAATAGCCGTTTGCGCCCTGCTGAAAGACCAGCCTGTACGCTTCCAACTGGATTTGACCGAGGTCGGCGAACACACCCGCCGGGCTGGCCCCTTCCCAAACCAGCCAGCTTTCCGGTCTGGCATCGCCGGAATCATCATCGGCCAGAGCGATATTGAAGCCGAAAGTGCGGTTGTGCGCCAGGGTTCCGCCCAACATGCTCTTGGGCACGGCGACCTCGACCTGATAGCCGCCCGATTTTTGCTGCACATAGGCCAGGGCCAGATAGCCGCCCGCCACGCTGCCATCCGCGCCGATGCGGATATCCCAATCGTTGGGGCTCCCCTTCCGCCCGTTCTGGTCGCCGTCGATGGCAAGATGAACCGCATCGCCGGGACGCAGGCTGTCATCCTTTACATCGATGCCGATAAAGACGTAATCATTCCACCAGCGGCTGCGAACCCCGGCGCTAAGATCGGCATTGCTGACGCTGGCGCCCTGCTGCGTGTCGGCGCTGGCGGAATTCAGAGTCATGGTTTCATCACCGCTCCATTCGTTCAGATTGCCATCCATCGTCAGCGCGCCCGCGGGCAATGCCCGCAACGAGCGGTTGGCGCCGCCGAATGGCAATAGACTGATCGTGGCGAAGGAGCTGGCGTTGCCCGGAATCGTCGTGTCCGTCCAGATCAGCGAGCTTTCCTGGCCGCTGCCGTCGTTGTCAAACAGGCCGAGATTGAGACCCAGCTTGCGCCCAGCCACAAAGCCATCGCCCAGGGAGGAGGCGGGGATTTGAATCTCGAGGCGATAACCGCCGCCATTGGTCTGTACGGCGCTGGTCAGCACCACGCCGCCGCTCTGAGTGCGGCCATCGGCATAGAATTTGAGCACGTGATCATCCGCGCCGCTGTTGCTGCCGTCGTCCAATCCATCCAGAGCGATATCGACTCGATCTTCGCCCGTGACTGCATTGTCGGCCACGTCGATAGCCAGGAACAACCGATCCTCCCACCACCGCACGCGAGCATTGGCGCTGAGATCAGCCGGGTCGGGCCGGACGCCGGTCACGGTATGCGCATTGTCGGCGGAGATGTTGGTCACACCGGCGGGCGTCCAGTCCTCCAGATCGCCGTCGGCGATGGTGTTCTGTTGAGGCACGGCGGCCACGTTTCCGCCGGAACCGGCGCTGTAGCGAAAGACGACGCCTTCCATGCCGACCGTATAGGCCAGGTTTGCGTCGAAAACATCGAGCGCTTCCAGCAGATCGTCGGCGGGCAATTGGGTGGGCGACCAACTCGCCCCGCCATCCTCGGTGTAAATGACGACGCCCTCCTCGCCCGCCGCCCAGCCGGTATCGGCATCGACCATCTCGATGCCCATCATCATGGGGAAGTTAGGGGCGAAGGTGGTCTCGATCCAACTCGCGCCGCCATCAACGCTGCGGAGAATGCCGCCCGCCTGCCCACCCGTCTCGGCGCAGGTGGTGACCACGTGCTGACGCTGGCCGGGCGGGAACACGCAGCCGGTGAACCAGATGTGATCGAGTGCGCCGTCGTTGTTGGCGTCGTAGGCGTCGACGCCGGGCGGGAACCAGCCACTGTAAGCCACGGGAATGGCCTTGTATTGCCAGCTTTGGCCGCCATTGGTGGTATAACGCATGCCGTTGGTGAATTTTAGGATCGAAGCCACGCCGGTGTCGGGCGAGATCATATCCAGGTCGTAGCCAGTCACGCCGGTCGAGTTGAGCGTTTCCGTCCAGGTCGTGCCGTTGGTGGTGCGGAAGTGGCGACGGCTGACGGCGATGCCCAGATTGGCTGTGGGCCGTTCGATATCATAAAACTCCCAGCCGCGCGGATCCCCGCTGTCCGAGGCGATGGCCCATTCCCTCTTCCAGGTCTCGCCGCCGTCGGTGGTGTGGGCGATGATCTGGTGGCGGCCCACCACGTGACAATCGTCGGGGTTGCCCGGCGCGCAATTCACGCCCAGCAGATACTCATCCTGGCCGTCGTCATCGCCCGGCAGGCTGGCGTCGGTGCGCAGTTGGCGATAAAGCTCACGCCAGGTCTGACCGCCATCCTCGGTCTTCAGCGCCATCAAATCCCAGCCGACCACATAGGCCACATCCTCGGTGGCCGCGTGCACATCGAACCAGCGCGGATACCAACCGCCGATCAGATGTTCCCAATTGGCTCCGGCTGAACCCTCGCGCGTGCGCCACATAAACCAGGCCTGCATGTTGGGCCGATAATCCCAGGTGGATGAACTCTCTTTTTCGGCCAGCACGCTGCCACCCGTCCAGGCATGGCTGCCATCTGCCGCGGCCAGGGCCGTAAGATGGTAACCGTCGCTGGCGCCGCCGGAAAGGGACCAGGAAACCCCGCCATCGCCGGTCTGGGCCACGCGGCCATTTGGCCCGGCCACCCAACCGATCTGGTTCTGACCGGGGGCGAATTCGATCTCGGTCAGGGGCAGGCCCAGCGCATACAGCGCCCCCCAGTTCGCCCCGCTATCGCTGCTGTGATAGATGACGCCATCGCTGCCAACAAACCAGCCTTTGGCCCCTTGCACATGGATATCTTGCAGCAAAGCGCCCGCGGGGGCAATGCCGCCGCGCACCGACCAGTTGGCTCCGGCGTTGGCCGTGGTCAACACCGTGCCGCCATCGCCCACAGCCACGCCATGCTGACCATCGGCAAAGAAGCGAACAGCGTTGAGCTTGGCGCTGACGCCGCTGCTCTGCGGCTGCCACGAGGTTCCGCCATTTGTTGTCGCCAAAATCAGGCCGGAATCGCCGACCGCCCAACCGCGATTGCCATCGATAAAGTGCACGCCGTTCAGATTTGTGGTGCGACCGGTTTCCAGTTTGCGCCAGCTTGCCCCGCCATCGCCCGAAAAGAGCGCTGTTCCGCCTTCGCCCACCGCCCAGGCATTCAACCCGACCAGGCTGAGATCATGGAGATCGTAATCGGGAAAGGGGGATTGATAATTCCAGGAATCGCCGCCATCCAGGGTGCTGAGGATCATGCCCTCGGATCCCACGCCCAACAGGGATTGGGTATTGCGCGCCGCCATCGCATAAACCCAGCCATCGCTTTTCCACACACGCTGCCAGGAGCCGGGCGCAGCCGCGGGTGCGGCCGGTGCAGCGGACGAGCGCACGGCGGAAGCGGCGGGCGTCAGGATCAGCAGTGCGAAGAACGCCAGAAGCAGCAGGCTGGACCAGCGTGGAATGGATTTGACTGAACGGAAGGGGCGCATGAAAACCTCGGACAATGGGCGAGCAAAACAAAGGCGAGCAGCGTGCGCGCCACTCACCTGTCAAAGTAGCATCCCCATTCACCGCCGTCAAGGGGTTATGAGAAAACTGTCATCGCGTTGGCGGCGAGAATGGGCAAGGTGACAGAATTGTCATGATCCGACCGACCATCCGCTAGTCGCCTGACTAACTCTCGGACGCCGGAAATTTACCCAACCAGCGCCATGGCCGAGATTAATGTCTCCGGCGCTTTTCCCATAGCAGCCCCGTCGGGCAGCCCCGCCAAAGCCTGATGCGCTCGCAGCCGTTGCGGTTCCGGCAATTCAGTCTGGGTTTGAAGGAAGGCCAGGATGGGGGCGGCGCGGCCCAGGTCGCCAACACGTGCCAGCAAGCATCCGATTTCCAGCAAAGTGTCCAACACAGTGCGGGTTTCACCGATGTCATAGGCCAGATCAAGCGCCTGCCGGAAATGTTCAAATGCTTCCGCGGTCTCGCCTCTATCGACGGCGATTTGCCCCAGCCGGTAGTGCGCGTCCGCCTCGCCGGAGCGGTGGCCGATACTTCGGCTGATCTCCGCCGCCTGCTGACAGAATTGACGCGCTTGCTCGCTATCGCCCCGGCGACGACTCAATTCGCCCAATGTCAACGCAGCCTGAATCACGCCATAACGATCTTCCAACGCCTCGTAGATTGCCTGGCTGCGGCGACCGAACGACATCGCCTCCTCGTACCGTCCCAATTCACGATTGATGAGACTGAGGCCGGTGAGCAGGTGAGCGATTGTTTGCAGGTCGCTGGCGCTCTCGGCTAATTCCAGACCCTCCAGGCAATAGGCGGACGCTGTCTGGAACTCAGCGGCCATAAAGGCGACGCCGGCCAGTTCCAAAAGGGCGATGGCCTGACCGGGTATATCTTCCAATTCACGCCGGAGCGCCAATCCCTCTTGCAACAACCCCTCGGCCAGCCTAAGGTCGCCGCGCAGCCGGGCCGTGCCGCCGAGATGCCCTAACACGAATGCGATCTCCGACCGCTCACCCAGCGTGCGCAAGTCGTCAAGGCTCCGGCGCAGAAGCGCTTCCGCCTCATCGTAACGTGACAAGAAGGAGAGGAACCGGCCTTCGCGCGCCAGCGCCCGGCAGTATGTCAGGTTCGTCCGGTGGTCTCGATTGTGGATCGGCTCCATCGCCAAGCGGGCGGCGTGGAATAGTTCGTATGCTTCGTAGAAACGGCTGCGGATGGCTGTGAAGTGATAGAGGCCATCAGTGGCGGAATCAATTCCCTCGACATCTTTGTGCTCGACCAACCACTGCCAGGCAGACTGCACGTTTTCAAACTCCCGATCGACAGTCGAGAGCACGTTCTGCTGATCCTGCTCCGCGGATGCTGGTTCATTTTCCGCCAGAAAGCTGGCATAGTAACGGGCGTGTTTTTCCAGAGCCGGGGTAGTGGCATCGACCTGTATCAGTTTGTCCCAGCCATACTGCCTGGATACTTCGTGCAGTTGGTAGATATCCCCCCTGCGCCAGACCAGCGACTTGTCAATCAAGGCGGCAAGCAAGGTTGGTGTTGCGGCAGCCACATTTTCAGCCGCCTTTCTGGAAAAGGGGCCGCGGAAAACCGCCAGAACCTGAAAGGCTTGCCGCTCCTCTGCCGTCATCCTGCTCCACGACCAGTCGAACACGGCGCGCAGGCTGCGCTGGCGGGCTGTGACATCGCGACGGGTGGTGACGAGAAAATCGAGATTGCGTTCGATCTGCTCGGCGATCTCGGCGCATCGGTATTGCCCCGTCCAGGCCGCGGCCAACTCGATGCCCAGCGGCAAGCCGTCCAACAGACGGCAAATGCGGGCAATTGCAGCGGTCTCATCGGCGTCCACGGCGAAGTCATCTCGCACGCGCCGGGCGCGCCGTACAAACAATTGCACCGCCGGAAACGCCTCAGGATGTTCCGCTGCCTCGGCGGGAAAGGACAATCCGCCCAACAGATACACACGCTCGGCCTGCAAATCCAGCCGTTGGCGCGACGTGACCAGGATTTTGAGGTCAGGAGCCTGGGCCAAGAGGCTGCTCAACCAGCCTGCTTCATCCAACCAGTCGTCCAGATTGTCCAGCACCAGAAGCATTTCCTTAGAGCGCAGGTGTTCGAACAGTTGCGATCGAGGACTATCGGAGCCGGTCAGGGGCAGATTCAACGCCTGGGCCAGCGTCAAGGCCAACTGATCGGAATCGCCAGCCTGAGCGGCGGGGAAGGTTGCAAACCGCACGCCGTTGAGAAACGTGGATTCGCAGGCTGTGGCGACTTCGAGGGCCAGCCGTGTCTTGCCTACGCCGCCTGGCCCCCACAACGTCAGGAGACGGGTTTCCGGCGATGCCAGCAGTATGCGCAGTTCGCCGATTTCGGCGCTTCGGCCTATGAACCCGGTGGCGGCGGCGGGCAGATTATGGCGCGGCCCGGTCATTGCGGTGCGAATCCGCTCATAGAGGGCGGTGGTGGCAATGGCGGGTTCGATGTCGAATTCCTGGTGCAAAATACGTCGGCAGGTCTGGTACTGGGCCAGGGCTGCGCTGAATTGGCCGCTGCGGGCAAGGGCCAGCATGCGCTGGCGGTGCGTTTCCTCGCGCCAGGGGTCCAGCGCCAGCAGCCGGGCCGAACTCTCGACCGCATTCTCATAATCGCCCACTTCCAGCAGAGAGCCGGTCAGTATATCCCAACCCTGCAATGCCATCTCGCGCAGACGTACGCGCTGCCCCAACACCCATTCCTCGAAGTCCGGTGCATCGCGCACATAAAAGCCTTCCAGAAATTCGCCTTCATAAACCGCCAAAGCCTGTTGCAACAGGCCGATGCGCTGACTACGGGGCTGGCCTTTGCTGAGTCGAAGCAAATCGGTAAATGTCTCGACATCGAGAGAATAAGGCTGGTCGATATCGAAGGCGACGGTCTCGCGCGTGATAATCAGGTGCGCTCCCAACACTTTGCGCAGGTTGGTGAGGGTCTGACGCAGATTATTGGCAGCGGCGTCATCACTCATCTCTCCCCACAACAGCCCCGCCAGCGCCTCCCGCTGATGGGGCCGCTGGGCGACAGCCGCATACGCCAGGAGGGCCGGAGCCTTGCTGGAAATAAAATTGCCGGCTGGTGCGCCGTTCTGCCGGATTTGCAGACCGCCGAAAAGGTGAATTTCGAGTTTTTGAGGCATCGCCGACGCCAATAAACGATTCCTAAATGATCGCCTGATACGATGGCATGAGTATAGCATGGCCCTGGGTTCAAACATAGGACAAAAGTCTCACGAAATGCCTGAACGACCGCTTCGATACCAACTGTTTATTCTCGGGCTTTGGGAAGAGCCAGCGGCTCAACCTGGAAATGATGCAGGCTGGCGATTCACATTGGAGCATCCGCAAACCGCCACGCGCACGGGATTCAAAAGCCTGGAAGACCTGTCCGTCTATCTGCGAAACTGGTTGCAAGATCAGCGAGGAGGTGATCAGCAACCCCCGTTGCACGAACCGGATAGCCTTACATAGAGGCTCGCTTCAATTGCTGCATACGTCTCAGTCGCTCACTTCATTTGTGGAGGATGTCCTCAATGTTCGTCATCTCATCCTGTTATTCACTCAACCATTCACTTGCAAGGAGTACTTCCCATGCCAATGTCCATCAACGGAAAGAACAAGACCGTCGCCGAAATTCTCAACCGCGCCGCCACCGACGCCGCCTTCCGTAACTTACTCTACACCGACCCAGGCTCAGCCCTGGCTGGCTACGATCTTCCAGCAGACCAGCGGCAAGCTCTGTCCGACCCGGAAGCCGTGAAGGCGGCGCTGAACGGTTAGACAACATGGAACCACGAGCCAAACCGGTCCTTAAGGCAACACTGACAGGGCCGGTTTGGCATCATCACTTGTTGGAGGGCATCTTTGAATGTCTGCCGGAAGGGGCTATACTGCGACGACCTGTCGCGGCCGATTGCACTCGCTCCTGACATGAGGAATCGATGAGCAATACGAATGCTTTTGTTGGCCGAGATCGCCAACTTGCCCAATTGGCAGGGTTCCTTGATCAATCGCTGACAGGTCATGGGCAGATATGTTTTGTCACCGGGGACGCGGGGGCGGGAAAGACCACATTGGCCCTGGAATTTATGCGGCAGGCACTTGCGCGGCAGCAAGATCTGGTGGCCGCCGTGGCGATGGGCGATCCGCAGACCGGCGCTTCCGATCCCTATCTCATCTTCCGCGAGATTCTGACACTGCTCACCGGCGATGTGGAATCGAGATTGGCGCAAGGGACGATCACGCAGGAAGGTGCGAGACGCTTACAGGGGGCTATGCGCACTTCCATCGATTGCTTGATCGAATTCGGGCCGGATCTGATCGGACTGCTGGTTCCGGGGGCGAATCTGGCCGTGCAGGTGGCGAAGATCGGGATCGAGACCGGAAAACGGGCGGGGCTGATGGACAGATTGACGCAAGCGCCGTCGCCCAACCGTCCCGATGTGCCCGGTCAGAAGGGCATCGACCAGGGGCAGATTTTCGAGCAATACGCCAAAGTGCTGAAGGCGTTGTCGCAGCACGCCCCGCTTATGCTCATCCTCGACGACCTGCAATGGGCGGATAATTCCTCCATCGATCTGCTATTCCATCTGGCCCGGCGCATCGAATCCAGCCGCATTTTCATCATCGGCATGTACCGGCCGGCGGAAATCGCCCTGGGCCGCGCCGGCGACCGCCATCCGCTGGAGAAAGTCGTCACCGAGATCAAGCGCTATTACGGCGATGTGATCATCGACCTGGATGAGGCGGGACGCGACGAGGGCATCGCCTTCATCGATGCGCTCATCGATTCGGAGCCGAATCGGCTGGGGTCGGGCTTCCGTAAAGCCCTGTTCGAACGCACCGGCGGCAATCCTTTGTTTACGGTCGAACTTTTGCGAGACCTGGAGGAGCAGGGCGATATCGTTCGGGACGAGCAAGGGCGGTGGGTCGAAAGTCCTGAGCTGAATTGGGCTACCCTGCCCGCCCGCGCCGAGGGCGTGATCGAAGCCCGCATCAGCCGCCTTACCGCCGATTTGTTGGAGGCGTTGAAATTGGCGAGCGTGCAGGGCGACGCCTTCACCGCCGAAGTTGTGGCGCAGATTCGCGACATGAGCAGCCGTGATTTTGTGCGCCAGCTCAGCAACGATCTGGAAAAGCGACACCGATTGGTCTCGTCGCAGGGCCAGCAGCGGGTGGGCGAACAACGGCTCTCGCAGTATCAATTCCAAAATCGCCTGTTCCAACAATATCTTTACGCGGCGCTCGATCCGACCGAGCGCGCTTATCTGCACGAAGACATCGGTCTCGCCCTGGAAGCGCTGTATGGCGACAAGTCCGATGATGTCGCCAACCGACTGGCCTGGCACTTCGAAGAGGCTGGCATTCCCGACAAGGCGCGTCACTACTTGCGAGTTGCTGGCGAACAGGCCGCAGAGCGCTACGCGTTCGCCGAGGCTGCCGATTTCTTTACCCGGGCGCTGGCCATCCCCGCGAACGATGATCTGGAAGAACGCTACGCCCTGGTGTTGGGCCGTGTCAAGGCCAGCGACAACCTGGGCCGGCGCGAGATGCAGGGACGAGATGTGACGGAACTGGAGCGTCTGGGCGAAGCGCTTGGCGGGGCGGTGCAACGGGCGGACGCCGCCTTCCAACGCGCGACCTACGAGGAATCATTGCACGATTATGCGGAGGCGGTTGCGGCCTGCGAGCGTGCTATCGCCGCCGCCCAGGAAGTTGGAGACATTGAGCGAGAAGTCAAGAGCCGGAACCTTTTGGCGTCCACGCTCAACCGCAAGGGCGACAGCCGGGCGGCGTTGGCGCAGGCTGAACAGATCATGGCATTGGCCGAAACCGCAGGACTCGATCGTTTACGGGCGGACGCATACCTGATGCTGGGTAAATGTGAGAAAAACCTGGAAAATGTGGAGGCCGCACAAGGCTATTTAGAAAAGGCGCAGGCGCTCTACCGCGCCCTGGGTGATCGTCGTGGTGAATCCAAATCGGCCGAAGAACTGGGCTGGCTGTTGATGGACGAGGGGGAGTTCAACGAAACTCGCAAATTGTACGATTTCGCCCTGACCGTGAATCGCGAACGCGGCGACCGTCGCGGGGAATTGATCTCACTTAACAATCTGGGCGGTCTGGCGGTGGCAATGGGCGATCTCGTCGGCGCTCAGGCGTACTTCGAACAGCTTTTACCGGTTGCCCTTGAGATCGATGAACGCCTGGTCGAAGGCGCGAGCCACGTCAATCTCAGCTCGATTCACCGTATGAAGGCCGATTTTGAACAGGCCCTGGACGACGCCCAGCAAGCGCAAACCATTTTCGAGGACATCCAAAGCCCTTACGGCCAGAGTCATGCCTGGCTGCGCAGTGGCCACGCCCTGGCCGGACTGGGTCGCGCCGCCGAAGCAATTGCCGCTTACGAAAACGCCATTGCCATCAATCGGCAGCTTGGCACGCCGACCCTGGCCTTGGAGTCGCTGGCCGGACTGGTGCGCGTGCATCTGGCCCAGGGCGACAACGCCCAGGCGCTGATCGATCTGCAGCCCATTCTCGATCACCTCGCCGCGGGCGAGGACTTTGAGGGCACGGAAGAACCGCTGTGGATTTACCTGACCTGCTATGAAGCGTTAAGCGCCAACGATGATCCTCGCGCCGACGAATTTATGGCGGAGGCATATCGCCAGTTGATAGAACGGGCTGACAGATTCGCCGACGGAAATGCCCGGCGCATGTTCCTGACAAACATCCCTCACCACCGTCAGATTTTCAAGGCGGTTACGGGCCAAGACCCCGAACCCGTGCCCGTCCCGGCAGTCGAACCGAGCCCAATCCCGTCCCCCGCCGCAGACATCCATTCGGGCGAGCCGCCCGTCGCCGAGGCCGCCATCGTCGAACCGTCCGCCGTCGTGACCCGGCCCGAACCTGCTCCCACCCCGGCTCCTGCCCCTCCGCCCGTGGCAGTCCCCGACCACCCCGCTGAGCCCAACCGATTTTCCGCCGCCTTCGCTACGGCCTCGCTCCGTCTGGGCGAGGCTCCCCTCGCCCGCATCGCCGCCGCCGTGGCCGCGTTCGCGCTTTTGCTCATCCTGCTGTTGCAAATCCCGGCGCTCGTCTCGTCCGATAATTGCCCGCCGCAATGCGCGGGCGCCGATCTGGCCGGCAAAAACTGGCGGGGCGAGGAACTGGTCGGGGGCGATTTCAGCGGATCGGATTTGTATGGCGCTCGCCTCGAATCCGCCGATCTCACCGCGGCCACGCTCATCAGCGCCACGCTGGCCGCTGCCGATCTCAGCTACGCCAATCTGCGCGGGGCCGATTTGCGCCAGGCGAATTTGCGCGGGGCGAATCTCAGCGGCGCTGATCTCACATCCGCCGACCTGACCGAGGCCGTGCTCATCGGCGCCGACCTGACCAATGCCAATCTCACCGACGCCGACCTGGGCGGGGCGAATATGGCAGCGGTGATCCTGGACGGCGCAATTCTTATCGGTTATCGCAATGATACTGATACCCGCTGGCCGTATGGATATGAATTGGATATTAATCATTGATGATTTTTTGTTGGTTATTAGTTATTAGGTATTGGATGGGGATCGATACCAAATATCCAATACCTAATACCCAACCATCCCGGAGAAACCGCATGCTCTACACCCTCGAACAGGTGATTGCCAATCGCCCGCCGTTGATTACCATCCCTCACGACGCTACGATGCTCGACGCCATGCGGTTGCTGGTGGAACGAAGGCTGGGGCAACTTCCGGTCGTCGATGAAACGGGCAGGCTGCACGGCATCATCTCACAACAGATCATCCTCGGCATTTATCACATGACCGGCGGCAAGGTTTCGTTATTCGATCTATCGGTGGCCGACGGCATGGAACCCGCTCAGACGCTCAGCCCCCAGGACGATTTACTCAGCGCGGTCGAGCGATTACGCCATCGCGGCAATTACGCAGTCATTGTGGTGCAAGACGAAAAGCCTGTGGGCATCCTCACCGGCAAGGATATGTCCGTTTTCTTCCAGTCGCTATTCGAGGGCATCCTGTTGGTGGAGCGGATCGAACGTCAGTTTCGTCTGGCTTTTGCCGCTGTCTTCCCCGACGAAACATCTTTCAACAAAGCGCTGATCGCCGCCTTTGGGGCGGATAAGGACGATCCCGAAAAGCCTCAGCGGGGCGGGCGCAATATGAGTCTGACCGATATGGCTTACTTCGTCCGCGATGATGATAACTGGCCACTGTTCGAGCCGTTGTTTGGAAATCGCGATTATTTCCGCGTGCTGACCGATCGAGTGCGTTCGATTCGCAATGAGATCGCACATTTTCAAGGGCACGTCGACACGTTGGAAACCGACACGCTGCGACGGGCGGCGGTCTGGCTGGAAACGCGGCTGGCGGGCCTGACGCCCGCGGCCATGAACGATGAAGAACTGGCGAAGGATATCCAGACATTGGCGAGCATTGTCGGTGGCCGCAAGCCCCTGGTCTGCACTCAGCCGCACATCCTCCTGCGTGACGCGCTCGGCGTCATGATCGAGAATCGGTTCGGCCAGTTGCCGGTGTTGGATGAGCATGGCTGTCTGATGGGCATGGTTTCGCAACAATCGATCTTGCGAACGTATTATCACACCGACGGCGTGGTCGATTTGCTGGATTTGCCGGTGATGCACTGCTCGGAACCAGTGACGACTTTGCAACTGGATGACGACCTGTTCAAGGCGGCCAATGTGCTGGCGCGATCGGGCGAATATGCGCCGGTGGTGGTGGAGGGCGACAAACCTGTCGCTATGCTGACCGGCAAGGATATGACGCATTTTTTTCGCTCGCTTTTCGAAGGGATCATCCTGATCGAGCGTATCGAGACCCGGCTGCGTGAATACGCCGAAGCAGCCTTCCCCGACCCGGCCGCCCTGAACCAGGCGGCCATACGCGTGTTCGGCCCCGGCCCCAAAAATCCTGAATTCTCCGCCCGCAATCCCAATCGATTCAGCTTCGGTGACCGCATGATGTTCATGTGTGATGGCGACGTGTGGCCCGCCTATGAACAGGCGCTGGATTCGCGCAAAGTGTTCATGCAGTTGATGGACCGGGTACGGCGCGTGCGGAATGCCCTGATGCACTTCCGCGGGAATATGAGCTATTCTGAACAGGACGCCCTGCACAAGGCGTATAGCTGGCTGGCGCAACGACCCATGGTCGGCGTCGCCCCGCCCTTGCCGCCACTGCCGGAGAATGGTCAGTTTCGAGCGACCGCCAACAATCCATACATCAAGGTGATGGGAAGCAAGCCGCGCACGCTGCCGCCGGGCGCTGACGATTCGGCGGAGGATTGAGTGGATTGATGCACCGTAAATCGATTTTACCTCCGCTTCGCATGGGATTGGCGGGCATCGTCAGCCTGATTCTGTTTTTCATCTGGGCGAGCCCGGCCTGGGCGCGCGAGCCAGATGCAAAACCGGAGGAGACGCTGGCTGATCCGGGCGGAGCTGGCCAGACCTTTTCGTTGTTTCTCCCGCTTATCGGCCAGGACCCCATACCCGCCAGTTTCACGCTGATCGATCAGGCGCTTGAGCGCGGCGAGATCGACGACGAAACCGCGCTGATTTACGAGGTCTTCGCCACCTTTGGTGATGAGCGCCTGCCCTGGCGCTTTCAAGGCGACGACAGCGGCGTGATCGACTCGGACGCCGTCTCCGAAGCCACCCAGCGCTTCGCCGAACTCTCCCCCGCCGCTCGCGAAACCCTGGTTCCCTTCCTGATCCCGCCCATCTACGCCGGAAGCTGGTACGACTTGCGCATGAACGGCAAGATCGCCGCGTCGTCCGTCGTGACCGGCCCCGTCGACTACATCACCGACCGTTGCAAAGAACTGGCGCAGGGCTTATTTGTTGCGGAAGAGTCAGAGCATTTTGTGGTTTGGTACCCGCCCTTTGATAACGGGTTCGCTCAACGCGCTATCAAGATCAGCACTGATCTCGAACAGCGCATCTATCCCATCCTGACAGACATGTTTCGGGAACCGCTGCCCGACGCCGGCCTGGGCTGCAACCCCGGCGATGGTCGTCTCGATATTTACATGCCTTATGACCCCATTCCCGGCGAGGATGGCACGATTGCGTTTGTCAGCATCTATCCCGGCCAGGGCCCCAAAGCGACGCCTACCTACATGGTCGTGCTGCAACCGCATCCGTCTGAAGATAGCGTGATAGCGCATGAACTCATGCACATGATCCAGCACGCCTACAATCCAGCCGGTGATTACTACAACTCATGGTGGTCGGAATCGACAGCTACCTGGGCGATCGACTATTTCGAGAATGTGGATTCAGAGCCTGATGACCAAATGGAACAAGGCTACGCCCATTTCTATCTGGAGTCGGCATGGCGCTGGCTTGATGATACTCTGGATCGGCGCGCCTATGGCGCTTATTTATGGCCGTTCTATCTCAGCCACTACACCGGCAGCTATCATCCTGAATTGATCGCCGAGATTTTCGCCGCCACCGAGGATGCCGCCAATGGCGACCTATTCGACGTGATCGATAGCAAAATCGCAGGCGGCTGGGCGCAGCGCTGGCCGGAATTTGCGCTGTTCAATCTCAACCTGTCGCCCCACAACCACTATGAACAGTGGGATGCTTTTGGTTTGCGCTGGGATGCATGGGAAAATAGAAGCACTGACGAGATCAAGCTTTTGGGAGTCCCGTATTTTCCCAGCGAAATTATCGAGACTGGATCGATGGGGCTTGGATACCGCATCCGCAATCTGGGCATCGCCTACGAGAGGTTGGCGGTGACAGATCAGGCGATTGGGCTGCTCGCCTTCGACAATGCATTTGTGGGCGTGCCCGAGGTGCGCGTGCAGGCATTGATCAAACGTTCGGGGCAGGGATGGCTGGCCCCACAGGATTGGACGGATCAGAAATGGACGATATTATGTCAGGATGATCCAGCGGGGCGGGTTGAAGAGATCGTTCTCATTATCACCAATAGCCACCGACCGCCGCTCGATGGACTAAGCCGGGCGACCGGAAAAGTGCGCATGGTCGCCAGCGATCTGAGTTGCGCCGGTTGGCAGGGAACCAGCGACTGGCAGATATCAGGGCAATCATCAAGGCCGGACTCAGAGGTGAATTACACCATTCGCGGCGAGGCGACGCCCAAATTCACGCTCAAGAAACGCACGTTGGTCGGGAATGAATTGCAGCTTGAGTATGAGGCAACGGCCGGGATGGCAACATGGACGACCATCATTGATGGCAGAAATCCGCAAACAGGGCAGACGATGTCCTGCACGCGCACAGGCCAGCAAGCCCTCACACCTGATACGGGCGGCCTGCTCATCACCGAGGATTTAGGGCAGGATTATGACTGGGACGACGAGTACAGCATCAGCCGTCAGTTTTATGCCGCCGGCCTTACGCCTGCGCCCGATCGCTGCCCCGGCCTCGATACCTGGACACTGATCCCCTGGCTGCAAACCGATCTCCGCGAGAGCAATTTGCTCCTCTGGCCGGGTCTGGAAAGCGGACGTTTACATGGAAACGACAGCCTCAGCGAGAGCGGCGAAGGCTACAGCCATATCACGACATCGGCGTGGGATTTGCGGGTTTTGCATGAGTCGAGCTAAGTAGGTGAATGAACCAATGTTGCGAGCCGGAATAGTGAAGTGAGGTCTAGACAATCTCCGCAAAAGCGTTCAACCAAACGCTCATCATCATCTGCTCAGATACCCCAGAACGCTTGCTTTCAGTTTCGGGGTCTCATTGGTGGCGACATCCCAAACAATATCGACATCGACGCCAAAGTAAGCATGCGCCAGGATGTTTCGCATCCCGGCGATCTTGCGCCACGGAATCTCCAACATAGCCGCCATCACGCTTTCCGGTAACTATCTGCTTGCCTCTCCAATGATCTCAATACTCCGAACGACCGCATCAAAGCGCATGGGATCATCTCGAAATGCTTCGTACTCGATGCCTGTTATGTATTGTCGGATTCTTTCACAGGCCTCCAGAATATCTTCCGGATACAGAATCGCATCACGAGACATAGATAATTTCGCTTGCAATGCGTGTGCGTAGGCGTGGTTTAACCATCTGTTCGGTCGCCAAATCCACTTCTCGTCCCAACAAATCCTGCAGAAAGAACTTGAGATCAAAGTATCGATCGAGCGTTGCAGGCTCATCGAATGAGACGACCACATCTACATCGCTGACATCATTCAAATCATCGCGGGCAGCCGATCCGAAAAGCGCCAGAGAAGCGACGCCAAAACGATCTTGCAGTTCTGTTTCATGTCGGCGCAAACGCTCGATAACGTCCTGTTGGTTTGGCGATGGATTTGTAGACATGATTCGAATCGGTAATTGGAGATAGCTGCCCTAAGCGCCTGCAATGTGACTGAAGTATACCACGAATACGGGGCAATGTTATGCGAATTCTTTTTTTCGCCTCGAACAAAAAGTCCCTGACCGGTTTTCGCCAGCCAGGGACTTGAGGAATACGAAACCGCTTCCGTTTACCGCTGAATCACCGGCAGCCAAACCGGCAATGATCCGGGCGGCGGGCCGAGTGTGGCCGTCGCCGTCGGAGTCAGCGTGGCGGTCGGTGTGGGCGTGTCGGTGGGGATCGGCGTAGAGGTGGGGGTTTCTGTCGGCGTTGAGGTTGAGGTCGCCGTTGGTGTTGGCGTAACCGTCGGTGTGGTCGTGGGGGTGGCCGACGCCAGCGGCGTGGGGCTGGGCAGACCGCCCGCAGGCAGGATGTATTCCAGGCTCAGGGCTGGCGACAAGTCTGGGTCGTTCCAGTCATGGCTGTAGAGTTTGTACGAGAGATTGGCTGTGGCATCGCCCGTGATCATCCAGCCGTAATTGGGGGCGGCGCCGCTGACGAAATCCTGCACATCGGCGGTGACGTCCCAATCGGTGGTGACGTTGAGCGAGCCCAGCGTTTTCTCGTCTGTGGGATTGGCGACGCGGTCATTAGCGCCCTTCCCGCCGGGGGCTTGCCAGGGTGAACCGTTGGCGGCCTGATTCCAGTTCGCCTCACGCTCGACCCATGCCCGCAGCATGCGGTAGACTTTTGTATTCAGTGGTGTGACCTGCGTCTCAGCCGTGTACAGATGCATGAGCGCCCGCGTGATCTGAGAATTGGCGGGCAGACCGTCCAGGGCGAAGCGAATCAGGCTTGTGCGAGCGCCGCTGCTATGCAACCACAAGTGACCGAGACTGTAATAATTGTTCGTTGGGTTCCACTCATCAAGAATGGTATCGATCACACCGGGATTCTCGCGGCCAGGCTGCAAAAACAATTCCAACGGCAGCACAACCAGCGAGCCGAAATCGGCCTGCGTACGCCCGACCGACGCCCCCTGCCAACTCAGGCGGCTGTTGGCCTGACCGTCGCCATCATCGTCATCGAGCAAGCCGTAGTTGAACTTGATCTCCTGATGCGGTTGCAGATTTCCGCCCAACAGCGCCGCCGGGATCGCCACTTCCAGGCGATAGCCGCCGCTGACAAGCTGGCCTGCGGCCAGAACGCCCGCGGCTTCCCCGCCGTTGTCGGTCACCCGACCGTCCGACCAGACAACGAACTGGTGATCGCCAGGGCCGATCATCTCATCGCCGGTGGGATCGAAATTGATCTGGATGGCGTCGCCTGAGTTCAGACTATCATCGCTGACGTCAAGTCCGAAGAAGAGGGTGCCGCTCCACCAGCGCATGCGAGTCATGGCGCTGAGGTCGGCGTCATCCGCCGGAGCAGCCTCCTGCACGGAATCAGCCGTAGAGGTATTGAGCGCATGCACCCCTTCGTCACTCCAATCGCCGAGGTCGCCATCGATGGTCAGCGGCCCGGAATTGAGCGCATTCAGCTTGGGAAAGAGGCGGTCGTGTTGGAAGAGGGTGAGCTCGCCAAAGGAGGCGGGGTCGCCATCCAAAGACTCGCCCGCCCAAACCATGCCGCTCTCGACACGGGTAGACTGAGCGGCGGCATCGCGCACATCAGAAAGTGCGACGTTGACGCCCATCTTGCGCAGATGGCCAAACCCGCCGCCCAGCGCCGCCTGCGGGATGAAGGCTTCGATATCATAGCCGCCCTCACCCACATCGACGACATAATCCCAACCGGCTGGCGCGGCCCCGCCATTGACGCTGAGGCTGCCATCAGCGGCAAAGATCAGGGCGTGATCATCGGCGCCCCTGACGCCGTCTTCAAGGCCGTCCAGGGCGATGCCAAAGCTGTCGCCCGTGCCCGACTCAGTGATCACCTGGCTGTCGTCCACGTGCACGCCCAGGTAGAGCCCCAGGTCGTCCCAGCGCAACCGCACATCGGCATTGAGATCGGTCGGGTCGAGCACGGGGCCGTTGATGATATCGACATCATCGCTATTGATCTTGCGCAGGTGGTTCAGGCTCCATTCGCCCAGATCGCCATCCACCTGATTTTCCCACTGCGGCCCGGCCACGAGACGACGGTCGGGTTGGGAGAATTTCAAAATCACGCCTTCCATCCCGGTAATATAAGCTAGGTTGCGGTCGAGTACGTCCAGGTTCTCAAGGACATTGTCGGCGGGCACGAGTTGTTCTGTCCAGGTAGCCCCGCCATCTTCGGTGAACGCCACCCTGCCATTTTCACCGGCTACCCAGCCGGTGTTTTCATCCACCATCTCGATGTTGATCATCATGGGAAAACCCTCCGGCAGAAACTGTTCTTCCCAGGTGACGCCGCCGTCTGTGCTATGGATGATGCCGCCACCCTGACCACCTTCTTCCTCGCAAGTGCGTACAACATGGTGGAATGGCCCCGGCGGATAGATGCAGCCGAGATACCAAACATGGTCGAGATCGCCGTCGCTATTCGCATCATGAGCGCCGATCCCCGGCAAGAACCAGCCGCTGTATTCCGTGGGCAATGCCGGTTGGTGATGCCAGTTGAGTCCGCCATTGGTGGTGTAGCGCGGCCCCACCGCGGCCTTGAGAATGGCGACAACACCTCTATCCGGATTGATCATATCCATATCGACGCCGGTGGTTCCACTGCTGGAACTTGAGTTATAGGTCTCGCTCCAGGTCGTGCCGTTTGTTGTACGGAAATATTGCCAACGCCCGGTGACAATGCCAAGCGAATCGGTGGGACGAGCCACATCGTAAAATTCGTTGCCGTACCAACCGCCGCCATTCATGGTGGCCGGTTCTTTTTTCCATGTTTGACCGCCGTCGGTGGTGTGGGCGATGGTTCCCGCCCGGCCCACGGCGTGGCAATCATTCGAATTATTGGGCGCGCAATCGACAGCCAACAGGTATCGGTCAGCGCCATCCTCTGAGCCCAGCGCCAGGCCGGGATCGCTGCGCAACTGGCGGTAAAGTTCGCGCCAGGTCTCGCCACCATCTTCGGTCTTCATCGCCATCATATCCCAACCCACCACGTAAGCGACATCTTCAGATGCAGCAACCACATCGAACCAGCGCGGATACCAACTGCCGATAGCGTGTTCCCATTTGACGCCGTTGGTACCTTCCTGCGTTCGCCACACAAACCAGGCCTGCTGCGAAGGTTGATAGTCCCAACCCAGTTTGTCGGCCAGATAGCTGCCGCCCACCCAAGCAGTATTCTCATCCCCAACGCCCAGGGCATAAAGGTCATAGCCATCATCGCCGCCGCTGCGCACAGGCCACGTGAGGCCGCCATCGGTGGTGCGGGCAACGCGACCATTGGGGCCAGCCACCCAACCCACCTTGTTGGAACCGGGTGCGAATTCGATCTCGTTCCAGGGAAGGCCCAGACTGGCGCGCACACTCCAGGTAGCGCCCTTATCCGGGCTGTAATAAATTTTGCCATCCGCACCCACGAACCAGGCTTCGTCTCCCTGGATGTGGATGTCTTCCATGTTGGGAACGCCGGCAATCACGCCGCCGTGCAAATTCCAGGTCGTGCCGCCATCGCTGGTCGTGAGCAAAGCGCCGCCGTCACCCACGACGATACCGTGCTGACCATCGGCAAAGAAACGGACATCGTTCAGATTCTTGTTGACGCCGCTGGTCTGCGGGAACCAGGTGACTCCGCCATCCACGCTGTGGAAGATCGCGCCGCCATCGCCCACGGCTGCGCCGTTGTCGCCATCGATGAAATCGACGCCATTGAGATTAGCCGTGACGCTGATCGCCAGCATCGACCAGTTGACGCCGCTATCATTCGAGCCCAATACCACGCCATTCTCACCGACCGCCCAAGCTTTGCTGCCGAGCAGGGTCAGATCGTGCAGATCGTTATCGGGATAGGGAGACTCGTAGTGCCAGGTGTCACCACGGGTGGTCGAGGATAGGATCATGCCCTCGGAGCCAACGCCGAGCAGGGTCTGGGGATCGATGCCGACAAAGGCATAGACATAGCCATCGCCTTTCCAAACTCGTTGCCAGGAACCCTCGGCGGTTGTCGCATCGGGGGACGCAGGCGACAGAGTCGCATCGGCGTTGGTCGCCAGTTTACCAGCCGCCGCCAGCGGCGATGCCAATATGGAGAATAGCACCATTGTCAGTGCTAAAATGCGGATATGCTTCACGTTTTACAGATACCTCCGAACAGAATAAGCGCCCGACCTCAGCCACATGGCGAGCGCCGGGCAACAAGGCGCAAGGTTAGCAAAGAGCCAGCCAATGGGCAAGCCTAGCTACCCAGAATTGACGCAGGGCGCGCCCAGATCAGGCCTCAAGATGAACAATCTGTCAGGATTTACCGCCGCAAAGAAGCGAATCTAGTTTCCTGAGTCCCATGTTCCAGGCGACAAGTTTCAAGTTGTTCGTCTGGGAGCGTAATAAGTTGTTTGGCCTGACAATTCTCCCAATTTCGAACGCCGGAACCCATATACGAGCGCTCAACTTTTAACTTCGAACTTTGAACTCGAAACCGAAGTTAGTACGCCCCTTTCCCCTTCACCACCACGCCCAACGTCCGCCACAGAATCCGCAAATCGAGCAGTGGCGAATAGTGGCTGATGTAGTACAGATCATCCTCGGTGTGCAGATGCATGGGCTTGTCGCTGCGCCCGCTCACCTGCCACCAGCCCGTGATGCCGGGGGGTACGGCAAAGCGCTTGTGCTGCCAGGACTCGTAGCGAGCTACGATAAATGGCAACTCGGGGCGCGGCCCCACCATGCTCATTTCGCCCTTGAGCACATTGAAGAGCTGCGGCAGTTCGTCGACGCTGGTGCGGCGAATGACACGCCCCACCCGCGTAACGCGGGGATCATCGCGCCGTTTGTGCACGATATCGCCATCCTCGGTTTCTTGCAGCACCTGCGACAGCAAAGAATCGGCGTTCTCCACCATGGAACGGAACTTGTACACCTGGAACAGGCGGCCATTTTCGCCCACACGTTGCTGTTTGAGAATGACCGGCCCCGGTGAGTCAAGCTTAATGGCGACGGCCACCACCAGCATGATCGGCCACAGAATCAACAGCGATACGCCCGCCACAATCAGATCGAAGATGCGCTTTATCAGGCGATTGAATCCGCTGATCGCTGGCTCGCGCAATCCGATCAATGGGATGCCGTCCCAGTCATCCATACTGGCCCGGAAGAAAGCCAGATCAAGCACGTCGGGTACGACCCGAACGCGAACGGGATGTTCTTGCAAGGCGATGATGAGGCGGCGCAAGGCTTCGTGGGCGCGCAATGGCAAGGCGAAGACGACTTCATCCACCCGAAGCTGATCGACTGTGGCGATAGCCGTCGTCAGCGGCCCGAACACTTCCCCGCCTTCGTAGACCTGACCGATCTTTTCCGGATCATCGTCGAGATAACCCACCAGTTTCAGCCCGGTCCATTCCTCTTCCTGAATTCTGCGCCCCACCGTCTGCCCGACCCGACCGGCTCCGATGACCAGAATGCGGTGAGAGCTGAGTTCACGCGCACCCGCCCAACGCAAACCGATCCGCAACGTCCATCGATAAGTGATGAGCAATATCAGACAACCCAGGAAATAATAGATAAAGAGCAGGCGGGGCAGATCGCGATAAGAAAGGTAAAGCACACCCGCAAACACAAACGCCGAAAGGCATATCGCCAATATCAGGCTCTGTAATTGATCGACCGCTCTCAGCGAATGCCTGGCATCATAGACGTTGAGCAGAAAAGCCACCAGTGTCCAAATAGCTGCTACGGTGACGAACAACGCCGGGATAAACCGCACATCTCCTGGGAACAGCGGCATGCCATAGGGCAAAGTCACACGGGCGAGGTAGGCTACATAAAGCGCCAGCATCGTGAGCACAACATCCGAAACATATTCGTATATAACAAAGTTGGTGTCGTCTTCACGTCGCAGCATAAATGCCTCGGTTATCGGCAGGAAAAAGGCGACGCATCTGCGTCGTCTCTGGTAAAGCCACAGGTGATTATACTCCAAACAAAGAACGCGCCAAGAACAACCTGCAATACCCGGCGCTGATCAATCTCGCATTGAATACTATGGTTACTCCAATTAGACGTCAAGCTGCCGAACTTCTGGGCGTACGACTGATGTTCATCAACACTCACATTGGTGAAGACCGTGGATTCAGGCATAATCCCCATAAACGGCTCGATGGAGGAATGATATGAGTGAATGGCGACCGCAAAAGCCTGCCAGGGAATCTTATGTTGAAATGACTCAGATCGTGCTGCCTTCGCACACGAATCCACTCGGCACTGCGTTCGGCGGCCAGATCATGGCCTGGATCGATATTTGCGCGGGCATCGCCGCCCAGCGCCACGCCCGGCAGGTGGTGGTGACGGTCAGCATGGATGACCTGCATTTTCGATCACCCATCCGCGGCGGCGAGGTAGTGATCCTGCTGGGGCAGGTCAATCGCGCCTTCAATACCAGTATGGAAGTCGGGGTTCGGGTGGAGGCGGAAAACCCGTTGACAGGACGCCGCCGCCACTGTTCCAGCGCCTATCTCACGTTTGTGGCCATCGATCAAAACAACCAGGCGACGCCGATCCCGGAATTGGTTCCGGAAACGGAAGAAGAGATCAGGCGATATGAAGAGGCCGAGGAGCGCCGCCTGATTCGCCTGGAGCATCGCAAAATCCGGCGAAATGTGGTGACCGAGAGAAATCCTGACCAGGGCTAAGCGGACATCGAGAACCCGGCGAAAGCGTCCGCAACCTCGGCGGATCAATTGGCATCCGGGAATGCTCCCTGATCGGGGTTGTACTCCGGATACTGACTATGGTCGAAGGTCTGCCAAGCCGCAGCCAAATCTTCGTGGCTGTAGCCGAACCCGCCCGGCGCGGCATTTGATATGTTGCACAGATGGCGCAAGTGGGCAAAGAATGGCATCAACCACCAACGAGCCGTGCGTAGTTCTTCCCAAAAAAGATGACCGACGATGCCGCTCGCCTGATAATAATCGCTTGCGCGGAATGCCTCTAGCTCGGTCTGCAAATCATAGCCCACGCGCCTGTGTTCGGCTCGCCACCCATCACCGTTCCGCCGCAGGATCACATAGCCTGCCCTGACGTCGCCATCCAGCGGCAAACCCACCGATGGCGTACGCACAAATCGATAATCTGATTGCGCGGTCTGCCAGAACCAATGCAAATGCGAGCCTACCAAAGTGATCCCGGCAGGAAAGTCAGCGAACAGGTTTCGCCATTCCGGCGGCGGGGTTTGGGCCGTCAATCTGGCGGAATCATTTCCCGGCGCGCCATGCGTCATCACCAGCGGGGCTGGGCCATCACACAACCACAAGAGTTCGGGCAATTCTCGCAGCCAAGCGTGTTGCCCAGGAGTAAGGCTGATATAATCGTGTTGGGTCGGCGTCCAGTTCGCCGCCCGCCATTTGGCATCCGCGGGGTCGTCCATTTCCGCCAGATAGCGTTCATGATTGCCACGCGTGCAGGGGATGCCGAGTGTACGAATGCGCGCGACCACCTCGGCGGCGTGGGCGGAACCCGTGATCAGATCGCCATTGCAAACAACACGCTCCACATCCTGAGCGGCTATGTCGGCGAGCACGGCATCCAGGGCGCGGATGTTGCCGTGGATATCGGAAATGATGGCGATGCTGCGCGTGTCACTTTCCAGAACAGGTTGGTCAGCGCCCATGGTCAGCCCATAATGACCGAAAATAATCGCGGCTTGCCAACAGCCAGCGACGATCGCCGCGGATATCGAGCGTAAAGGTGCGATCGTAGCCGAAGGAGCGGAAGTTACCCACTTCCCGCCGCCAGTCTACCCCGCTCTGCTGCGGCGACCCCAGCGGCAGATGCCCGTTGGTGACGCCGTCATTGTCGGACAGATAAGCGTGGATCAGTCGCTCGCCCATATCGAACAGGAATTCACGCGTCTGGTTTTTGGGGACGTTGAGGTTGGCGTGCCCCACATTCACGGCGACATATAGGTCGGGCACGCGCGCCATGATATTGCGCAGGCGTTTGAGTTGATGGGCGTTGGTGGAGTGATTCTCCATAGCCACAACCACCTGGCGCTCGCTTCCATGCCTGTACAGGATGTCGTAAAGCTGGCCGTACAGCTCGACGCCGGCATCGTCCGATAGCCAGTCGGGCCAGTGCATAAATCGGGTGACCATAAGTCGCGCGCCCAGACTCGATGCCAGGTCGATGCCGGCGCGCAGTTCGTCCAGCGCGGCCTGGCGGATGCGCTGGCTGGGGTGAGATACCGGCAGGTCGGGCGAGGCCCGCAGGATGATTTTCAGGCCTAGTTCATCGAGCAATGCCCGCAGGCCGGGAACATCAAGGCGTTCGGGCGAGGCCAGGGGCGCTGCCAACACAAAATCGATATAGTCAAACCCCTGCGCGGCGATCCAGCGTATTTCATCGAATGGATCGTACCGGGGATTGTTGGCGGCTCCGATGTGCACAGCGCGTTCTCTACCTATCGTTGTTGCCGACCGCCTGAGATACAACGACCGTCTGCCGCTTCATGTACACCAACAGCGAATGCAGGCCGCGCAGCCGCAGGTGCGAGATAGCCTCATGCAAGCCCAACAAGCGGTAGACATCGTCGGGCGTCGCCAGAACCTGCTCCGGCGATGCGCCTTCCAATCCCTCGGAAAGGATGCTGGCATACCCGCGCACGGTCGGCGCTTCGCGGGGAATATCGAAATAGAAGTGAACAACGCCATCTTCCACCTCGGTGTGTAGGAAGACCGGCGACTGGCACTCGTGCACCTGTTCCATCTGGTCGCGCTTATCCGCCAGCCGTGCTGGCAGATCGGGCAGCGTCTCGGCAAAATCGACCATGTATTCGATGCGAACGCTGGGCGGCGCTTCCTGAAATTCGGCAATGATCTCCTGGAGGGCGGGCGGACAGGCCTGCCATTTCTCGGCCAGATTGGGATCATCAAACATAACTATCGTCTCCAAACAATGTGGTTGCTGTGTTCAGGTGGATATTCTAGCACAAGCCGGATGTCATCCGCCCGAAATAAAAAACGCCCCATCTAGCAATGGGGCGCCTTTTGTGCTTGAGACTCGTGTCCAATCAGCATCGGACGATTGAGTTTCGACCGCCAAATTCGTTGGGAATGTAGGCGTCGGCTGCTTCGTCATTCTGCCAACGGCCATCGATGCGATAAAGATACTGGTAGCTCTCGCCTGGCGTCAGGTCGAGTTCGATCTTGTAATCGCCGCCCTTGAGCTGGGTCAGGGGCTGGGGCTGCCATTCGTTGAACTCACCCAGAAGTTCGACTGACTCGGCTTCGGGGACGGAATCGACGCGAAAGGTCACCTTCATCGCATCTCGGCTTTTGATGTACTTCTTGGTCAGCATTTTCAATATGCTCCTTGTGTGATGTTTGGGGACATAAAAAAGGACGACGTTCGTTCTGTGTCGTCCTTGTCGGGGGGCGGCTCCTTGCCGCCGGAAAGGTATCCTAGCCAAAAGCGCGTGGTCTGTCAATTTCGTTACGAGCTATTGTCAAGCGCAGCGATAAGCTGCTCCGCCTCTTCGACTGTAATCACGCCGCTTGCCAGCATCTCCATGATCATCTTTAGCTCGTCCTTGGCCGGGGCTGGCGAGACCGGCGGTACTTTGGCCGCGGGCGGAGGTGGCGGAGCGACTTTGTTGCTCAACGAATCGAGCAGGTCTCGCACAACCGAACGCACCGACATGCCCACGGTCGCCGATAGATCGGTGCGATTCACATCCGCCAATGTGGCCTGGCTGATGCTGTCTGCAGCGCGGCCCAGTTCGCGTTGCACCTCGGACATGGTTTGGCGCAACTCGGTTTCGACCGCGGCCACCTTGCGCTTGCCGGCGTATTGCGGGCTGTTGATCGCCACATCACCTTTGGCGTCGATGCTCAGATCGGCCGGATTCTCCTCTTCGCCCAGCCTTGCCTTCGTCAACCCGCCCTCTTCTGAGATCAGTTCGATATCCGTCCCCAGGCGCAGAACGCCGCCCGCCCGAATCGTCAGATTGGCGTTGCCACTAACCCTGGCGTCAACGTCGCCCCCGGCGTTCAGCCAATACCTGCCCGAAGCCAACAGCGGGCCGCGCAGGCCGCTGTCCCCGTTCACATCGGTCGCGGTCAGCGATGCGCCGGGCGAACCGACAGCCAGATCGCCGCCAACTCGCTTCAACTCACTGGTTCCCGTCACACTGGAAAGAGCGGCATTTCCCTTGACCTCGCGGACCAGCACAGAGTCGGCGTGGGTAACGCTCAGGTCGCCGCCGACTACGCCAATCTGCACGTCCTGCACAGAGACGAGACTGACATCACTCTTGACTTGCGTGACTTTCAGCGAACCCAGATGCCCGCCCGCCAGATCCCCGCGCACACTTTGCAAACTGACCGCTCCCCTGATCTGGCGCAATGCCACATCGCCGCGCAATTCGCCATCGACCTGAAGCGCAGCCAATTCATTGGCCACGACATCGCCGCGGCAGCCGCTCAACTGCACCTCGGCCAAAGAGCGGAGCACGACGTCTGCGATATCGCCCTGCAATGACAGCGCCACATCGTTGGGCAGAGTCAGCGTGACCGAGCCCTGGACACGCAGATGCGTCTCTTGCGCCTGCTCGTCGGATGGCTGAACTGAATCTACATCCTTTGCGATCAGGCTGGCAACCTTGCGACCGGCCTGTCCATGCACAACGACATCGCCGCGCTCGACATGGATGACCACGCGACCGAAGGGGGTAAATTGGTAGGGCATGTTCTTACTCCACGAAAATCTCGACGTGCTCGCCGTCTTCTTCATCTTGAACATCGACAATTTTGCCGCCCTGCGTTTGTTGCAATGCGGCGCGCAAGTCGTCGACATCGATGCCGCTGACGCCGCCGATTTTGAGGCCGAAATCGACGAGGCTGAGGGGCATGTTGATATTCACTTTCATCCGTCCGGTGCTGCTATCGCTCACGCGGATGCGAAACCAGCGGGGACGGGAGGGGGTCGCCAACGCCGCTGTCGTGAGTCTGGGCGACTCCTCGCCGAGCGCAGCCAGCAATTTGGCGCCCTCATCGGCGCTGATGAGTCCATCCTGAACCATGTGCAGGATGCGTAAACGTTCTTCGTTCATAAAATCCTCCGTCAGACAAGATCGACGACGATGCGCCGCCGCAAGAGGCTAAGGCCGAGCAAGGCCATAATCAAGCCGATCACTGTGAGCAGATAGGAAATCGGAATGACATCGGCAAGAGCGCCGCCCAATGCCACGCCCAGGGGAGCGGCCAGCATGGCCAGCCCGGTAAAAGCGCCAAAGAATCGCCCCATCATGGCGTCGGGGACGCGCTGCTGAAACAGGGTGATGAGGATGATGTTGACAATGCCATTGCAGAAACCGATCAGAGCGATCAGGGCGACGTTTAGGACGAGATTGGGGATCAGGGCGAACAAGATCAGCGGTATGCCCATCATGACCACGCCGCCGATGATAAGACGACCACGCTGGAAGCGGGCGGTGAGGCTTGTGGCCGCCAGGGTCCCGATCAGGCTGCCGATGAGAAAGCCGCCTTCGAGCAGCCCGTACCCCTGCGCTCCGGCAACGATAATGTCCTTCGCCCAGGCCGCCATCAGCACCGTGAGCGGCGCAAAGATGAAATTAGCCAGCAGCGCCACCGGAATCGTCACCCGAATAAAGGGATCGTCGCGCATGAAGCGCAATCCGTCCGCAATATCTCTGGATATTTGATGAAAGGCGGAATCGCCAGGGTGGGCGCTGGCATCCGGCTCGGACTCGGCCTGAGCTGACCTGGGCATGCGGATCAGCCAAATCGTGACCGCGGACACGCCAAATGTGAGGGCATCGACTGCAAAAATCTGCGGTGCGGCGAGGATGCCCAGCAAGGCTCCGCCCAGACCGTATCCCAACGCCATTAACAGCGTAAAGGCCATATGAGACAGGGCATTGGCGGCCGTGAGATCGTCTCGCTCGACAAGGTGAGGGATCAATGCCTGTTTGGCAGGATTGAATAATTGCGCCAACAGCCCCATGCCAAAGGCGACCACGAAGAGCTGCCAGACTTGCAGGTTGCCGCCAAAGGCCAGTAGCGGTATAACAGCGACCAGAGCGCCGCGCAGAATGTCGCTCCAAAACATGGTCAATCGCCGATCCCAGCGATCGACCAGCGCCCCTGCCACCAGACCGAACAAAGCTGTGGCGCTGACCACGGCGCTGACCGCCCCCATCATGGTGCGCGACCCCGTCATTTCTTGCACCAACCAGATGAGCGCGATATTGTTGAAAGCGTCGCCAAGATGAGAGATGACCTGCCCGGACCACAATAGGCCGAAATTTGGGTAACGAACCAGCAGGCGGAACTGATCCCAAAAAGCGCCACGCCTGGACGCGGATGCTGAAACGCTCATGCCTGTCCCCCCCGCAACTTAGCGGCGGCCTCGTCAGCGCTGATCTCGCCCGCAGCCAGAGCATCGAGAATCTGACGACGATCCGCTTTGGGTTCTCGCTCCGGTTCCTGCGGAACGAACCCCAGGTCGTGCAGCATCTCATTGAGGCGAGAGCGCAACGTAGGGTAGGATAGCCCCACCTCTTCCTGCAATCGATTGAATTTCCCTTCGCAGCGCACAAATGCCTCAAGTAAAGCCAATTGTTCTGGCGAAAGGCGGGCGAAACGACGCAACACCGGCAGTTTGGTTTGATCGAATTCGGTGACCGGACCAGGCGTAAAAACGCCGCGACTGGTCACATCGCAGCCGCGGCAATAAATTTCGTGTATCAACAATTCGCCTTCGCAAAATGGACAGGCAGTTGGCAGCAAGTTCATAGCATCACCTCGTCAAACATTCATCCAATAGATTATCTAGTAGTTGGAATAACTTTAACAATATTATTAATATTTGTCAAGACTATTTTTGAATTTAATTAACATCGTATTTAATTTTATTGATTTTGAGTCGAAGACGCCAACTGACACCAAGGCTTCGTATAGAAAATCAAGCGTTTCCTGACGCCCGGTTTTCCCAAAGAATCATTCCTGCCTACAATACCGGGACGAAAAATGACCCTGAACGAGCCGACGCCATGAACCGCAGCCAACTCATTGACCGCAAACACGCCGTGATCGCCGAGATACGCCAGACACGCAGCCAATTAGAACGGGAGCGCCAACGGACGCCTTCTGATCCCGGTCGGATTCGCTCGCTCGACCAGCGATTACAGGCCCTGATGGCGGAAGAGTATCGATTGCGGCTGGCCATCGATCGCAGCAAGGACTGACGTCACCTAAGCATTCGCTTTCTACCGCGTATCCCTTCTCAATACCTTCGCCAACTTAAAAGGGAGAAGGGAGCGCGGTAGACTCATGGATACTGCCCAGCCTACTGATTTGTTCAAGAATGTCCGCAAATAAAATCGGCTGCGGTTTTTCCGCAAGCAATTTAA
>JAGFJG010000048.1 GCA_024102915.1 Caldilineales bacterium
TCAATTTCCTCGTCAATCTCGTTGCTGGTTTGCTCGCCTATTCGCATCAACCGAAAAAACCTTCCTTGAATTTGTCTTCGGACCTTCATGGCCTTGCCATCTTGCCCGTCTAATTCCGAACTCAGGTGAATACGATATACATCTATTTGATGACTGTTGGACGATGTCGTATTAGAGATATTTAGTTATGAACAATCAAAATTGTTAAACATACTTATAATTCGAATCAAAACATGTTTTAATGCACAATCAGGAAAATAATGCAAAAAATTGGGGGTTGTCAAATCGCCAGGAATTTGATATACTGAGTCAGTTGACTTCCGGTAGGTAACAAAGGCCGCCGCCACTTGTTGGCGGATCGCTTGTGAGTGTTTCACGTGAAACAAAGGGCGATGTCGGAAGTCCTTCTATTGCAATTACAACCATCTAGCAGGTGGGATCGAGGTTTTCTAGTCGGTGCACACAACGCAGCCAAAAATTATTGATTACGAAGGCAGTCGATATCGGACGGAGTTTTGGGAGAACCAGGGTCGCGAGTACGAGGACTTGGCTGAGCGTGCCGCTATCCGCCAACTGCTGCCTGAAAAAGGTGCGGTTTTGATTGAGGTGGGGGCGGGGTTTGGTCGATTGGCCGATCTGTATGGCGGTTATGACCGCGTGATATTGATGGATTACTCTTTGTCGTTGCTGCAAGAAGCGCAGCGCCGATGGGGAGATGATGACCGTTTTCTCTTTGTGGCTGCCAGTGCGTATACTATGCCGTTTGTGGACGCATTGGCTGATTCTATCGTCATGATTCGGGTTATGCACCATCTGCAAAGACCTTCAATCGCCCTCGGTGAAATCGGGCGGGTTTTGCGGGATGAGAATGTTTTTGTGCTGGAATACGCGAATAAACGCAACCTGAAATCCATCGGGCGATATGTGACGCGTCGTCAATCCTGGAGCCCTTTTGGGTTGGAGCCGTACGAGTTCGTTGAGTTGAACTACGATTTCCATCCTGATTGGATGACTGAGCGAATACGAGGGGCTGGATTTCTGATCGAGAAAGAGTTGGCTGTATCCGCCTTTCGTGTGGGGCTATTAAAGCAGATTGTTCCCGCTACGTGGTTGGCTCGTTTTGATAAATCCATATCTGGCGTCGGAGCTGCCCTGAAGTTAGCGCCTAGCGTTTTTGTGCGTTGTCGTAATACGCGCCAATCCGCCCGGTCTGGCGATCTATTCTTGTGTCCGGTTTGTAAGGGGCGCTCGCTGTCGCGTGTCGACGATACGATGTTCTGCCCTGATTGCCAGAGTGAGTGGGCAATTGTTGGCGGGATTTATGATTTCCGTCAATCTGTTTCACGTGAAACAGGCTCAGTGTGAGGTTTATTTGGAGGCCGCGCACTGAAAGGAAGCTATACGACATTAATTTCTGTAACGTATGTTAAGGTATCATTTCGTGCCGGTTGTGTCTTTCGATCAGTCTGGTGCCGCTCATCTTTATTCTGGGGATGTGTGGTACGGGAATGTGATGGATTGACTGCCCGGCTAACTTATTGTCTGTGAAGAGCGTCGATCAAAATCGCTCTTTGCTAAAAAGGAGAAAGGTCAGTGGCTGAAGAACAGGAAATGTTGGCCTTTGATGATGACGAACAACAATTGCAAATGCCAGAGCTGGCGGATCAGGACGAATCAACGGAAGAAAAACCTGAATTGCCTGAAAATCCGCTAGAGTTCCTGCTTGAGTCAGGGAAGTCGCAGGGGTCTGTTACATACGATGAGATTCTGCATGTAATGCCTGACCTGGAAACCAATATGGATTTATTGGAAGATGTATTCTCGACCCTGTTCGATCATGGCATCGATGTAGTCGCCTTGAAAGAAGATGTTTCTGAGGATGATGACGAAGGTCAGGAAGATGAGGATTTGGAGGATGAAGAGGATGATGAGGCACTATCGGTCGGATCGGGTGTGTCCGGCGGGACGGAATTTGATCTCAGTCAGATAGAGATCGATGACTCGATCAGTCTTTATCTCAAGGAGATAGGTCGCGTTCCTCTGCTGACTGCCGCCGAAGAGGTTTCGTTGGCAAAGCGGATGGAGCGAGGTGAGCTGGCGCAACAGCGGATTGATGAGGGAGTTGATGATCCTGTTGAGATCGAGCGACTTCTGTGGGAAATTCGCGATGGTGAGCGTGCTCAGGAGCATCTGATCAAGGCGAACTCGCGTTTGGTTGTCAGTGTGGCTAAGAAATACGTGGGCCGCGGCGTTCCTTTCCTGGATCTGATTCAGGAGGGGAACATTGGGCTCATTCGGGCGGTTAACAAGTTTGACTACACACGCGGTTACAAATTCAGCACCTACGCCACCTGGTGGATTCGCCAGGCCGTGACGCGTGCGATTGCGGATCAGGGGCGGACCATTCGCGTGCCTGTTCACATGTATGAACAGATCAATCGTTTGACCCGCACCAGCCGTCAATTAGTGCAAGAACTCGGTCGAGATCCGACGACGGAAGAGATCGCTGAGGCGCTGGATGTGCCGGCAAAGAAAGTCGAGCAGATTATCCGGGTCAGCCAGCGGCCCCTGTCACTCGAGATGCCAGTCGGTGAGGAAGAGGATAGCTATTTGGGAGACTTCATTGAAGATGAGGACGCCCAATCGCCGACAGACGCCGCCTCGCAACAACTCCTGCGTGAGGTGATCGATGAGATATTCGCATCGCTGACGCCGCGCGAAGTGCGTATCCTGCAATTGCGCTTTGGGCTTGTAGATGGATACAGCTACACTCTTGAGGAAGTTGGACGCAAATTCGGCGTCACTCGTGAAAGAATCCGTCAGATCGAGGCGCAGGCCTTGGGACGACTGAGACATCCCAGCCGCAGCCGGAAGCTGCGAGACTACCTTTCCTGATGAAACTGATTCGTATCTAATAGGAGTCGTGAGCATGAATGGATTCCTCAAACTTGTTGGCGGATTGATCATCGGCGCTGCTGCCGGAACTGCAATCTATCTGGCTTTGACCAGTGACGATGAGGAGGGCTTCATCCATGATATGAAGACCCTTGCCAATGACGTCGTGTCTGATGGCAGGCGCGCTGCATCTGAGCGACGAATGACATTGGAGCGCGAGCTATCTGGACAGGTATCTATGTCTGACACCCAGAATCAGTAGATTGAGAGACTACAATCCGTACTAATGGATGCTTCGGAAAACGCGAAGCGCTGATCCAGGAAATAAGAAGGCCACCGTCAAATTACGACGGTGGCCTTCTTTGTGTTAATGCGAGTATGTTGGATTCGGTGGAGACGAGCTGTGTAACCCTAAGCCCATTTCACGAGACCCATCTCGTGCTTCCCTGAAAAATCCGCATTGGCCGGAATGACTCGAATGCCAACGCCAAATCGTCCGCTGGCATCGAATTGAATCTTGCCGTGGTAACGCAGTAAATCACCAGGAAGTGCGCTTTCAAGCGACATCGGTATGATATGTATATTGCTCAGCCCGTTTTCTTTGCGCCAACCCCATACGATCTCGATTTGCACATCTTCGGGAATTAAAGCGCCAAGGTAAAGCTTGGCATCCATATCCAGTATGGAGCCAGCCGTGACGCTTTCCACTCCAGGCTTGTCGGCGCTGATCCGAACCTGGGGCCACTGTGAATAGACCCTTTCCTTCCACGAGGCCAGATTGCGAGCAGCGGCAAACGATGTATCGGACAGATGTCGCCCGGCGTTAGCGGCAGGCAAGTAGAGCATGTTTGTGTAACCCTTAACCTGTCTGCTCATCGAGAACACTGGTGCGCAAGAGCGGATCGACTCTTTCATCACGCCGATCCAGCGCTCTGGCACTTCTTTCTCAAATTGATCGTAGAAGAGATGAGATATCTCGTCTTCCAATAGGTTGTACAGGGATGCGGCATCAGCATCGTCCTGAACGCTCTCGTTTTTGTATTCCCGGGCTTCCCCAATGGCCCAACCATTGGCTTCATTGAAGCCCTCGTCCCACCAGCCGTCGAGTACAGAGAGATTGGGAACGCCATTGAGCGCGGCTTTCTGACCGCTGGTGCCGCTGGCCTCATTGGGTCGGCGTGGGTTGTTCAACCACAGATCGACGCCCTGCACCAGATGCCGGGCGACATTGATGTCATAGTTCTCGACGAAAATGATTCGCCCTGAGAATTCCGGCGTCTGTGAGAGTTCGTGGACTCTTCGGATCAATTCTTTGCCCGGTTCGTCTGCCGGATGCGCTTTGCCAGCAAAGATGATCTGGATCGGTCGTTCGGGATTAAAGAGGATGCGATGGATGTGTTCCAGATCACGGAAGATCAGGGTCGCACGCTTATAGGTGGCGAAACGGCGAGCAAAACCTATGGTTAGGGTGTCGGGATCGAACAGTTCGTAGGCGGAAGCCACCTTGGCTGGCGCTTCGCCATGTCTTCGCCATTGTTGCGCCACTCGCTCTCGTAGGAACTCAATGCTTTTCTGCCGCAAGTGGCGATGCGTTTTCCAGAGGTCGGCGTCGGGGATTCGGGAGACATCCTCCCAAACTTCGGGCAGGTCGGGTTCTTCTCGCCAGGGTTTTGTGAAGTAGCGGTCGAACAGGTCAGCCAATTCAGGGGCCAACCAGGTTCCCGTGTGGACGCCATTGGTAACATGCGTGATGGGCACTTCTTCCAAGGGGATATCGTGCCACATATTCGCCCACATCGCTCTTGCAACTTCGCCATGAAGGGCGCTGACGCCATTGGCAAAGTGGGCGAAACGCAGCGCCAACACCGTCATCGAGAATCGTTCGCCCCACGGCGTGTCCCAGCGGGCCAGATTCATAAAACCATCCCGATCCAGACCGATCAGTCCCCAGAATGGCCGGAAGAAGCGCTCGATCATGTCGAATGGAAAGGCGTCATTGCCCGCCGGCACAGGCGTGTGCGTAGTGAATACCGAACTGGCGGCCACGACCTGCTGCGCCTGGTAGAAAGTGAGCCGGGATTCAGTCACCAATTCACGCACACGCTCCAGACTGAGAAATGCCGCATGTCCTTCGTTCATATGCCAGACGGTTGGCCTGATCCCTAGCGCCCGCAACGCCCTGACGCCGCCAATGCCCAAGACCACTTCCTGGGCAATACGGATATCCATATCGCCACCATAAAGTCGTGCCGAGAGTTCACGATCGGCGGGAGCGTTTCGCTCCACGTCCGTGTCCAGCAAGAACATCTTGATTCGACCGATCTGCAATTGCCAGACCTTGGCATAAACGTCGCGTCCGGGTAATTGAACATTGATAATTATATCGTCGCCCGAACTGTCAACGGCAGGAAGAGCAGGTAGATCAGAAAAATCCAACTTTACATAATACGCATTTTGAATTCCGTCTTCGCTGATTCGCTGCGTGAAATAGCCCTGGGGATAAAGAAAACCGACGGCCACGAAGGGCAAACCCAGATCGCTGGCCGATTTACAATGATCGCCCGCGAGAATGCCAAGGCCGCCGGAATAGATGGGCAGCGATTCGTGCAGCCCGAACTCCGCCGAGAAATAGGCGATGATGTCCCCTGCATGGTCGGCATGGGTGCGGGAAAACCAGGTGCTGGCCGGGTTCATATAGGCGTCGAATTTTGCCAGAACCTGTTGTTGTGCGGCCAGGAAATCATCGTTTGTACTTAATTTATCCAGCGCTTCGGGTGAAATGGTATGTAAAAGCTTGACGGGATTGTGATTGGTTGATTCCCATAGCGCCGGATCAATTCGCTCGAAGAGCATCTGCGCTTCGGGCGACCACGTCCACCACAGGTTATAGGCAAGCTCGTTCAACCGGGTCAGTGGTTCAGGGAGAATGGGAAACACGGAAATAGTACCAAGTATTTTCATGAAAAGAGAGTCTCCAATGAGTTAGAAATCCAATGGTTGGGCAAGCCCAGGCGCGATTCTGTCTTCATCTCGAAGTGTTTTCAAACCCAGCGTTCGATAGACCAAGCTTAAGCGTACCCGCGGTATGATTTTGGAGTCTTGCCGCGAGTGCGTTGTACTGGCCTCGCCGTTCACCACCGGGATGTAGAAATTGCTGTTTCAAATGAGGCGATTCGTCGCCCCGCCATCACATCATAAAACAGGCCTTCGTAGGCATCTGCAACGGCATCCCAAGTATAGAATCGGGCGGCGCGTTTTCTGGCTTCCTGGCGGAATAGGTCGACCTGCTCAGGATTTTGCAGTAACTGCGCCAGGACAGGGCGTAAGCCCTCCGCCCCGGCAGCGCCGTCATAACTTAAGCCGGCGTCGCCAATCGTTTCTTTATTCTCAGGCGTATCGTTGACCACGACGCAGTTCCCGAACGCCATCGCTTCTACCAGCGCCGGGTGCGTGCCCCCAACGCCCGATGTCAGGGTAAAGAGATAAGCGTTGCTGGCCAATTCCCAATAGCCCTCGCCAAAAACGTAGCCTGTATAAATGACTCTGGGATCGTCGAACGCGTGCAAATGCGCTTTGTAGTCGTCGGAATAGACCGAGTCGCCCACGATCACACATTTCATGTCCGTATCCAGCCCTTGCCAGGCTTCCACCAGATGATGGGCGTTGTTTTCAGGCACCAGGCGTCCGACGAACAGGACATACTCACCGGGCTTGAGTCCAAATTCGGCCAGCGTGGGGCCGGGTTGGCGATGCGGCAGCTCCGCTCCGTAAGCGATGTAGGTCGAGGGAATGTGATAGACGTCCTGGTAATAACGCTGCACGACGCGCGAGTCGGTGATCACTGCATTGGCGAACAGACCGGCCATGCGTTCGGCCATGCGGATGTACGCTTTGGCCGGGCGAGGCCATTTGTCTCGTTTCCAGTCCAGCCCATCGACGTTGATCAGCGTCTTCTGCCCCGCCAGCCTTGGTATCCAGACCACCGGGCTGTTGCCCGCAATAAAGTACTGGACGATGTCGTAACCTTGATTCAGACCGTGCAGACTGGAAAGGAAGGAATGAACCAGGGTATCGAGATATTTGTTTGCGACTGTCGGCAGTTTGATCAGCCGCATCCCACGATACGTGGGTTGATCATAGGTGATATGGTGGCTGCGAGCATAGACGGTGACTTTGTGCCCGCGCTCCACAAGGCGAGCGCCCAGTTGTTCGACACAGGTCTCGAACCCGGAATAAGATGCCGGGACGCCGCGCGTGCCCATCAGGGCGATGTTAAGGGGTCGTTTCACGGATTTTGAGAAATGCGGTTATGGCGTTTGGCCAGTAAACTCGCTGCGTAACGCCGCAGCATCAGAGAGGAGTTTGGGATCGTCGGTGCGGGACGCCAGTTGATCAAGTGTGCGCAAAGCCTGATCGGTCTGCCCGCTCCGCCCCAGGCCGAGGGCGATGCCCATTAGCAGGTGTGGTTCGGTGGGGAGGAGGAGATCGGCCTGGGTGAGTTCGTCGGCGGCCAAAGCGTAACGTTCGAGATTGAGATAGGCTACACCGAGTAATCGGTGAGCCCAATAATGATCTGGCGTCAGAGACACGGCGTTCTGTAAATAGGGGATTGCCTGTTCGTTGCGTCCGATTCCGATCAACGCTGCGCCAAGGCCTGCATTCGCCTCGGTATCGTCCGCTTTTAGCGCCAGAGATTGTTCATAAGTTGTGACGGCTCCACGGAAGTTCTCGACACGGCGCAATTCATCGCCATGCATCCGCAACAGCAACGCCATCTGCGTGGGATTGATTTCGTCTTGCAGGTCGGATTGTCGAAGATAGGCCAATCGTTGTTCGGCGTCGCGGATGGTGAGCCAGTAGATCGATTCGCCCTTGTTTGGGAAAAAGATGGCGTTGTTGCTCGACAACCACGGACGCAATCGGGCTTCGACATCGGGGTTGTTAAAGAGGTTTTCGGGAGCGAATAGCCAGAAGTCCTTTTGGGTGATTCGTCTGGCCAGGATATCGGCCAGCGGCAGTATATCGTAACCATCTGGTGCGCCGGGTGCAAGCGCTGCATGGTCTCCGGGCAAGGCGAGCAGTTGTTCCGCTAATCCGGGTTGCTCCGTCGGCCGGGCAAAGGCATAGGCCGCATAGAGGAGTAAGACGGCTACGAGGAGGACACGCTTCATAATCGTGCGTGCGATGTGATCAGGTCGAGGTAAAGTGATGTAAAAGCCGCGACATGGTACTCGAAGCTGAAAGATCGGACAACGTGAGCGCGCCCTCGCATCCCCCATTCGCGGCGCTGTTGCGGCGATTTGGTCAGATCGACCAGCGCCTGTGCAAGTTGTTGCGGTTCCACAGGCGAGACCAGATGCCCGGTTTCGCCATCGATCACGGTTTCCAGCGGGCCGCCGTGGGCGGTGGCGATGACAGGTTTCCCGCTGGCCATGGCCTCCACCACAACCATGCCAAAAGGTTCGGGCCGGATGGACGGCAGGGTAAGGATGTCGATCGCCGCCATGATCTGAGGCGCGTCTTGCCGATAACCTGCCCATATCACTCGTTCACTGACCCCAAGCTCCTGAGCCAGGTCCTTCAATTGCTCAAGTCGAGCTTCTTCGCCCGGCACCACATCCCCCACAAATACGCATCGCAAGCGGGGCGCCTGCGGCAACGCTAGGGTCAGAGCATTCAGGAAGAAATCCTGGCCTTTCCAGGCGGAAATGCGCCCGATCACGCCGACCAGGACCTCGTCATCGCTCACCCCCCATTGCGAACGCAGGGCCCCACCATCGTTATCGGGATGAAAACGTTCGGTGTCAACCGCATCATAAATGACGGATAGCCGAGAATCCAGGCGGGGTTGGTCGGCCAGGAGATTGTTAGCGACCGCCCGGCTGATGGCGACGACCCGGTCGCTGCGATTGGCGATCATCCATGCCAGGAAACGGCGCACCCAGGTTGGCTGTGTGACGATCTCGTGAACATGCCACACGTGCGGCGTCTGCGCTTTGTGCGCCGCCAATGCCCCGCCCCATACCGCTGCTGTGTTGGAATGTACCAGCGCGCTACGCTGTTCGTCGATGATCGTCTGCACGCGGCGCGAGCCGTTGCGAATGCTGCGCAAGAATCCTGGAAAAGCGAATGGTTTCAGATAGCGACGGCGGAGGACGGGCATCTCCACAGAGCGATGCGGAATGCCGTTCTCTGCCAGGGCTTTGCTCAAAAGCCCTTCGTAGCCGATATCGGTCGGCGTCAGCACCAGCGGCCGGAATCGCTGCGAATCCAAACGGCGCACCAATTCCAGCAAGACGACATCCGAGCCGTATAGCTCATCCGAGCTGTGCACGAAGAGCAGCGGGTGAGGCGTTTCGGCCACGTCAGCTTTGCGACCCGATTGTTTCGGCCATCAGCACGCGGGTTCCGGCGGCGATCAGGCCGGCATGCACCCAACTGGCGGAAAGCCAGATGCCATCGGTCGATTGATAGGCCAGCCCCAACAGGACGACGTAGCTAATCGCCAGACCTATCAATGCCGCCCGGTCGAGCAATTGCAGCGGCAATCTCGCCGTTTTCACCACGGGCAACAGCAAAGCGAACAAATAGCCGCTAAAGGCGAGGACGCCAAAAATGCCTGTCTCCTGCAAAAGACGCAGGCTCAGGTTGCCGATCCAGGCCGGACGCGCGCGCAATTCGCCATGCAATGAATAGAATGAACCAGGCCCCCAGCCGGTCAGTGGTTGCTGCAACCAATCATTCCACGCCAATGACCAGTCGGAAAGGCGGGCGCTGAAGGTGGCGTCGGAGGCGAGGTTGAGAAAGGATTGCAAACGGTCAACAAAGGGCAGTTGCGCGGGCAGGAACGGGGCGACGCCCAGGACGAGCAGGATGGTGAAAGGCGCGGCGGCGACGAGAAGTAGTGTGCGGTTGGTCTGCACCCAGCGGTTTGGGCGATAGATCGCCCAGGCGATGCCGACGCCGATCGCAAACATGAGCCAGGCTGCCCGTGACAGGCTGAGGAACAAAGCCAGCAATAGGACCGCCAATCCCGCTATCAACCAGGCCTGCTTTTTCAGGGTGCGGCGTGAGACGCCGATCGTAATAATCAAAAGCAGCAAAACCAGCGCCCAGGACGCTGTGTGACTGCCAAATAGATTGCCCTCCTCGAAAGTGCCGTAGGGAATCGGCTCGGTGAAGTTCCAGGAAACCTGTACGCCCAGGTTGATGGCGGGATAGAGCGCCCTGGCGACGATGCCGAATGCCGCTTCGGCAATGCCCACGGTCAGAAAGGCGATTATCGCCCACCACCACCAGCGCCGGTCGGGAATCAGGTTTAGCATCAGGATAAAGGTGATCACGCCCACGCCCACCCGCAGTGCATTCTGGATGGCGACCGCAGGGGCCGGGCTGAAGAACGCCGCCGAGGTTAGATTGAATCCCCACCAGAGCAACGCCAGCCAGGCGGCCAGCGGCATACGCAAACGCCCGTGGCTGAGGATAAGCTGCAATCCCCCCACCGCGGCCACCATGACGGCAGCGATGTGCTCAGGTCGGACCGAAACAGGGCCTAGCTCGAAGCGAAAACGCGTGAACATGGCTGCGACAATCAGTGTAAGGACGGCGCTAAACGGCCATCCCCAGATCAGGAATGCCAATCCGGCCACGCCCCCGACCACGACAATCGCTGCACTGGGGCTGGCAAAAAGCGCGGCTGGCAATAATCCCGCGGCCAGCCCGGCAAACGCCACGAGCAGGATCAGGGACGACTGCGACAGGGGTTTGCCGCTGAGACGATTCATGCTTCTCGCACTCCGCCGTCGCGGTATTTGATCAGCTTGGCGGGAACGCCCCCCACAATCGCGTAGGGCAACACGTCCTGAGTGACGACGCTGCCGGCCGCCACCACTGCCCCGGTTCCAATCTTCACGCCATCGAGCAGAATGACGCCCGAACCCAGCCAGACATCGTCGCCGACGACGATGCCGCTGTTCGTCACGCCCTGCGATTTGATAGGCGCATTGATGCGCTCGGTGACGTGGTTTTCAGAATGAAAGCGCACACCCTGGCCGATCAGGACATTTTCACCAATGCGAACGCCGCCCGCCGCCCCGACATAATTGTAGTCGCCCAGGTTGGAGTTGTCGCCGATCGACAGCCCTTTCCCCAGATTCGTAAGGATGCCCGTGCATTCGATCACGGTAAATCGCCCCACCGATACGTTGTCCCCCAGGCGTACCCCTTCGCGGCTGAGCGCATCAATCCTTACATCATCTTCCAACGTGACGCCTCTTCCCAGGAATATGCGGCGGCCGTGAAGAGTCTGCACTCTGCGCCCCACAAACAGCCTGCCGCCGCACTCGCCCAGAAAGGGGCGGCGCATCAAACCCCGCATCGCCGCCAGTCCACGCTCGCGCAAGATAATGAAGATGGCGCTTGTAGGCAGATCGGGATCAAGCGTATAGCCGGGGTCGTGCTTGGTTTTGCGAATCAAATTTTGCAGCAGGTTTCGCAGCATGTGCAAAGCTCCGAGACGCGATTGTATAGCGCTCCCCCGGTTTCGACAACGTTTGCCAGACCGTAGGATTGTGCAACGGGGTCGTTGGTATTGTTTGGAATTGGCTGCCTGACGGCTATACACTATATGATAGTAGTCGCCCCTTCCATTGATGCAAGGCGGGTCATCTCTTGTCAGGGACGACCCGCATTTCATTTATAACAGTTTATTGCAATGCGAACCTGCATCAGACAACTATCGTTCAGCCGTTTTTCTCAACCGGAACTGATCGGAAATCAAAATGGAAACAAATCAAACACAACATGAATTATTGGTCATCGTTCTTGACCGCCAGGACCCACTGCCTGATGTCCTCGATGGGTTGTACGAAGCCGGCGTCCCCGGCGTCACCATCCTGGATAGCGTCGGCGGTTATCGCGCCCGTAACTGGTTGGAAGAGATCGGCCTGGGCGGGTTGTCGCGGCTGTTCGGAGTCAGTGAATTGCGCCGCCGCACTCTGCTGGCCGTGATGCCCTCCGAATTGATTGATGGCGCTATCGCTGCCGCCGAAAAGGCTGTGGGCGGTTTTGGCAAGCCAGAGAGCGGCTTGTTGTTCACGGTGCCGGTGGGCCGCACCATTGGCCTGATCAAACGCGAAATCCCCGAACATTCGATTTCTGAGCCCGTTGTCTCGCCCATGGACATCAATATTCGAGAAATGCCTGTAGCGAAGGCGATGGAAATGATGGTGGGTGACCGCATCGTCGTCCGCTCAAACGCGAGTCTGGCGGAAGTGGCGGCAGCGATGATGACCAGCCCGCCCACGCATGTGGCCGCTGTTGTGAGTCGCACCGACCACCTGTTGGGGTTGGTGACTTTGCGAGACCTGGCCGACCGGGTGTTTTTCGGCATTATGCCGGAGTTATTTTATAAGGAAGTTCATGATCGGGAACAGGCCGAGGCTTTTGGACAAATGGCGGCAGTGCGCACGGCAGCCGATTTCATGATCAGCCCGGTGGCTGTTCATGTCGATGATCCGGTCAGGGTCGCGTTTCGGCTGATGCATGAGAACGAGCTTTCGGGATTACCGGTTGTGGATGACGACAATCATGTGATCGGTTTTGTCAATCTGCTCGAATTGTTGTCATTGGCGCTCGGTTCGGAAGGGGAAAGCGCATGAATGAGATCGTTCTCGCTGCTATTATTTTCGTCATCACTTACATCGCCATAGCTTCAGAACGAATTGATCGGACTGTTGCCGCGTTGATCGGAGGCATGGCCGCCATCCTCCTGATCCCGTCGCTCGATCAAGAGAATGCCTTCCATGCCATCGACCTGAATGTGATTTTCCTGTTGGCGGCCATGATGATCATCGCCAACATCCTCAGCGATACCGGGGTATTCCAGTGGTTGGCCGTGCGGGCGGTGCTATTGGGCAAGGGAAACCCGATCCGAATCATGCAAATCCTGGCGCTGGTCACAGCCCTGACTTCCGCACTGCTCGACAATGTCACTGTCGTGGTCCTCATGGCCCCGGTTACGCTGTTTGTGGCCGGAACGCTGGGGCTCAGCCCTATTCCATTCCTGATTGCCGAGGTGCTAGCCTCGAACATCGGCGGCGCCGCCACGCTGATCGGCGACCCGCCCAATATCCTGATCGGCAGCGCCGCCGGCATCGACTTTACTACCTTCTTGCTAAATATGCTGCCCGTCGTGGCTGTCTGTCTTTTTGTGTTTCATTTCATGATCCCCTTGCTTTTCCGTCGCGACATTCCCAAGGATTTTGAGACGAAGGATATTCAACTCGAAACGGCGGGGCTGATTGCCGAACCCGTCTTGCTTCGGCAATCGCTGATCATATTGGGGCTGGTCATCGTTGGTTTTCTCTTGCACAGCAAACTGCATCTGGAGACGGCGACCGTAGCGCTGGCCGGCGCCGCGCTGCTCTTATGGTGGACCGGACGCAGCAGCCACGAAGAATTACGCAAAGTCGAATGGAACACGTTGTTTTTCTTCGTGGGCCTGTTTGTTCTGGTCGAGGGGCTGGTGGTGTCAGGCGCAATTGCCAAAGCGGCGGAGGCGTTGCTGGAAGCGACCGGCGGCGATCTGACGATCACGACCCTGTCATTGCTGTGGGTCTCGGCCATTGCCAGCGGCATTATCGACAACATCCCCTATACCGCCACCATGATCCCGTTGATCGAAAACCTGGGTGAGCGGGGTGTGGATACGTGGCCCCTGTGGTGGGCGCTGGCTATGGGCGCCGATTTCGGCGGCAATTTCACGCTGATTGGAGCCTCGGCAAACGTGGTTGTCGCCAGCTTCGCCGAGCGCAGCGGCGCACCGATTAGTTTTGGCCGGTTCCTGCGTTATGGCGCCGCAGTCATGTTCATGACATTGATTTTCAGCACCGTCTACATTTATCTCCGCTACCTGATCTAAGAAATCGCTCGTGCGCATCGGCATTGATGCTCGTATCCTTCACCACCGAACCGCCGGTATCAGCTGGTATACGCGGCGGCTTTTGCACGCGCTTTCTCTGATCGATAGCGAGAATGAGTATGTGCTTTTGCAGCACCGCCGCGACCTGGAACCGATTGTACACGCCCCTAATTTTCGCCGGGTTGCGCTCTACGCGCCAGTGCATCATCGCTTCGAGCAACTGCCGCTCAGCGCCGAGACCCGGCGGTTGGGGCTGGATATGATCCACAGCCCCGACTTCATCCCGCCGCTGCGAAACCGCATTCCCGCCGTGATCACGGTGCATGATCTGGCGTTTATCCGGTTTCCTAATTTCGTGACCAAGGAATCAGCCAGATATTACGGGCAGACCGAATTGGCGGTGCGTCGCGCCAATCGCATCATCGCCGTCAGCAACGCCACCCGCGTTGACCTCGTGACGATGTTGGGCGCCCCCGAAGCCAAGATCAACGTCATCCACGAGGCGGCCGATCCGCTTTACCAGCCGATTCCGCCCGCCGAAGCCCAGGCGACGTTGTCGGAAGCCGGCATCGATGTGCCTGATTCTTTCATTTTATTTGTCGGCACCATCGAGCCGCGTAAAAATCTGGGAGCGCTGCTGCGGGCATATCAATTATTACGGCGCAACTATGACGTGGCGCAGCCATTGGTTCTGGTAGGCGCCGAGGGCTGGCTGCATCAGGACGTGCACGAATTGGTGCAGAGTCTGGAGTTGAGCGATAGGGTGCATTTCCTGGGCAATGTGCCTGATAATCGATACTTGCGGGCGCTGTACAATCTGGCCAGCCTGCTGGCGCACCCCGCTTACTACGAGGGGTTCGGGTTGCCGCCGCTGGAGGCGATGGCCTGCGGTACGCCGGTCGTATGCTCGAATGCCGGCAGTCTGCCGGAAGTGGTCGGCGATGCCGCGCTTCTCGTCCCGCCCACCGAGATCGAGAGCTGGGCGGTGTCGATTCATCGCCTGCTTGCAGATGATGCGCTTCGGAATGATTTGCGCAGGAAGGGTCTGGCCCGCGCCAGCACTTTCTCGTGGGAAAAAGCCGCCGTTGCGACTTTGGAAACTTATCGTCAGGCGGTGGCAGGGCGACGATAGCCTGGATTTGGTAAAGCGCCAGGGGTTTGAACGCCGATATCGGAAATCGATTTCAATTCTCGGCGGCACTGAATCGATAATCGCCAAAAATGATAGTTTTAGAACAACTAATATCACGAAGTGGCGCTCATTCAGATAATCGGATAGTCGGATTTCCCAAAGGCCATTGAATTGAAAGACGGAAGGGACTGTGTAGGCCGGGGAAAATAGGACGCGGAGAGCGCGGATGAAACGGATGAACGCCGATCCTCTTTTGAGATATGGAACCACTGTTGCGGGCATCTGAATGGCACAGAGACGGCATAATAGTATCCGTGACAATATCTTGGCGGAGGCTCTGCCGAACCTTGAACCTCGAACCCAAAACTCCGAACCCCGAACCCAAATTATGCTATACTCGCCGCATGCCAGAAAGTTCCCCTGATCTCTCGCGAATCACCATCGTCCTCGTCGAACCGCGCAATCCTGACAATATCGGCAGCGTGGTGCGGGCGATGATGAACATGGGTCTGTATCGACTGCGACTGGTCAGCCCCATGACCTACGATTTCAGCCGCATCGAAGCCGCCGCCCATCGCAGCGAACGCTTTCGGGAGGGCATAGCGATTTACGATGACCTGGGCGACGCCCTGGCGGATTGCAATCTGGTCGTGGCCACCAGCAGCCGGTTTCGTCAGCTCGGCCCGCGGGTGGGCACGCCCGCCCAACTGGCCCCCGCCATCCTCGACCACACTCGCGCGGGGTATCCGGCCATCCTGTTTGGCCGCGAGGATTGGGGCTTGCCCAACGAGGTCGTCGATCAGGCGCACTTGCAGATGGTGATCCCGGCCGTCCCGGACTACCCCAGCCTGAATCTGGCCCAGGCGGTATTGCTGGTCGCCTATGAATTGCGCCAGACCGCGTTGGATGAAACCGCCATCCTGCCCCCCCGTATAGACCCAACCGATCCGCCCGCCACCGAGGCCGAACTGACAGCCGCCATCGATTCGCTGCACGAGGCATTGCAGATGGCGGGGTTCTACAAACCAGGGCAGGAACCGGCCAAGCGCATCAAGCTGGGGCGACTGCTGCGCCGGGCGGATCCCACTTCGTCCGAGGCGGGATTGATCCGGGCGATGGGGTATGTATTGGGCAGAAAGCTGGGCGAGTGAACAACCAATCACAAAACAGGTCTTAATCGATGAACGACACGCCGCCTCCCGGCAACAATGCTCAGCCGGCCCAACTCCGCTCCGTCTTCACCAACAACCTGCCCGCCATCCTCGACCATTTCGGCATCAGCCTCGTGGTCAGCACCTATCAGGCGGGCAAGGTGATTTTGGTGCGCAACGACGGCGGCACGATCAATACGCATTTTCAGGATTTCCACAAGCCCATGGGCATCGCCGTGGACGGGCAACGCCTGACGGTGGGGGGACAGAATACGGTCTGGTATCATCGCAACATGCCAGCGGTGGCCCCTAAGATCGAGCCGAAGGGCAGGCACGACGCCGCCTACATCCCGCGCGAGGTGCACGTCACCGGCGATATCGACATCCACGAACTGGCCTGGGGAAAGGATGACCTGTGGATTATCAACACCCGCTTCGGCTGCCTGTGCACGCTCGACCCCGACCACAGCTTTACCCCGCGCTGGCGGCCGCATTTCCTCAGCGCCCTGGCCCCCGAAGACCGCTGCCATCTCAACGGCCTGGCTATGGTCAACGGCAAGCCCAAATACGTGACAGCGCTGGGCGAGACCGACACAGCCGGGGGTTGGCGGGCGAATAAGCGGGACGGCGGCATCCTCATGGATGTGGAGAAAAATGAGATATTGCTGCGTGGGCTGTCGATGCCGCATTCGCCGCGCTTGTGGGCGGGGCGGCTGTGGCTGTTGGAATCGGGGCAGGGAGCGCTGTCCTATGCCGACCTGCCGCATAAAACCTGGCACACCGTTACCAACTTGCCCGGCTTCACCCGCGGCATCGACTTCGCCGGACCGCTGGCCTTCATCGGCCTATCACAAGTGCGCGAGACTGCTGTATTCAGCGGCATCCCCCTGGTGGAGAAGCTGGAAGATCGCACCTGCGGCGTGTGGGTGGTGAACGTACAGTCGGGCGAGACGGTAGCGTTTCTGCGTTTTGAAGAGGGCGTGCAGGAGATTTTCGCTGTGCAGATCATCCCCGCCCGCTTCCCGGCCATGCTGGAATTCGGCCACGAACTGATCAACACCTCTTATGTGCTGCCGGATGAGGCGTTGAAGGATGTGCCCCAGATGTTGCGCGAGCAGCCGCCTCTGGCGGTGAGCGACGGCCCGGCCGGATTCGCCGAAGAGATCAATCGCGGGGCGGCGCTGCTGAATGAGGACAGGTACGATGAGGCCATCGTCCATTTCGAGCGGGCGCGCAAGCTGGCCCCCGACCGGGCCGAGGTCTACAACAACCTGGGCAATGCCGCCACCGGCCAGAACCGTCTGCACGATGCCGTGCGCCATTATCGCCGGGCGCTGAAATTCGCGCCCGAACTGGCCGACGCGCATATGAACCTGGGCATGGCGCTGCTGAAATTAGGCGACCTGCCCGAGGGTTTCCGCGAGTTCGAATGGCGTTGGCAGACCAACCAATTCACGCCCTTCATGCCGCCGCAGCCGCGCTGGGACGGCGCGCCCATGCCCGACAAGACCCTGCTGATCCACACCGAGCAGGGCGCGGGCGACGCCATCCAGTTTGTGCGATTTATAAAGTATGCTCGCGAGCGCGTGGGCAAGGTGCTGATGATCGTCCCCGATCCGTTGCAGGCGTTGTTCAGCACGGCGGAGGGGTTCGACGAGATGCGCGGGGCCGGCGCCATCGCCGAGGAAACCTTCGACGCCCACATCCCCTTGCTCAGTCTGCCCACGGTGCTGGGCACGACCCTGGAGACGATCCCGAACGAGGTTCCCTATCTGCGTGCGCCGGACGACGGGCGATGGGGAGCGGACGATGGACGATGGACAACGGACGACGGGTCACGCAGCAAGCAACACGCGATCCCCAACCTGACACCTGACACCTGGAACATGGAACGCCCCCTTCGGGTGGGCATCGCCTGGGCGGGTAGTTCCACGCAGGGCAATGACCGCAACCGCTCGGCCGCGCTGGCGGATTTCACACCGCAGTTCGCTCTGCCCGGCATCGAATGGCACAGCCTACAAGTAGGGGAGAGGGCGGGTGAGTTGGATCAATTCATTATCAATCATCAATCATTAAAGATTAAAGATTGGAGATTGGAGATTAAGGATTGGGCGGATACGGCGGCGATCATGGCGCAGCTCGACCTGATCATCAGCGTGGACACGGGGGTGGTGCACCTGGCGGGGGCGCTGGGCAAGCCGGTGTGGGTGCTGTTGTGCTATGCACCCGACTATCGCTGGCTGCTCGACCGGCCCGATTCGCCCTGGTATCCCACGGCCCGGCTGTTCCGCCAGAACCAGCCCAAGGATTGGGCGAGCGTGATGGCGGAGGTGAAGGAAGGACTGGCGGGGAGAGTATTGGGGGATTAGTGATTGGTCGTTAAATTGGGTGTTGGTCTCGCTTCCGCACCACTTCAACCTTGAATCTGCGCCCCCGAAAGGTCGGTTTGCGCATTTTCAAAAACGACATATACTTCCCTGCCATTAACTAAAGATACAGCACCAAGGCGGCATAGTCGTCTACGCTGCAACCTCTCACAACCGTAACTAGAGCGGTAAAGGAAAAGCGCATGACCCCTCCTCGAAATGATCGAAGTGGCGCGTTCGACGAGTCAGGATTGGATGCCGCCTGGCAGGAAGTGCTGGCGCAGGCCGAGCAAAAGCCCTGGCTGTTCAGGTTGCTAGCTGCGCAGGGTGCAACCATCGCCATGCGGTATGCGGTGTGGAAACAGCGTTTGGCGGGATTGCGGGAGGGCGAACGGCGGAGATTACGCCAACGGTTGGGTGTCGGCATTGGCGGGGCGGCGTTGATATTGGCATTGGCGGCCATGCCCGGCCTGGGCGCGCCCAACGGGGCGATGACGGTGACCAATGGTACTGGCACGATTGCCAACGGCGATGGCTGCTCGTTGCCCGAAGCAATAATCAATGCCAACAACGACGACCAGAGCGGCTCGACCGACTGCGCAGCGGGCACAGCGGGGTTGGACACCATCACCCTGGCCACGGATGTGACCCTGACGGCGGTGCACAACTCGACCTATGGCGCGACCGGCCTGCCGGTGGTCAGCAGCGAGATCACGATTGAGGGAGCGGGGCACACCGTCAGCCGAAGCACGACAGCCACGGCCGACTTCCGCATCTTCGCCGCCAACAATCTTGCCAACCTGACTCTGAACAGTGTGACTGTTAGCGGTGGGAAGTATTTTTCCGGTGCCGGCATCGTGGCCATTGGTTCCAGTGTGGTGGTGAGCAACAGCACGCTCAGCGGCAACTCGGCCTATTACGGCGGCGGCATCTGGATAGGTGAGCACAAACTTCAGCCCGGCGCCACCGTTATGGTGACCAATAGCACACTCAGCGGCAACTCGGCCCGCAGCGGCGGCGGCGTCTATGCCAGAAGCGCCACGGTGGCGGTCTCGAATAGCACAATCAGCGGCAACTCGGCCACCTTCGGCGGCGGCAGAGGCGGCGGCGTCTATGCCGGCATAAGCAGCACAGTAGCGGTGACGAACAGCACGCTCAGTGGCAACACGGCCTTTGGCGGCGGCGGCATCAATGCCCTGTTTGCCAGTGTGGCGGTGACGAACAGTACGCTCAGCGGCAACTCAGCAACCAACAGAGGTGGCGGCGTCTATGCTAACGACGCCACAGTGACTATCTCGAACAGCACGTTCAGCGGCAACTCGGCCGGCCACGGTGGCGGCGTTTGGGCTGCCTTTGCCTCGGTGGCGGTGACGAACAGCACGCTCAGCGGCAACTCAGCGGCCGGCCACGGTGGCGGCGTCTATGCTTACGGCGCCACCGTGACTATCTCGAACAGCACGTTCAGCAGCAACTCGGCCAGAGACGGCGGCGGCGTCTATGCCGGCGGCAGCGCCACGGTGTCGGTCTCGAACAGCATCATCTCCGGCAACACGGCCTCTTTCAGCGGCGGCGGCGTCTATGCCGGCGGCAGCGCCACGGTGGCGGTCTCGAATAGCACACTCAGCGGCAACTCGGCCTACTTCGGGGGCGGCGTCAAAGCCAGTTCCGACGCCACAGTGACTATCTCGAACAGCACTGTCAGCGGCAACTCGGCCACCTTCGGCGGCGGCATCTATGCCTACGGCGGCTCGGTGGCGTTTCGAACAGCATCGTCTCGGGCAATTCGGCATCCTCTGGGGGCAACGAGGTTTACAACTATAGCAACAGCATCACCGCCGCCAACTATAATCTCTTCGGCCATGACGGTGAGACGGATGCGCAGGCGTTTAGCGGCTTCACGCCCTCCGGCTCGGACATCAACGCCACCTCGGATGGCACATCAGTCGCATTGGCCAACATCCTGGACACGAGCCTGCAGAACAACGGCGGGCCGACGCTGACGCATGCTCTGGTCGCAGGCGGCCCGGCCATCGACGCCGGCGACCCCTCCTTCAGCGGCCTGACCTATGACCAGCGCGGGACGCCCTACAGCCGGGTAGTCAACAGTCGCCTCGACATCGGCGCCTTCGAGGTGCAGGCGGCGGCGAACACCGAGACTCCCACGCCGACCAACACCCCAACGAACACGCCGACTCCATCGCCTACGCCAACAAACACCCCAACCCGTACACCGACAGCGACGCCTTCGCCCACGCCTTCGCCGACGAACACCCCAACGCGGACGCCCACCAATAAGCCCACCCGCACCCCAACCCCGACCAATACGCCGACCCCCACCGTGACGCCGACGCCCACGCCGGTGTGGCGCTTCCGCGGCAACGCCTGTCTGGGCAGCCCGCCCGCCGGCGCACAGCCGGGCGACGCCTGTGCGGGGGTCAGCCCGCTGGCCGGGGTGACGCTGAAGCTGTTCGGCCAGAATGACGGCGGCGCGCCTGTGCAAATCAGTCAGGATGTGAGCGCAGCGGATGGTTTCTACAATTTCCACATCATTGAACCGTTCGTCTATGAGCGCTTTATCTTGCAGGCCACGAATCCGGCGGGACTGGTCTCGATGGTGGCCCTCAGCGGTGACGGCGTGGTGCAAAACCCGAATCGGGTGGAGTGGCAGGGCGCGTTACCGGAAGTGCACCTGACCGACTTCTACTTCCAGCCGCCCACACCCACCCCGACCATCACCCCACCCCCCACAGCGACCTCGTCGCCCACCCCGACTCCGACCCTTACCGCCACCTCCACCCCCAGCCCGTCGCCCACGCCTTTCCGCCAGTGGTTGGGCATGATCTGGCGGGGATAAGGAAGTTTGAAGGTAAAAGTTGAAAGTCGAAGCGCGCATCGTCTGGCGTTTCAACCTTCAACTTTCGACCTGCAACCTAAAACTTCACAATGTGATCGTGTGTTTCAACATGCCAGGGCCGGAATATACGGCATCCCGGCCCTGGAACCCCACGCTGCATGCTTTCGCTCCGACCGGCTTTCAACACGGCCTCACTCGGCGGAGCCAGGGTAAGCGATACGGGTTCTGAATTCAATTATGCACGCCCGTCAACCGGCTATGCCACTGCTATGGTTCACAATTGATCATCACCTGACCTTGCTTGTCGGTTCCCATGTCCGCAAATAGCAGAGGCAGGCTCGTGATCTCCATCCCGCCGGCATCAAAGCTGCCAGACACGGTTGCTGTCCTGTTTGTACCATTCCAGTGGCTATTGAGGCTACAGCCATGTAATTCGTGGGTGAATCCGCTGTTGTGGGATCGAACAAGGGGGCCAGTGGGATCCCAGCTTAGAGAAAGCTCGACTGGCATGGGATTGCCGAATTCATCGAAGATGGTAATTGAAGCGCCCAACATGGCATAAGTGAGTTTCTTGTCGATCTGGAAGGCGGAATCCGGCAATTCAGTATAGCCGGAATAGAAAGCTAAATGCCCTGCGCAGGTGTCGTTCTGTAGAACAAGGACGTTCAGTTCCGTTATATCTGCCGGAGGATTGGGCGGCGATTTCTGGACGTTCGTTCCTGCGAAGACCAGGGCGTCAGTGAAGACACAGCCATCAGTACTAACGCCGGAGAATAGCGCCTCGGCATACCTGCCCCGGAAATGGATCACGTTGGAACCCGCCAGGGCGGTACTGACCAGGACGAGGCTTGCCAGAAGCACTACGACCAGGAAGAGCAGTTTGAATCTACTGATTTTCATCATGAATCTCCTTTAGGGAACAGCTGAGTTGGTGGAAACAAATCGGTTTACTGAGCCAAGGGTCAGTTCTCTTTCATGTCATATAGTCGCCTCCTGATCTGTGTGGCGACGAATCGCGATTTCTAAACCGGACCTTGTTGCTATGGACACGATGATGGCTTCTGTCGAATGTTTCTCCGGCACCTTTAGGTGGTGTGCAAAACCAACGGCATGTAGAACGGATACCCGATCTTGCCGTTGCGCTGGATGTCGATGTTTCCCAAGGTGGCATGTAGGGTAAACACATCTCCACTGGCGGCGTCTGGGGCTGGGAAGATGTTGAAGACGCATGTGCCATTGGCATCAAGGTCATCGTTCATGTTGGGCAGGCCGTTCTCGAACACGGCAGCGCCATTGATGCCCAACGTTAGACTGGCAGAGTTCCCCATGTTGCCGTAATCGATGACCAGTTCTCTGCCCAATGGCGACAGGATGATACTGCCGCTGTCGCGATATTGGGCCCAAGGGCCGGTGGGGGTGCCGTGAGGCGTGGGGGTCGGCGTCGGTGAAGGGCCGGGGGTGAAGGTAGCGGTTGGGGTCGGTGTCGGCGGCAACGTGAGATGCAGGATGGTCAGCCCGCCAGTAATGTCGGCAACGTGAATGTAGTTACCGTCCACCGCCACTTCGATGGCGTAGCCCGATGTATCATAGGCAGCAACTTCGATCGGCTCGGCCGGATTGTCGATGTAGATCACGCGCACGCCGGCAAGGCCATCAGCCAGATAGGCGAAGTCGCCTATGACCTGCACATCATTCGGCATTCCAGGCGAGTCATAGAATCCCACTTCAACAGGATTGGTCGGATCGCTGACATCGATGATTCTGAGGCCCTGTCCATCGTCTGCCACATAGGCGTAATTCCCAACCACATCAACCCCCTTGGCCAAACCGGGCGTATCGATTGAACCGATTTCCTCGGGGTTGTTCGGATCGCTGACGTCGATGATACGTAGGCCGGCGTCGTAGTTGGCTGCATAGACGTAATTTCCAAGGACTTTCACCGTCACCACAGCGAATCCCGGCGGTACAACGGCTCCCACTTCAATAGGATTGGCGGGGTCGCTGATGTCAATGACGCGGACGCCACCGGGAGCATCACCCACATAGGCATAATCGCCAGCCAGATCGACGCGGACAGCGCCACCAGGCGTATCGACAAAACCTACCTCGGCAGGAAGAACTTTGTCTGTGATATCGATCACGCGGAAGCCATGATAGAAATCAGCCAGATAGGCGTAGTTTCCTTTCGCTGCAACGCCCCAGGCCTGACCTGGAGAATGATAGTAGCCTGTGTAGATAGGGGCAGCAGGATTGGTGGTATTGACGATGCTCAGACCTGCCCATTTGTCACCAAGATATGTGTAATTTTCCTCTACCCCAATACCCCAGGCAAGCCCCACCGTCTTGAAGTGACCGGTCTCTGTGGGCGTTGTGGGGTCATCAATGTCGATGATGCGCAGGCCTGCTCCGCCTGACGCCACATACGCATACATGCCTTCCGTCTTCACGCGTATGACGGCATCACCGGTGACAAGCGCATTGGTTGTATAGTTGCCAGCCTCGGCGGGGTTGGCGGGATCAGACACGTCGACAACACGGAGATTGTCCGGACTGTCAACAACATAGGCATAGTCGCCCCTGGCATCGACCGCCTGTGCTGTGCCCGGTGTGTCGAAAACAGCCGTTTGCATAGGACTGGATGGATTGGAAACGTCAAAGACGACTAACCCGTTCGTGCCGTCGGCCACGGAGACGTGGTTGCCCGCCACGGCCAGATCGGTAGCGACCCCCGCCGTATCGGTCAGGCTGGCAAGCGCGGGATGGGCCGGATCGCTGACGTCGAGGATGAGCAGGCCCGATTCGCCGTGGGCAATATAGGCGTAGTCGCCGCTGACGGCGACGCCGTTCAGCACTGCGGACGCGGCATAGCTGCCGATTTCAGCCGGATTGGCCGGATCGCTGACGTCCACGATGCGCAGATTTTTGTCGCCGTAGGCTACGAATGCATGGTTGCCAGACAGTGATACGCGCTGCGCCAGCGGCGAACCGGTCGGATTGAATTGCCCGACCTGGACCGGGCTGGCTGCGTTGGTAACATCGTAAACGCGCAGACCGGAACCGTCATTGGCTACGTAGGCATAATTGCCCGACACAGCAACGTCTCTGACGATAAAGGGTAGGACAGCCGTTTGCCCCACTACAGCGGGCTGTGTATGGTCAGAGATATTCATCGTAACGAAGCGTGGGCCAATGCCGATGTAGGCATAGTCGCCCTGGATGGCGACGGATTCGGTGACGCCGCCGATCTGACCGGCCAATTCGATATCGCCAGCAGGAGCGATGTTGGGCGAAAAAGGCGTCTCGCCAGAACGCGCTGTTACGCTCACTGCCGTCAGAAATAAGGCGGCAACAATCAGCAAAATGGTCAGTGGTTTTGCGTAAGTATTCATGGAAAATCTCCCTGAAATGGATTGGTTTGAACCGGAAAGTGCGAGGTCAGTCATGTTTTACAGATGTTGTCGAGTGAATCAGGCGTGATTTCTACGCCACTCAACGCCTGCCGCTCGGTCTCCTGCGACAAAAATTCGAACAGGTCCGCCAATTTCTCGAAAACTCGCATATCTTGCGTGTGCGGGTCTTCCAGCGAAACGCGCCACAGGCCACGACACTGGCCTGGCTGTTGCGATGCCTGGTCATTTTCCAGCCATAGGCGCAGCAGAAACGACATGTAGCGATTGTGATTCTGCGTCATGCTCCATACCTTGCCGGGGTAGATCTGCCGAGAGCGTTTACCCAATGCTATCAACCCACTCTCAAAATAATCTCAACAAAACGATCAACATCGTTGAAATGCAGTTGAGATAACCTTATAATGGTTGGCAAGACGCAACTGCACTGCTCAGCCATGTTCCGTCGATGTTTCAAGTCGACGATTGACCGAAGCGAAAACCGTCCACTTTCGTTTACTCGTCTCACGGTTGCCCTTGAACACAATCGCCTGAATAGTTGCTACAAGGCTCGTAAACCGTTTGTCTGCACCGCGCAAGGGAATCGCAAATGCCAGTTCTGATCGTCAGATTACTGGGCGGGTTCAGCGCCCGCTGGGATGGAGATTCGTCGGCGCTCGCCTTCGATTCGGACAAGACGCGGGCATTGCTGGTCTATCTGGCGATGGCCGGAGGAAAAGAACACAGGCGGGAGTTGTTGGCAGGTCTGCTGTGGCCGGATATGCCGGAACACAGGGCGCGAGCCAATCTCAGCCAGGCGATCTATAGCCTGCGCCGCCATATCGCACAGCCCGACTTACCCGATCTGCTGGTCGGCGACCGCCAAACTGTGATGCTCAACCCCGACTTCGATCTTAATATCGATGCGGTCGCCTTCGCCGAGGCGCTGGCCGCGGCAAACCAGCACAAGCACAAATCCCTGTCCCACTGCAAGACCTGCCAATCAGCCCTGGCTGAAGCGACGGCATTGTACGGCGGTTCGTTTCTCGAAGGCTTCTCGCTGCCCGTTTGCGCCGAATATGAAGAATGGATGGCATTACAACGCGAACGGCTGCAGCGAGATGCCGTGGAAGCGCTACGGCATCTGGTCGCCTGCCACGAAAGCGCTGGCGAGATCGAAACGGCGCTGGCCTATGCCCGGCGTTGGGCGGCGCTGGCCCCCTGGCAAGAGGCCGCGCATCAGCGCGTGATGCGGCTGTTGGCGCTGGCGGGCAACCGCAGCGAAGCCCTGGCCTATTTCGAAACCTGCGAACGAATGCTGCGCCAGGAATTGGGTGTCGAGCCGCGGGACAGCACCCGCTGGCTGGTAGCCGATATCCGGGCGGGACGCATCCGGGCGACTGATGCAGAAACCGCCATCCAATACCCTGACTTTCTCGCTGAGATGCCTCCTAACATGTCCGCTCCGCCCCTGTTTGTGGGCCGCGAGCCGCAGTTGTCCGTACTGGAAGAATCGCTGAATGCAGCCCTGGCAGGCGAGGGGCGGATGCTCTTCGTGGCCGGAGAGGCGGGTTCGGGCAAAACGGCCTTGCTCGGCGAATTAGCTGCGCAGGCGCAGTTTCAATCCCCTGATCTGCTGACTGTTTGGGGCCAGTGCAATGCCTTTGCCGGTAGCGGCGATCCCTATTTGCCCATTCGCCAGGCGCTGGGACAACTCACCGGAGAGGTGCAGCAAGGTTATGAAGCCGGGCGGCTGGACGCAGCCCAGGCGCGGCGGTTGTGGTCGGCGCTGCCGCTGGCCATCGACGCCTTGCTCGCCCATGCCCCCGAGCTGATCGATGTCTTTTTGCCGGGGACGGATCTGATCATGAGGGCGTCGCAAGCGGCGGAAGGCGATCCGGGCTGGCTGACGGCGCTTCGGAAAAGCATGGAGGCGGGGCAGAGCGGGAAGCCGGGGTTGCGCAATAGACAACTTCACGAACAGACGATCGCTTTTCTGCGAGACCTTAGCGTCCGGCGGCCTCTGCTGCTCATCATCGACGATCTGCATTGGGTCGATGTGGATACGGCATCTCTGCTGTTTCATCTCGCCCGTTCGCTGGCCGATATGCATCTGTTTATTGTCGGCGCTTTCCGGCAAGAAGAGATGGACGCCGGGCAAGAGGGCGGGCTGCATCCGCTGAAAACACTGCTGGCCGAGTGCAAACGGCTGAGCGGAGTCACACCGATCAATCTCAACCGATTGCCTGAATCCGAACGGCGGGATTGGCTCGACCGGTTGCTCGATGCCGAACGCAATGATCTGGATGCCCGCTTCCGGCAGATCCTGTTCGAGCGAACCGAGGGGCACGCCCTGTTCACGGTGGAAACGCTGCACGACTTGCAGGCGTGTGGCGTGCTTGTGTGGGATGAGGATCACGGTTGGGTGCAGCATCAGCCCGGGTGGGGCGGCATGCCGGCGCGAGCCGAGGGTGTGATCGAGGCGCGGGTGGCGCGATTGTCGCCTGATCTGCGGGCATTACTGGAGGTGGCCAGCGTGGAGGGCGATGTCTTTTCGGCGCAGACGCTGGCGAGCGCACTGGGGCGAGATTTGTACATGGTTGTGAGTCAATTGAGCAGCGAACTCGATCGTAAGCACCGATTGGCGGCGGAGGTCGGGATCGGCAGACTGGGCGGGGAGCCGTTCGAGCGCTTTCGCTTCCGCCACAGCCTGTTCCGGCAGCATGTGTACGAAGGGATGGGCGAGGCCGATCGGCGGCATTGGCACGGGCGCGTGGGGGCGATCCTGGAGGTGCAGCATGGTGAACGGGCACGGGAAATCGCCCCGCAATTGGCCCGCCATTTCATGCTGGCGGGTGAGCGGGAGAAAGCGGTCGTCTATTGGCTGCAGTGCGGCGATGCTGCGCGCACGCTGTTCGCTTTCGGGCAGGCGGAGGAGGCTTACCGGCAGGCATTGGCGCTGGCGCGTGAGGCGAACGATTACGAACAGACTGCGCACATCCTCATGCGCCTGGGGTTGACACAACACAACGCCGGGGAATACGACCGAGCGCAGGAAATGTATGCTGAAGGTTTTAGATTATGGTCGCAATTCAGCGCCGGGACTGAGGTACAGATGCCGCCAGCGGCTCGCCCATTGAGACTGGTTTGGGGGTTGGCGCCGCGCAACACGGACCCGACCCTCGATTTTGTCTCCGACCTGTTCAGCGGGCTGGTGGCGGAAACCGTTGATCGGGAGATCGTGCCCGATGTCGCCCACCGCTGGGAGATCGGCGATGCGGGTCGACGTTACACGTTTCATTTGCGCGATGATGTGCGTTGGAGCGATGGCGAACCGCTCACCGCACACGATTTCGCCTTCGCCTGGCAACACAATCGCCTGCCTTCGCCTGGGCAGCCGTTGTATGACGTGCGCAGAGGGAAGGTGCTCGATTTCGGCATCACCGCTGATCTGCAGCAATTGCGGGTTGAAACGCCCGATCCACACACGCTGATCGTACATATCGCCCAACCCGCGGTTTATTTTCTGCACCTGCTGGCGACCCCGCTTGCCGCTCCCAAGCCTCGCCATATTGTCGAGCGCTATGGAGATGCCTGGGCTGCACCGCAACACATTGTCTGCAACGGCCCATTCCTGCTCGACCACTGGGATACCGCCACAGACAGGCTCTATTTTGCCCGCAATCCTCGCTATCTCGGCAGTTACGGGGGTAATGTTGACCATGTCGAGGCGATTTATCCACGGCAGCCGACCGACTGGCAGTCATTGCTTGACCTGTACGAGCAAGACGAGATCGACTGCCAGCAGATCATGAATTGGGGAGGGCAGGGGGTTTACGCTGCAAAACGCCGTCACCCGTACGAATACGTGCAGGCGCCGCTGGCCGCAGTCACCCTCTTTTGTTATGACACGCATCGTCCTCCATTCGATGATGTGCGCGTGCGGCGGGCTTTTGCGATGGCGCTTGACCGATCCGAAGTCGCCGGTGCCGTAAGGCCGGAAACCGACATACTCGCGTATGGCGGTCTCCTCCCCCCTGGCATGCCCGGCCATTCCCCCAAACTCTGCCTGCCCTTTGACCCTGACCGAGCGCGTCGCCTGCTCGCTGAAGCCGGTTATCCCGACGGTTCCGGATTCCCGGAAGTGAAGCTGGCTGTGTTTTTCACGCCCTCTACCCGCCAGGTCGCCGAATTACTCCAAATGCAATATGGCCGCCATCTTGGCGTTTCAGTGCAGGCTGAAATCCTGGAATGGACGGCATATTGGCGGGCTGTGCAGCAGAATAGACCTCATATGACGCTGATGAGTGCGGCAGGGAATTACGGCGACCCCGATGCTGTGATGCGCCAGGGCTTCCGCACCGTGCAAAAGCTCACAGGCTGGAGCGATGATGTGTATGAACACTTAATCGCCCAGGCTGGACATACGACGAACCAAGATGAGCGCATCGATCTGTACAGGCGAGCCGATGCAATACTCGTGGAACAGGCCGTGATTCTTCCCCTTGTGTATCAGGAGCAGGCCTGGCTGGTAAAACCGTGGATCAGCCGATTCCCCCTCTCTCTCATGTCTATAGGCGCGGCCTGGAAAGACATTGTGATCAACGCTGAATCACATCCTGTGAATAAGGTCGGGCTGTGAGATTGAAGCTGCGCCCGTCGGTGATGATCTCGATGGCGGCGTCATTGGGTATGGTCGCTACGGTTGTGGTCTCGGCCAGGATTTGCTGCACCGCGGGCGGGTAGGTCGTCCCATCCGGCAAGAGGATGACTTGAGGTCGAAGCCGGGCCAGCAGGTCGGGGCTGGGCCATGCGCCCGTGCCGGGATAGGGGGCGAGGAAGAGGGGGGGATTTGCGGGCAAGCGCTCGCGCAGGGCGGCTTGCGTTTCCTGGCTGATCTCGAAGGGCAGCAGGGCGGTGAAGTCGCCATAGCGCAACAGGAATAGCGCCGATTCGTTGGGATCGACTGACGTGTGTATCACTTCGAGCGATAAGCTTTCGTCCAGGTTGAGGATGACGCCGGGCCGGAGATCGGAACTCAGAAGGCGGTGGGCGGAGGTTGGCGGCGCGGGGTCGGCTCCGGTACGGGTGAGGATGTGCAGGTCGAGCGGCTGGTTGCCGCCGGGCAGACTTTTGAGGATGGCGTCGAGCGGATAGGCGGGCGATTCGCGGGCAGGGTCGAGCAGGATGCGATTGCCGCCGGGCGTGACGATCAGCCAGGTTGCCGCCTGTTCTCGCCCCAACTGATGGATGTGCAACCGGCCATCGGGCTGGCCCTCCCAATAGCTGGCCCCGACCCACAACGGCAGAATCACCAGGGCGGCCATGCCCAGGCTGCGCGCCAGATAGGGCCGCCAGGTTGCGGGCACGAATCCATCGGCGGCCTGCTCCTGGCGGAAGAGCCACCACAGGAATCCCAGGCCAAATATCGCTGTGTAGAGCACGGCCAATAAGCGCCCGAAGGCGCTAACTTCGACGGAGCCGTAGGGTATGGCAGCCAGTTTCTCCACCACGAACACTGTCCACCACAGGCTGGCATAGGGCACAAGGGCGATGATTTTCGCCAGCGCCATGAGCAGAAAGCCGACCAGCGCCGCCAGTCCGCCTACGACCATGATCGGCGGTTGCACCGGGAGAATGAGCAGGTTCGCCAGGAAAGAGATCAGCGAAAGTCGCCCGAAATAGAAAACAACCAGGGCCATGGTCGTCAGTTGGGCGGCGAAGGTGACCAGCAGCCCCTCGGCCAGCAGGGCGTTGACAGGTCTGGGCAGACGCTTTCCCAGGTGTGCATCCCAGCGGCGTTTCAGCGGCGCGTTGAACAGGATCAGGCCAAGCGTCGCCATGAAGCTGAGCTGGAACCCCACATCCCACAAGGTGAGCGGATTGAGCAAGAACATCGCCAGCGCCGCCACGAACAACGAGACCAGGGCCACGCTTTGCCGCTCCAGGCCGATGGCCAGCACGAACAGGCCGCCCATGATCGCCGCCCTCGTCACCGCGGCATCCGCGCCGACAAGCAGGGTATACAGAATGATGCCGGTCAGGGTGACGCCGATGGCCAGGCGTCTGCGCTTGCCAAATAGGCGCAGGCTCAGGCCCAAGAATATGCCGGAGATGATGGCGATGTTCGATCCGCTGATGACAATGACATGCGAAGTGCCGGTCAGATTGAAGTCTTCGTACAGGTCGCGAGGGATGCCCGACTCGATGCCCAGGATCATGCCGTTGGCGAGAGCGGCATAGGGCTGGGGCATGAGTTGATCGAGAATAGCGCTGGCCTGCGCCCGGAAATCGTACAGCGCGGCCCAAAAAGGACTGCCCTGATCCGCCTCGATGAAGGTGATCTCGGTGCGGCGCACCAATGTATAAATGTTTTTGCGGGCGAGAAATCGACCATAATCGAAGTCGGGGAAATCGGGCGGGGTGGCGGGCACGCCGCGGATGCGCAGGCGGTCGCCGTAGAAATAGGCCGGTTCCAGATCGGCTCGAACCAGAGCGATACCCTCGACCTCATGTTTGGCATTCCCCTGCCAGAGCGTGTCCACCTGCACCCTATATTGGGCGTAACTCTCGCGGAGTTCGGGATACCCGACCACCACGCCCTCCATCACATCGGGCCGGCCAAACGCCTCTTCGCTATTGTAGTACGCCAGATCGCCGGGGCCGAAGCAGGGCTCGAAAGGTCGGACGAGATAACGCCAGCCGCCCAGAAAGATCATCCCCAATAGGATGGCCGGAATCGCAATGCGTCGCCGGTTTCGCCCCCGCCAGGCCAGGGCCAGCGCGAAAGGCAGGGGAGCCAACAGCCAGAACGGGCTCGGTGAAAGTTGTTCGCCAGAGCAGATGAATATGCCATCGGCCAGCAATCTCTCGCCCAAAACGATACCCAGCGCCAGGCCTATCGCCGCGTAGATCGGCAGAAACGGGGAGGGGAGGCGCTCGACGCGCGGGGTGTGCATGGCGGTTGTCTGGAGGCTTTCGACAGCGCAACGGCGACTGAGCGGATGTTAGCACGATGGCCGGAGAGGAGGAAATTGAAATGGTTGTGAAATCAACGCTGTGGTACGATTGCCAGCATGCCCAAATCCTCCGCCAAAACGCCCTTCGTCATCGTCTCGGCCCGACTGAAAACGTCGCTCGAACAGGGGCATCCCTGGGTGTACCGCGATGCCGTCGAGCGAACGCCGCCAGGGCTGAAGACCGGCGATTGGGTGCGGGTGCAGTGCGGGAATCTGCAATTCTTTGGGCTGTGGGATGCGGAAGGTTCCATCGCCATTCGCATCTTCAGCCGCCGCAATGTTCCCAACCGAACCTGGGTACGAGAACAGGTGCAAACAGCCTGGGATTTGCGTGCCGCGTTGCGACAACCGTCCGCGCAGACCACAGCTTTCCGCTGGCTGTTCGGCGAGGGCGACGGCCTGCCCGGCGTTGTGGCCGATTATTATCGAGACATCGAATCGGGTGAGAGTTGGGCTGTACTGCGCACCTATTCGCTCGGCCTGGCTCGCATCAAAGGCTGGGTGACAGAGTTGCTGGCCGAGATTACGCCGTTGGCCGGGATCATCGAGCGCGGCGACGAGGCGGGCGGGATCAGTTTGCTGGCCGGGCGCATGCCGCCTGCAAATATCGTCATGATGGAAAACGGGCTGAAATTCGAGGTCGATCTGGTGCAAGGGCAAAAGACCGGGTTCTTCCTCGATCAGCGCGATAACCGGCAAATGATCGAACGCTGGAGTGCAGGCAGGGCGGCGCTGAATCTGTTCTGTTATACCGGCGGGTTCAGCCTCTATGCCGTCCGCGGCGGGGCGAGAGAAGTGGTGTCGGTGGATGCGGCGCATCCGGCGGTGATGGCGGCCAAACGCAATTTTGAGATCAACGGCTTCGATCCAGCCCGGCACGAATTCCATGTGGCCGACTGTTTCGATCTGCTGGAAAAATATCACGGCGAAGGTCGCCGTTTCGATCTGATCATCGTGGACCCGCCCAGTTTCGCCCGCTCGAAAGCGCAACTCCCCGCCGCCCTTTCCGCCTATCGCCGCCTGAACTCGCTCGCCCTCAAGTGCCTGACCCCGACCGGCCTGCTGGTCTCCGGCAGTTGCACGGCGCAGGTCAGCCCCGATGCCTTCCGGGCGATGCTGGCTGAGGCCGCCGTCGATGCCCGCTGCCAACTCCGCATCCTGCACGAAGCCGGACACGCCCTCGACCATCCCGTGCCCGCCGGTTTCCCCGAAGGTCGCTATCTCAAGTTCGTCGTCGCCGCCGCCAGTGAATGGAGTTGATCGCAATATGGAAAGCCGTCGTTCCAAATACCTGACGCTCGTGATCAGCCTTCTGATCATTTTGGGCGTATTTGGTTGCAGCCTGTTTTTCTTGCTCGTCGCCCGCTGGCTGGCCCAGGCCGCCGACATCCCCGCCGATTTCTGGGTGATGGCGGAGGCGCTGGCGACCCTGTTCGCCGCCGCTGCCGTGATCGGCGCCGGGTATCTCGCCTTTCAGGAATTGCGCGCCCAGGCCAGTCTGCGTCATATCGACGTGGCCGACAAGCTCTTCGCCGAACTCAACTCGCCCGCCAATGTCGATTCGCGCCGCTGGATATATCAGGATCTGCCGGAGTTCTCGCCCGCGGCGGTGGAGGGACTGAGCGAAGAAGGCCGGGAGCACGTCAAACGCGTCTTGAACTCGCTCGATCGTGTGGCCTTTCTCAGCCAGGGCGACTGGATCCCGGACGAAATGATCATGCCCTGGATGAGCTTCATGGTGGTGAAATCTTGGGACCGGCTGGCCCCCTATGTGGAATTCGAGCGCCAACGCCGCGGCGATGCCACGTATTACGAGATGGTGGACGAGTTGGCGGGTCGTTGCCGGGAATGGCGGCAGGCGCAAGGGCTGAAGGCCGAGTTTACACAGGTGGATGGGGCGTTGTAGGGCGTTTCCGAAAGGGCGATAATCGGCGATTTCTGCTTCGTCTCATCGTCCATGTTCGTCCGGATGGGCAGCACATTGATCTGACCTACACAGGCGCTCAATCTCCGCTCATATCCGTTTTGCTGACATGCTCGACCGACTCGCTCACCAACTGGCGCAGCACATCGGCGTCGATATCTTCGATCTTGTTGATGTACAGACAAGCCTTGCCGGTTTTGTACTTGCCCAGGCGTGAAAGCAGTTCGTCGTAGTGGTCGAATCCGGACATAATGTAGAGGGTCATGCTCTGTTTGCGCGGCGAAAATCCCACGGCAAACCAGTCGCCCTCGCGGCCGCTGGCATACTTATAGTGCACATCGCCAAAGCCGACGATGCTCGTCCCCCACATGCGTGGCTCTTCCCCGGTCACCTCTTTCATCAGGTCGAGGACGACGAATGAATCCTCGCGGCGTTTCTTATGCTCCACCGATTCGAGAAAGGCGACCACGCTGTCATCGGTCGGCTTGGTTTTGAGTTCGGCCATAGGATCCTCCAAAATGAACGGCAGGTCGAGATAGGCGTGAGAGTCGATTATACAAACCGACAGCATGGGCGGCAACCGATGGCGAAGTGGGGCTAACGATGCGCCGGCAGCGGATGGCCGAACATCCTTCCCCGACGGAAACGATTACATCAACTTGAGCCAATATTCAAGCGAATCACACAAAAACACCCCGCCAATTTGTTTGGCGGGGTGTTTTTTATTGAGAGAGACTTAGCTCAACCGGCCAGGGTGAACTCTGGCAGATGGACGATCTCGCCCCCCTTCAGGGCCGATTGGTGCGCGCAGATGCCCACGCACGTCCAGTTGGCGCTGGTGACGGCATTGGGCCAGGGGTCTCTATCTTCGACCAGGGCCGAGACGAACTCGTTGACCAGATGCGGGTGCGAGCCGCCATGCCCGGCGCCCTGAATGAACGACAGATGCTCGGCGTCCTGGATGGTGGTGGTGAACGGCTGAATTTCGGCGGGGAGGAGATGGGCGTAATCGGGCACGCTCACACGTTCGGGGATTTCAGGTTCCGGCTTTTTGGCTGTATGGATCACGTGCTCCTCGTCCTCGATCAAAGCCCATTCAAAGCTCTTCTTGGTTCCATACACGTCAAATGACTCGCGATACTGGCGGGCGGTATCGAACAGGAATCGCCAGATATGGGCGGCAATGTCGGAGTCTTTGATCTTAATGTGACAGGATTCCACCGCCGATGGAAAACCTGATTTGGCGGCGAGGCGTTCGCTGAGCGCGCCTGAGCCAAAACAACTGACATACTCGCCCAACCCGTTCACCAACCCCAGCACCGGCGAAACCACATGCGTGGCGTAATGCATTGGCACCATCCGCTCCCAATACTCCGGCCAGCCTTCCAGGTCTTGCGGATGCGAGGCCTGCATGTATTGGATCTTGCCGAGTTCGCCCTTGTCGTACATCTCTTTGATGAAGAGAAATTCCCGGCTGTAGACGACCGTCTCGGCCATCATATATTTGAGGCCGGTCGATTTCACCAGATCGACGATCTCTTCGCATTCGGCGATGGTGGTGGCCATCGGCACTGTACACATTACGTGCTTGCCTGCTTTCAGCGCTGCAATCGACATCCAGGCGTGGTCGCTGATGGGCGAATTGATATGCACAAAATCCACATTTTCATCTGCCAAGACATCCGCATAGTCGCGGTATCTTGTCTCTATGCCAAACGCATCGCCGACCTTGTTGCGATGATCATCACTGCGCTGGCAGATGGCGTACATATTGGCGCGGGGGTGCGCCTGATAGATGGGGATAAATTCGGCCCCGAATCCCAGGCCGATGATGGCGACGTTTGGGACTTTCATAGTCTGGATCTCCTTGTATTGGTTTTGAAACGAGACGGTATGGTCTTGCCAGATAATTGTAACTAGAAATACTTGTGTGTCACAAATGAGCGTATCGCCCTGGGCTTTATTGGGCGACGATCTCAGCCAATCATCTTGTCGAACATTTGTGTGATACTTGCTCAATGGATGATTCATTGCTGCAAAGCATATTCCTGGCTGCTATGCTGGCAATCGCTCCATTTGAGCGTTCTTCCCTTGGTGAATAATCAGAGAGGAGGCACATATGAAAGGTCGAGTGCTTTTGGCGTTCGCTGCTTTGGCGTCGATTTTGTTTGCTGCATGGTACATGGCGTCACCGTCAGCGGCCCAAGACGGCGGTGAACATGACCATAGTTCTCACACACATACCGATAGCCCTGTCATCGTCGATTTTGGCGGCGCGCCAGTCGATGCACCCGTAGCGGGCTTCGACCAATGGGTCGCCCGGCAACAGGGTGATAGTATAGTCGCGCCTGTCGGGAACCCCATCGTGGGCGTGAAAAAGGTGGTCGTGCTGCGCGTCTTTTTCAATGATTACGCCAACGCCAGCACGTTCTCGCAGGCGCAGGTGCAGGGTCTGTTCGATAACCTCGACCAGCTCTGGCAGGATACTTCTTACGGGCAGATCAGCATCGACCACGAGGTTTCGACGCTCTTCCAATTGCCCAGCAATCGCGTCGCCTACATCGACGATTTTCCCGATGGCGATCTTTCCAACGGCGGCAAATACCAGAAGGTGTTGGATGACGCTGTGGCCAACGCGCCGAATACGGTCGATTTCACCGACACGGACGCCGTCTTCGTGCTGATGGCCGAGACCGACAACAGCCAGTTCCACCGCGGGCAGGCTAACAAGTGTTCGCTGCCCATCGGCGCTGGCGGCGCCAATCGCACGGTGGGCTGCGGCATTTTCAGTGAGAACCCATCTGAGGGAGCGAACCGGCGGTGGGGACGCTGGGCGCACGAAATGGGCCATGCCTTTCAGGATGCAGGCCCGGCGCATCCCAGCAATTACAACAGCGCCTTCGAATTGATGGACAACAATCTGCCCGGCCAGACCGGCGTCTTTGAGAAGCTGGACGATATGGGTTTCCCCGGCTGGCTGCCTCCCGCCAAATACATCGAGATCAGCCCTGCCAGCGGCGGGGAACAGGTTTGCCTGTGGGCGGAAGAATACAAGCCGGGCGGCAAGCCCAATCCACAGGCGATCAAAGCCAACATCACCGGCAGCCTCTATTACATGATCAGCGTGCGCAGGCAGGTTTTGGGCGATGAACTCAGCCCGATTCCCGATGAAGGCGTCTTGATCGAGCGAGTGAGTGAAGGCTCCGACCCCTGGGTGACGGTGAAGGGCAAGGGCGGTGATCGCAATGTGCTATGGAAGGCGGGTGATGCTTACGATGGCGGCGATGACGGCATTCAGATTTTCGTCACACAGCAGGTGGGCGACGATGATTATTGCATCACCGTGCGTTATGACAAGCGCGCCAATCAGCCCGATGTGGCCCTGGCGCCCTGGACATCCCCGCCCGGTAACACCTGGGAGACAACCGACATCTGGGTGGACTCCCCGCTGAACGGGTTTGGCACGTATCGTTACGGCATGTGGAATGATCTCAGCGGCAATTCTGTGCCGCGCGGCAATGGCGATGATCCGGCGGTGGGGCAGGCCAATCGCCTGTACGCCCGCGTGCGCAATGTGGGCACATCGCCGGCTACCGATGTGGTGGTGCGTTTCGAGATCACCGATCCGTTGGGCGTGGGCATCGCCGGTTCCAATGGTTGGGTCAGCCTGGGCAGCACCGACAAGAACGATTTCCCCGGCCTGGCCAATATCGCGCCCGGCGCCTTTGTCGATGTCTATATCGAATGGACGCCCAACATCGCCCTGACCGAAGAGCAGTTGGCGGAAGGTCGATTCCATTTTCATTCTTGCGTGCGGGTGAAACTGGACGCGGTGTCGGGCGAGACCGTGTTGGGGAATCAGGATGGTGATCGGGAACAGGAGAATATCAGCTACTTCCAGGCTGCGCCCGCGGACGGCGGCCCCGTCTTCGAGGATGTGATCCGCCTGCGCAATGACGATCTCGTCAATCCCAAATTCTTCCACCTCACCGTCGAGAGCGAATTGCCCGATGACTGGGACTTGAAGATCAACGGCGGCGACCAGGGCGTGCAACTGGCTCCCGGCGAATTGCGTGAAATCCCGATCGTGATTCAACCGCACGGCCCGGCGGTGGTGGGCAGCATCTTTGGCGTCGATGTCTCAGCCTCCAGTCTGAACCTGCTTGTCAATGATCTCGATCCCAAAGACCTGCATCCCGCTTATGAGGATCTGGGCGGCGTGCGTGTGGAGAGCCGGGTTTTGCAACAGCCCAAGCTCGAATGCCGTGCTCGCGACTTCGGCGAGATCGTGGTGGATGGCGAACTTTCCAACGTGGACCCATTCTACGATGAGAAGAATCCGCCGATGGTGTTTGTCCAGGGCGTGGACGCAAAGCGCAATTTCATCCCGCACGCCACAAACCTGGCGCAGGTGGGCGGCGATGGCAAATTCGAGACTGCGATCTACTCGCAAGACCCGGAAATCCGAGAAGTGATCTGTTTCTTCGCCGGGACCACCGAACTTGCCAGCGCCAGCAGCAGCTATGTGCCGATCGACGGCCAGGCGACGAACACGCCTACACCGACGGTCACGCCCACTGCAACGGCGACCGCTACGCCGCAGCAAAACCAGTGCCAACCACTTGAAAGCCCTCGCCAGATCCCGAATCCGGCGATCATCAACTTTGACGACCTCGACAATGGCAAAGAGATCGGTGACAACTACCAGCCTTCGCATGGCGTGCGCTTTGAAGTGAGTGACATCACCCATGCCATCATTTATGGCAACGAACCGGCCGAAGCGCATTCCAGCCCCAACGTGGCCAGCAATTCGGCCATCTTCCCCAGTACAAGTTCGGGCGTCCCCATGCGCGTCTGGTTCGACCAGCCCAAAACGCATGTGGCTCTCTATATGGGCAACGGCGAGCGGATACAGCCGACCGGCCTGCTCACGGCCTATGACAGCAAGGACAATATCATCTGCCAGACCGAGGCCAGTGTGCCGGAGCCGCACACCCAATTCATCGGCCTGCACGATCCGGCAGGGCGCATCGCTTCGATTTCCCTGGACTACGGCGAGACTTCGCTCTCCGAATCCATTGATGATCTGAATTTTGCACCAGGCCCGGCTGCGACCAGCACGCCAACTGCCACTCAAACGCCCACGCCGACTCACACGCCTACCCCAACCAGAACCCTGACCCCGACGAACACACCGACTCCGACCGCCACCCCCACTACGTCTCTCCCCATCCTCCAGGCCATCCCATACCTGCCCGTCTATAGCTTCGTGACCTTCAATCTGCCGAAAGACCTTTCGATATTCGGCATCGAACTCACGCAGGCGATCCAGTGTTTCGACGCCAGCAAGGGGCTGGCCGGATGCTCGGATAATTCGCTGGCGTTGGTTATCAAAAAAGATTCGACCGCACGCGCCTACTTGAGTTACAGCGGCCTGTTCAACGGCATGAACAACGTCCCCGTGCGCATCTTCTTCCGCGCTAATGGCGTCTGGTATCAGGCTGATGCCAGCGGTAACGCCGTGAAGACGCTGAATCAGGGCAGTGACGACAGCGCCGACGTGTGGTTCAATGTGGACTTCTCCAACGACATTACTGTGGATGTGTACGCCGTGGTCGATCCGAACAACGTGATCGCCGAAACGAATGAGAGCAACAATCGCTTCCCGGCCAGCGGTTATATCACCAAGACCTTCCGCAAACGAGACCCGCTCAAGATCGTGGGCCAGCGTGTGCGCTACCATCCCTCCGGCTATTCGGGCGGGCAGTATGCGGGCGGTTGGGCGGTCAATGGCGGCGCGGCCGGATTGTTCGAGCATCTCCTGCCCGTGCGCACCAATGGCGTCAACTACAGCATCAAGAGCGGCTACCTGGATTGGACGACTTCGCTGGGCAGCGGCGACGGCCAGCACGCCCTGATCACACAACTCAACATGATGTGGATTATGGATCAGGTCTTCCCCTGGATATTTGGCGGGGCTTTCCAGGGCGCGAATCACGTCTATGGCTGGGTGGACAATGACGGGTATTCGGGCGGCCACGCCGACATGCCGGTCTACCCGCACGCGGGCGGCTTGGGCGTTGTCGGCATCGGCACCGACCGGCCGGGAACGAATACCGACAATCCGGGCGGCGGCGCTCTCATCTTCGCCCACGAATTACTACACGACTACGATCTCAAACACACCGACACCGGCAGCGACGACTGCGGCTCGGATGACAGCAGTTCCAATTTCCCGTACAGCACCTCCAGCATTCAGGAGTTCGGCTACAACCCCAGCACGGGCGTCATCTACGGGCCAAGCGACACGCACGACGCTATGAGCTACTGTCCGGCCAACGGCTCCAAGAAAGGATGGGTCTCGCCCTACACCTGGAACTATATGTCCAACAGGCTGGATGCCGCCCAGGTGCAGGCGATGGCCGACGCCGGGATTCCCGTGCGATTGGGCATTGAGAATTTCCGGCCTTCGCAGTCCGAGCAATCACTCATCGTCTACGCCAGAATCTACAACCCCGACCACGAAAGCTATGACCCAGAGCACCCCGGCGAGCTATACAACATGCATCTCGTGGATGACGGCATCAACTATCCCCTGCCCGGCGACGGCTATGCCGTGCAGCTTCGTAAGGGCGATGAAGTTCTCTACCAGGAAGACTTCGCCGTCAGCTTCGAAAGCGAATATCACCACGATGGGCACGAAGGGTCCACCAATTCCCCGCACCAGGATGAGCCGCCTTTCTCGCCTGACCCCAGTGCACAGGCCGATGTGCAGATGGTGCTGCCCTGGTCGCCGGAAGCGGACAACGTGGCGCTTGTGCAGGGTGAACAGGTGCTGGCCGAGCACGCAGTCAGCGCCAACCCGCCCAAAGTCGAGATCACCCAGCCAACAACGGAGGAAGAGTGGCCCGCTGGCTCCACGCAGAAGGTGGCCTGGGAAGGCAGCGACGAAGACGGTGATCCGCTCAGCTATTCCCTTTTCTACAGCTATGACGGCGGTGAGAAGTGGGATTTGCTCGTCACAGGCTTGCAGGCGAGTGAGTATGAAGTCGATGTTGACGCCTTCGCCGGCGGCGCAAATGCTCTATTCCGCATAGTTGCCACCGACGGCATTTACATCGCCATCGACGAGTCCGCCCCGGTCTCCATCCCCAACAAAGCGCCGTTCGTGACGATCATCGAGCCGCCTGACGGTCAGAGCTTCGCCCCCGGCGCGCTGGTGCTGATGCAGGGCAATGCCGTCGATATGGAGGATGGCACGCTGGCCGAATCGGCGATGGAATGGTCGAGCGATGTTCAGGGCGTGTTGGGAACGGGGGCTTCGCTGCCACGAAACGATCTCGTCCCTGGCTGGCATACGCTCACGCTGACGGCTGAGGACAGCGAAGGCGAGACAGCAGAGGCCACGACCCACATTCTGATCGGTTATGATCTCTACCTGCCGTCCATGCTGGTTCTCACGGGCGACAATGTGCAATAGGCGAGGCTAGAGAAACGCCTGCGCCAATTCATCAATCTCCATCGGCCCGATCGGCACCATCGGGCCGATGGTTGCTGTATCCAAAAGCGACTTGGCGGAGTATTCAGCTACTTCCAACCGGTCGAAGGCCTGGAGAATGGTCGTGCCGGTGGTCATCACCGCATCGTTCTGGATGAACAACACCGGCGTCGCTGCGGAGATGGCATCGGCGATCTGCTGTGGCTGTTTGAATTGAGTGCCATAGGGCACGAGAGGGATATCGCGCAACAGAATGTAGCTTTCGGGGATGGTACGCGTGTCGAATCGGCCGTGCGAGATCGCATAGGCCAGGATGTTGGGCGACTGCGCGGTGATGACGCTGTTGATGTCGGGGTGCGTGTCGTAAATGGCGCGATGCAACCGCACCGATCGGCTGGGCAATTTACCCCGCTCTCGCTGCATGTCCCGGATCAGCACCAGGTCGGAGATGTCGAGATTGCCCCGATCCAGGCCGGTCGGCGTAATCAGGAATTCGTGTTTGTTCATACGGGCGGACGCCACACCCTCGGTGCTGATCATCAAATAGCGATCGACGGCTCGGCGCACAATCTCGATCAACTGCTGGCGCAGTTCTCGCTCGCGGCTGGAATGGGTTTCGAGATCGAATTCGGGCAACAGATTGTATTGCACATCGAAGGGAAGTAGCTGTTCTTCCGAAAGGGTGTTAACCGGCCCCAAGCCCTGAGCGCGCAGTTCTGTGCGGGCGCAAAAATCCAGCGTTTCCAAACGCTGAAACGCCGTGAGCAAGTCTTCGCCGCCGGTGGCCACGCCATGATTTTCCAGCAAAACCACGTTGTATCCATCGGCGAAAGTGTCGGCGATGTTCCGGCCTAATTGCTCGCTGCCCGGCAAAGCATAGGGCGCGTAGCCCACTAGGCCGCAGATGCGCCGCGCCTGCGGGATGATGTTCGTGGAGGGAATTTTGCGGGCGATGGAAAAAGAAACCAGGGCGGGAGCGTGGGCGTGGACGATAGCGCCCAAATCCGGCCTGCATGCATAGATCGCCCGATGAAATGGGTACTCGACCGACGGCTTGTGCGGCCCGACGATGACGCCATCAGCCCGAACCAGCATGATGTCGCGCGGGGTCAGCTTGCCCTTGTCGATGCCCGAAGGCGTGATCCACATGTCGCCGTTGGCCTCCAGAATCGAGAGATTACCGCCGGAGAGGGTGGTCATGCCGCTGTGATAGATGCGATTCATGATGGCGACCAACTGGTCGCGCGGGTGCAGAAGTTTGAAGTTCATGTGGTTAATAGGGGTGATCGGTGCGCACGCCGATCAGTCGAGCGAGCGCAAATAATCTTTCAGCAGCGGCCACAATTGCCTGTATTGGAGATAACGTTGCTGATAACGCTTATGATTTGTGAGATCGGGCTGGAATGTGCGCTCGAAGGAGACCATCGCTTCCACGCCCTGGGCAAAAGAATCGAATCGGCCAGCACCCACCCCGGCGATGATCGCCGCGCCCAAAGCACTGGATTCGGTCACGGTCGGGCGCATCACCGGCAGCCCCATCACGTCCGCCACCACCTGCAACCAGGCGTCTGACTTTGCCCCGCCGCCGGTGGCGCGCAGTTCATCGATGCGAATGCCGGTCGGGGGCAGGTCGTCGATCACCTCACGCAGATAAAATGCGATGCCCTCGACGATGCCCTTGAGGATGGCCCCGCGCGGTGTGTCGAGCTTGATGCCGACGAGGACGCCGCTGCTATCGGCAATAAAGTCGGGCGGGCCGGTGGGGCCGAAATGCGGCAAGGCCAACACGCTGCTGGGGCCGGAGGGCATCTCGGCGAACAGGTCGGCGTAGATATCGCGACCGGAATCCCGCGCCTCGTCGCGCTCGCTGGCGGCGAACGCATCCCGATACCACTTCACCAGCGCTCCGCCCAGATTGTAGAGGAAACAGACATACAGGCCGGGCGCAGCGTGATGTTCGGTGTTCAGGCCGCGGGCCAGCATCAAGTCAGTGGGTTTGCGCCGGGCGAAGACGGGCGTGATCGTGAAAAAGGTGCCCATGCCCAAAACGGCCTGCCCTTCGGCGATCACACCGCAGCCCAGGGCGTTTGCACACTGGTCGTGCGCCCCGGCCACCAGAGGAATCCCGGCCTGTAATCCCAACTCCGCCGCCATCGCTGGCGAAAGCTGTCCGACCACAGCGCCCGACGCTGTCGTCTGCGGGAGTTTTTCCCGCTCCAATCCAGCCCAGCCCAGCAATTCCCCTGACCAATCTTCCGCCGCCAGATCGAACAGCAGCGTGCGGTTGGCCAGTGAGTAATCGACATGCGGCTCTGCCCCCAGCATGTACAAGATCAGGCCGGACCACAGCAGAAAATGATCCGCCTGATCGTAGAGTTCGGGCCGATGTTCCTTATTCCATTTCAGGCTGACCACGCTGTAATTGTGGCCGAGGGCATTGCCGTTGATGTCATACAGGCGTTCATCGCTCAGCCGGACAGACAGTTCCGGCAAGTAGGCTTCGCCGCGCAGATCGAAGTTGGGATTGATCGACGGGCCGAGGATGCGGCGGTCGGCGGTGACAGGCGTCATCGCTTCGCCCATTGACGAGGCGGCAATGGCAGTGATGGGATCGGCTTTCGTGGCCGCAACCACGCGCTGGATCACGCGCTGCGTTTTCTGCCAGACGTCGTTGGCATCCAATTCCGCCCAGCCTGGGTGAGGGCGCAGAAAATCATATTCTGCGTAAGCCGCCGCAAGCTGATGACCACTCTCATCGAAGACGACCGCTTTGACGCCGGTGGTGCCGGCATCGATGCCTAGCAAACTCATGGCTGCCTCGGGGAAATATCCGGCTTCAGTCCGCTTCGCCGAAGATGGCGTCGCGAGTGCCTGTTAAGTTGAAGTAATCGCGGATCACCCAACGCGTGCGCTCGTAGCAGGCTTGTTGGCCCTCTCCGATATCGCCCGCTTTGCGCCAACCTAGCTCGTAGGCCTGCCGGATTTCGGTGCCGATGTTGACCTTGGTCATTCCGTTCTGGATCGCTTCCAAAAGATAGGGGCGCTGGATGCCCGATCCGCCATGAAGCACCAATGGTACGCCGGTGGCCGCCCGTATCTTTTTGATGTGCTCGATGTCGAGCCTGGCCTCGACTTTTTTCTGATCCCGCAGTGCGCCGCTGATGGCGCCGTGGATATTGCCCACGGCTGCCGACAGCCAGTCGCAGCCGCTTTCCTGCACGAACTGCCGGGCTTCGTCCACGTCGGTAAAGCCCTTGCCGGTGGCGAACAATTCTTCGTAGGGCGGCGGCGGGCCTGCCTCATGGCCGAGCACAGCGCCCAATTCGGCTTCGCAGGGAACGCTGGCGGCATGGGCCAATTCCGCCACCTGCCGAGTGGCATCGATGTTCTCGGTCAGTGACAATCGCGAGCCATCGATCATCACCGATTGATAGCCGAGGTCGATAGCCTGCTTGATCACGGGCAGGAAATCGACACGGACATCGTCTTCGTCGATCACCGGCACATGGTCGAGATGCAGACGCATATGGTCCGGGTCTGCATATTTGGCGAATTCGGCGGCGATGACATCGGGGCCTTTGGCCTCGAATTTGTACCATTCCAGCCGCGCAGTTTCGATCAGCCCGAAACTGTCTTCGTCGATGATCGCCTGGATCACAGGCTCCATCATAGTCAGATACGGTATGTTGAAGGCGGGGACGGCCAGACCCAAATGGTTGGCGTTATTCATTAAATCGGTCGAGTTCAGAGACATTTTTTATTCCTAATAAATGTTTGTACTATACGAAGCGGTTTTTGAATCGTGAAATAGATGTTTTGCGTCATTCCATCGATGATGGAACCCCACAATGTTTGGAAGATCGTTTGCCCTATTATACCTCAGGATGGCGTTCGTGCTGACAAAACCCGCGCTTGATGATAGAATCCGGCCAGCCGTGAACTTTCCTGACGAACGTGCTTCGAAATCATGACAACCGTCAAAATCTGCGGAATCACCAACCTCGCCGACGCCGAGATAGCCCTGGACGCTGGGGCTGATATGCTGGGTTTTATTTGCTACCGAAAGTCACCGCGCTATGTCACGCCTGCGCAGATTGCGGCGATTCTACAAGGCCTGCACAGGCCGGTGATCAGCGTGGGCGTGTTCGTCAATGAGCCAATCGAATCGCTTCGCATAATCATCGATTCCGCCGGATTGAGCCTGGTGCAGCTACATGGCGATGAACCTCTGGCAATCGTGCAGGAATTGGCCGGAAAAGCGTTCAAAGCGGTGCGCCCGACCCGATTGGAAGAGACGAAACAGGCCAAGATTTACTACACGAAAATACAATCGACATCCGGCCCGGACCTGTTGATCGACGCATACGACCCCAAAGCCTACGGCGGAACCGGCCAGCGCGCCGATTGGGGCATCGCTGCCGCACTTGCCAGAGAATGTCGGTTGCTGCTGGCTGGCGGCCTGACGCCCGACAACGTTGCAGACGCCGTTCGACAGGTGAGGCCGTGGGGAGTCGATGTCAGTTCGGGTGTGGAGATGTCGCCGGGACGCAAAGACCCTGTTGCTGTGCACGCGTTTGTGAGGGCCGCCAAGGAAGTGGCGGATGGCTGAACTCCGGTTTGAGAGAGGGCCGGGCGTCACCGCTGGCGCGGATATGCTGCTTGGTTGCGCGGTCGCCGTCATTGACGAGTGGGGACGCGTGCTGCTACAACGACGCACGGATGGCGATTACTGGGGATTGCCTGGCGGTCGCATGGAAACGGGCGATACGTTTATCGAAGCCGCTCGTCGCGAGGTGAGAGAAGAAACCGGGCTCGAGATTGAAATCGACCGGCTGTTGGGGCTATACTCGGACCCCGAACTTTGTGTGATCTACCCCAATGGCAAACGCGTTCAGGTCGCTTCTGCGACATTCGTCGCCGCCATTGTCGGCGGCGAGATGATCGAATCAAATGAAGAGACGGCGGAATTACGTTGGTTCCACAGCCACGACCTGCCGCCCAATATCCTGCCCACGCACATCCCGCGGCTCACCGATTTGTTTCACTGTCCTCCGCTTTTGCATATCGATTAGATTCTCTTCAACACCCCGCCGTTCAACTTTAGCGACAGGCTTATGGCAATCCAATCCCAAATCTCCAATCCCCGATCTCACAGTGTCCCCGATGCCCGCGGCCGCTTCGGCCCATACGGCGGCCAGTTCGTGCCCGAAACCCTGATGCCGGCTCTGGCCGAGTTGGAGCAGGCTTATCAGACAGCGCAGGCGGACTCCGAGTTTTGGACGGAATTGAACGGGCTATTTCAGGATTACGTGGGACGACCCACGCCTATCACCTATGCCCGGCGTCTCAGCCAGCGCTTGGGCGGGGCGCAAATATATCTGAAGCGCGAGGACTTAGCCCATTCCGGCGCACACAAGATCAACAATGCGCTGGGTCAGGCTTTGTTGGTGAAGCGCATGGGCAAGCAGCGGATCGTAGCCGAGACAGGGGCCGGACAACATGGCGTGGCAACGGCGACGGCGGCGGCCTTGCTGGGGATCGATTGCGTTGTCTACATGGGCACGGTCGACATGGCCCGGCAAAAGCCGAATGTCTTTCGGATGCGTCTGTTGGGTAGCGAGGTGCGGGGGGTGGATAGCGGCAGCAAAACCCTCAAAGACGCCATCAACGAAGCGATCCGCGACTGGGTGACGAATGTCGACAACACGCACTATTTGCTTGGCTCCGCTTTGGGGCCGCACCCCTACCCGATGATGGTGCGTGATTTCCAGCGCGTGATTGGGGTCGAGGCGCGTGAGCAGATCTTAGCGCAGGCGGGACGATTGCCGGACACGATCGTCGCCTGCGTGGGCGGGGGGTCGAACGCCATCGGCATCTTCCATCCTTTCCTTGCGGACGAGGGAGTTCGGCTGTTGGGGGTGGAGGCCGGCGGTCGGGGCATCGAGACCGGCGAACATGCCGCCCGTTTTGCCGATCCTAAGATCGCCCGACTTGGCGTTCTGCACGGCACAAAATCGTATGTCATGCAAGATACCGACGGCCAGATAGCGCTAACCCATAGCATCAGCGCCGGCCTGGATTATGCTTCGGTCGGTCCCGAACACGCCTACCTGCGGGATCGGGGTCGAACTGAGTATACCTATTGCACCGATGATCAGGCCCTGGCGGGATTTAAGGCGTTGTGCGAATACGAGGGCATCATCCCTGCTTTGGAAAGCGCCCACGCCATCGGCCATGTGCTGGAACTGGCTCCCACCCTGCCCGCTGACCATATCATCCTGGTCAATCTCTCCGGTCGGGGAGACAAGGATCTGGATACGGTGCTTTCGGCGGGAATATGATGTGTGGGAGCATTTGTAGCGGACGACGCGGTGGCGATGATTGCCCTCATCCCCCAGCCCCCTCAGCCCAGGCCGGGAGAAGGGGAGAAGCCAGAGCCATCAAGTGTAAACGAACCTTTTGGCACTGCCAGGATGAAGTGACTTTCACCGGCGCGGCTACGATTGCTAAGCTAGACATAAACTGCTATAATGCGGCTTACGAACAAATGAGCTATTCACAAAGCCGTTCCCCCAACAGCCATGGCAAAGCGCGCAGCCAGCAGCACGACAAAAAGAAAAAGCGCCGGTTCGAGCGCCCGCAGCAAGCGTACGTCCACTGCGAAGCGAAGCAGTAGCAAGCGCAGCACCGGTCGGCGCGGCGCAAAAACCGATTGGGAGCAAATCGGTCGCACTCTGACCAATGGCTCCTTGTGGGGTGCAGCGGCGGTTTTGCTGGGCGTCTTCACCATCCTTGCTCTGATGAGCGAGCCTGGTGCATTCACTGGCTGGTGGGTCGATCAACTCAGCCAGACTTTCGGGTTGGGGCGATTCATGATCCCGATCGTTTTGGTGGCTCTGGGCGTGTACCTGTTCTTACGTAGCGGTGGTCATGCCGCCAACATTGCCTTTACCAGGGTGTTGGGCGTATTCATCCTGTGGATTGCGTTTCAGATGGGATCCAATCTGGTGGCGCAACTGGCGGACCCATGGACATTCGCAGAGTCGACGGCCAGTGATTATGGCGGTGAATTTGGGCTGGCGCTGAGCGACACGTTGCAGCAGGTGATGGGGGCGTGGATGGCCCTGGCGCTGGTGGTGTTGCTGGCGATTGTCGGCGTCGTCCTGGTGTTGGGCATCTCCTTCACCGACATGATGGCGGCTGCGCGCACGGTTGGCCAGACGGCTTCGACTCAAGTGGATTCCTTGCCCGATCGGCTGCGCCGCGACCCGGACCCGATCGGGGGACGGAGCTCGCGATGGGATAGTCTCAAGAGATGGTTTGTCGCCCGGCGAGCCGCACGAACCACAACGCGTGATCCGTACAATGGCATGGATGGTCCCATCACTACCCTGCCGCCCGACCTGACCAAACCCTCCACAGCCGGAAAGTCCGAACCTGTGCCGCCAACCGTGCGCATCATCGGGGCGGAACAGACGAACTGGCGACTGCCCCAGGTCGATCATATCCTCGATGATTTTGCTGGTACGGATCTAACCGAGGATGACCTGGCCGAGCGGGCACGGATTATCGAAGATACCCTGAGTGCGTTCGGCGTGCCTGTGACCGTGACGGAGGTGAATCGCGGCCCGGTGGTGACGCAATTCGGCCTGCGACCGGGGTACGTCAATCGCAAAGTCCGGGGCGAAGACAAACGCATGAAGGTCCGTGTGAGCCGGATTCAAGCTCTTTCCAATGATCTGTCGCTGGCCCTGGCTGCGGCCCCGATTCGCATCGAAGCGCCCGTTCCCGGTCGCGATATCGTCGGGCTGGAAGTTCCGAACAGCAATGTGGCGATGGTGTCGCTGCGCAGCATTATCGAATCGGAAGAGTTTAACCACCTGAAAGGCCCGTTGCGTATCTGCCTGGGTCAGGATGTCTCTGGTCGGGCGGTGGCCGCCAGCCTGGCGCGTATGCCCCACCTACTGGTTGCGGGCGCTACCGGTTCCGGCAAGTCGGTCTGCATCAACGCCAGTATCTGTTCATTACTGTTCCAATACACGCCCGACCAGTTGCGCTTTGTCATGGTCGATCCCAAGCGCGTTGAATTGACCGGATACAATGGCATCCCTCATCTCATCGATAGCGTGGTCACCGACATCGACAAGGTGGTGGGGGTGCTGCATTGGGCGACCACGGAAATGGACCGGCGCTACAAGGAACTGGAGCGAGCCGGCGCTCGTAATATCGAGGCGTACAACGCCCGGCGTGTGGGCGAGGGCAAATCCGAATTGCCATACATCGTCATCGTCATCGACGAACTGGCCGATATCATGATGATGTCGCCGGAAGAAGTCGAGCGTTCGTTGGTGCGGTTGGCGCAGATGGCGCGTGCCACCGGCATCCACCTGGTCATCGCCACCCAGCGCCCTTCGGTCAATGTCGTCACCGGCCTGATCAAAGCCAACTTCCCCTCACGCGTCGCCTTTGCCGTGACCAGCCAGATCGATTCCCGCGTGATTTTGGACACGCCCGGCGCCGAACGCTTGTTGGGCCGCGGCGATATGCTGTTCATGCGGCCTGATTCGGCCAAGCTGGCGCGCTTGCAGGGAGCGTTCGTCTCTGATGCCGAGGTGCAACGGCTGGTGCGCTATTGGCGAGGGTTGGGTTCAGCGCCGACGGGCGGGATGCAGCCGACGGGCGATTCCAGTTTTGTCGATGACGACGAGTTCGCCCAGCCAGGCGAGCCAGAGGTGCAGCGCCCGTTATGGGATGAGGTGATCGCTCAGGCGGAGGAACAGGCCAACCGAGACGTGCTCTATGATGACGCTGTGGCGATCGTGCAGGAGTCGGGGAGGGCCAGTACCAGCCTGTTGCAAAGGCGATTGCGAATCGGCTATACCCGGGCGGCCCGCCTGATCGACATGATGGAAGAGAATGGACTGGTAGGCCCGGATCAGGGCGGGAGTCGTGGCCGCGAGGTGTTGGAAATGGAGGATGTTGGGGAAGAGGAAGTCTAAACTAACATCACAATGAAAACGATACTTTTGTCTGCCAGTTGACGATAGACCATTGACGATGGACGATGGCAAAACGCACTGGCAAAACGTGCTCCATCGTCTATCGTCCGCCGTCTATCGTCGAGAACAAAACTATTGGTTTCGTCGTGACTTCAGTTTAATACCCTTTTCCCCCTACCGTTTGATCAAATCCCGAAAGACATTGATCTGAGCCGTGTGCTCGCGTTTGTGTCCATAAAACGAATAGGCGATAAAGTCGTCCAGATCGTATTCCATGCCATACCAGGGCAGCGCGCCTGTTTGCACATAGACCTGATCGGGGACGCGTGCTGCGATGCTGCGCACCCTTTCATGCGCCTCTTGATATTCGGCTAAGACCTGCTCCGCTGACATGTTTGATCTGCGCGCCACCTGCACATCGTTGAATTGCTGTCCGCCCGCCTTGAACGAATCCAGATAGGGCGTCGGCCCGCCCTCTAAAAAGCCTTGCAGGATATCGACCAGGGTGAGTTCGAAGGAGGCGAGGTGTGCGATGATGTCCTTGGTCGACCACCATCCGCAAACATTTTCGGTATACCAATCGTCCATCGGCAGTCCATTCAGCCCTCGCAGGACTGTCAGGTGACCATATTTCAGGATGTCTCTTGCGTGCATGTGGGTTTTTTCTCCGTGTGCTGTGGGGTTTCGTCGTCGAAGTTACGCAGGTTGAGTATAGGGCGCAAGCGGATTCTGTCAAACCAGCGCTGCGACAGCCTGTCGAAATGATCTCTTCGCGGCACATTCTGCGATCTGGCGGCTTAACGCGGTATAATGCCCGCACCTTCATCCCCTTCGTCTGTATTCGGCCATCTGGGTTGTGAGTTGTTATGACCGAAATTTTCAAAGATCCAGCCTTCCATTTCATCTGGCTCGAAGTCGGCGATCTGCCCACTTCGGTTGATTTCTATCGCCAGGTTCTTGGTTTCCCAGTGCAGGACGAATCCGGGACTTTCGGCGTCGTTCATCTCGAACACGGCCAGGTTTACCTGTCGCCAGGGACGCCAAAACCGTTCAGCGGCTATATCGCCATCGCTGTGCCGGATGTCGAGCGATTGCGCCAACGTCTTCTTGCGCATGGCCTTCCCGTTACCGAGGTGATCGACGAAGGCTGGGCGCAGTATATCAACGTCATCGACCCAAACGGCTATCGATTGATCCTCCTCCAACCCACCACTGAAGCTGGCTGATGAAACGCAGAATAATCACAATCGCCCTCGTATTTCTCTTTGTGAGCCTGTTGCCGGTTTTGCTGACGCGCGCGCAAGGTCCCGATCAATTTGTCGTCACCCTATCGCTCACCAGCAGAGAAAGTCGCAGCGCTCTGGCAGCTCGGGGCTATGACCTAGTTGGGGCCAGCAACGAGGGGGTCGTCCTGTTGGTCACTTCGGCTGAATTGCAAAAGCTGGAAGCGCAGGGCTACGACATCCAGAGCATCGATCCGCTGGATTTCCCCGCCAATTTCGACGGTTATCACGATTACGCCGAGATGGTGGCGGAAATGCAGTCGCTCGCCGCGGCGCACCCGGATATCGCGCGCATGCAGAGCATCGGCAAATCGTTGGAAGGACGAGATATCTGGGCGATGCGGGTCACGGACAATCCCGATATCGCTGAGCCGGACGAGAAAGGCATCCTGGTTTTCGCCAACACCCACGCCCGCGAACATCTCACACTGGAACAGGCACTGTACCTCTTGCACGACCTGTTGGACAATTACGGCCTGGAAGGAGAGGCGACCAATCTCGTCAACCAGCGCGATATTTGGGTTGTGCCGAATTTGAATCCAGACGGCACGGAGTACGACATCAATAATTGGGGTGCGAGCCCGCCAGGCTGGCGCAAGAACCGTCGCCACAATGCGGATGGTTCTTACGGCGTCGATCTGAACCGGAATTTTGGATACCGCTGGGGATATGATAATTCCGGCAGTAGTTCCACCCCCAGCAGCATTACCTATCGCGGCACTGCGGCTTTTTCCGAGCCGGAAACGCAGGTCTTGCGTGATTTCGCTCTCGCCCATCCCAATTTCACCATCAGCGTTTCGTTGCATACCTATGGCGAACTGGTGCTTTACCCATACGGTTACACCTATGCCGATCTGCCCGTAGATATGAATGCGGGCGATCTGGCTATCCTTAAAGCGATGGCAAAACAATTTGCCAATCGCAATGGCTACACAGCCCAACAGGCCAGCGATCTCTATTTGATCAATGGCGATTCCGACGACTGGCTTTACGGGCAGTTGGGCATCTATGCCTTCACTTTTGAACTCTACCCCACCGGTTCCCCGTATTTCTACCCGCCAGCCAGCGTCATCCCCGCCCAAACAGCCCGCAACCGCACCGCCCTGCGTTACGGAATCTCCCTGGCCGATGATCCGGCCAAGGCTGTGAATGCCGGGGCGGATATGACCCCGCCCGAAATCACATTGCTCACGCCGCAGCCCGGCGATCCGCTTGACGAATCCCAACCCATTTCCGTGACGGTGGCCGTGACCGACAGCGTGGGCGTGACCACGGTGGAATACCTGCTCGATGGCGTTACCGTCGCCGTGCGCACAGCGTCCGATTTCAGTCTGTCGTTGCCATTGGCGGCGGGGACGTACCAGCTCAGCGCCCGTGCCTTCGACGCCGCCCACTGGCAGGCTGTAGCGGATGCAATCACACTCGAAGTAGCGGTTGATCCCAATGCCACCGCCACCCCCACTTCTTCACCCAGCCCCACCGCCACGCCGACGCCGGTTTCAGTTTGTACAGAGTTACTGAGCAACGGTGATTTTGAGACGACCGGCGGTTGGACGTTCCCCGCCACATCCAACTCCGGCGGTTATTCCACGCTCCAGGTTCACGGTGGAACTCGATCGGCCCGCCTTGGCCTATTGCCGGGCGCGGTGACTCAGCGAAATCCAGGGCCGGAATACACGCTTTGGGGAGAACTCGTGCCTGAGGCCGCCGCTTACTCCACCGCCTATCAAGATATCGCCATCCCGTCCGACGCTGATAATGTCACACTGGAATACTGGTACTATCCGGGTTCGCAAGCGAGTACGGGCGACCGTCAGCGCGTCACGCTCCTCAACACTGATAACTCCAAGGTCAAGGATCTGTTGTGGGTTCAGGAAAACGACCAGGCCTGGAAGTATAAGACACACAATTTGAACCAGTACCGGGGAAGGACTTTGCGTCTCTATCTCGAGGTATACAACAACGACACAGGCGCATCGGGCCGTACATGGATGTTTGTCGACGATGTAAAGTTGCAAGCGTGCGATGGCGCTACACAAACGCCCACGCCGACTGCATCGCTCACGCCGACTGCGACTGCAACCCCCAGCGAGACCCCCACTCCCACCCCCAGCCCTACGGATACCGCAACCCCGACCTCGACCGAAACGCCCAGCGAAACCTCGACGCCCACCGTCACGCCGACTGCGACTGCACCCCCCCGCGAAACCCCTACTCCCACCCCTGGCCCTCCCGATACCGCCACCCCGACCCCGACCTCTGCCCCCGACGAAACCCCCCCCCCCACCCCCACCCCGCCGCCCACTCCCCCCCCCGCTGAA
>JAGFJG010000071.1 GCA_024102915.1 Caldilineales bacterium
TGGCGGCTGAGCTGGTGCACAATTCGACTTGATCGCTTTCCGCCAGACGCAATAAGCGCCAGGGTAAACCCCGCCAAAGTAAGCCCGAAACCCAGATATTCGTATCGATGATGATGCGCATGTTTAGTCTGTGCGTTTTTGTTGTCGCACCTCATGCACGATTTCATTAATTTCGTCCAGCGACAAAGCATCATCGTCTGGTTCAGTTGCCATGACGATTTCCGTCACAGAAACCAGATTGACGCGTTTGAGATGCATTGTGTCACCATCTGTCCAGACAAAGAACCTGTCATTGGGTTTGAATTTAGCAGCTACTTCTTGGGGTAACTTTATGGTTGCTTCAGATGACAGTTCGGCGATTTCTGCCATTGTCAGATACTCCGCTTAAGAGTTTGTTGTTCACAGTCTACAACACGGTAAAATCAGCGTCAATCAATTGGAGGACAGATGTCTCACCCTCGCACCATCCACCCCCCGACCGGCCTGAAGATCACCTGCAAGAACTGGCTGATCGAAGCCGTCTATCGCATGATCCAGCACAACCTGGACCCGGACGTGGCCGGAGAGCCGGACAAGCTCATCGTCTACGGCGGGCGAGGCAAGGCTGCGCGCAATTGGGAGAGCTTCGACGCCATCCTCGATACGCTGCGCAACCTGGAGCCCGACGAGACCCTGTTGGTGCAGTCGGGTAAGCCGGTGGTCGTATTCAAAACGCACGAGGATGCGCCGCGCGTACTGATCGCCAACAGTAACCTCGTGCCCAAGTGGGCGACGTGGGAGCACTTCGACGAACTGGACCGCAAAGGCCTGATGATGTACGGGCAGATGACGGCGGGGTCGTGGATTTACATCGGCACGCAGGGCATTTTGCAAGGGACTTACGAGACGCTGGCCTCGCTGGCCGTCCAACATGGCTGGCGCTCGCTCAAGGGCAAATTCGTGCTGACGGCGGGGCTGGGTGAGATGGGTGGGGCGCAGCCGTTGGCCGTGACCATGAACGAGGGCGTGGCATTGGTGGTGGAAATCGACGCGCATCGGGCGCAACGCCGCCTGGAAACCGCGTACCTGGACGAAGTCACCGACGATCTGGAAGACGCCATGACGCGGGTGGAGGAAGCGCGGGCGGCCGGGCGAGCGTTGTCGGTGGGGTTGATCGGTAATGCCGCCGAGGTGCTGCCTGAACTGGTCGCCCGCGGGGTCACGCCGGACGTGGTCACCGACCAGACTTCCGCTCACGATCCTTTCTATTATTACCCGGTCGGGATGGGTTTCGCCGAGGCTGTGGCGCTGCGTGAATCCGACCCAGACGCGTTCAAACAGGCGGCGATGGCGTCGATGGCCGCGCACGTGCAGGCCATGCTCGACTTCCAGCGCCGCGGAGCGATTGTCTTCGATTATGGCAACAACCTGCGGCAGATGGCCTATGATTATGGCGTCAAGGATGCATTCGATTATCCCGGCTTTGTGCCCGCCTACATCCGCCCGCTATTCTGCCTGGGCAAAGGGCCGTTCCGTTGGGTGGCGTTGTCCGGCGACCCGAACGATATTTATCGCACAGACGAGGCGATCATCGAGCTATTCCCCGAAAATGAATCGCTGGTGCGCTGGATCAAAATGGCGCAAAAGCAGGTGAAATTCCAGGGCTTACCCTCGCGCATTTGCTGGCTGGGCTATGGCGAGCGGGCCAGGGCCGGGCTGCTCTTCAACGATTTGGTGGCGAGCGGCGAGGTCAGCGCCCCCATCGCCATCGGTCGAGACCATCTCGACGCCGGTTCGGTGGCCAGTCCCAATCGCGAGACCGAGGCCATGCGTGATGGCTCGGATGCGGTCAGCGATTGGCCAATCCTCAATGCATTGATCAATGCCGTGGGCGGCGCCACCTGGGTGAGTTTCCATCATGGCGGCGGCGTGGGCATGGGTTACAGTCAGCACGCCGGCCAGGTGATCGTGGCGGATGGCACTAAGGCGGCGGCGCGGCGTTTGCAGCGCGTGCTCACGACCGATCCCGGCATGGGCGTGGTGCGCCATGCGGACGCGGGCTATCCCGAAGCGGTCGAGTTTGCGCGAGTGACGGGGATCAAGATGCCGATGTTGGGGCGATGATCAATCCTCAATAATTGATCCCTGACCCTAGAAAAACATCCCCACACGCACATTGAATAGCAGGGCGGCAATAAAAAAGCCGAAGCGAACGGCCCATTGCAGCCAGGAGCCGCCGCTGTTTGCCACTTGACGCGGGGCGAAGATAAAACCAAGGTAGAAGACGCAGACGGCGAAGAGAAACAGGATGGGAATAAAGTTCACGGATGGAGTACGCAGCCCTTCCAGTAATTCGCCAGGGCCAAGATTGCCGAACAGCGAGGATGAGAATCGCGCAAACCAGGCTGCGGCGATCAAGACCATGGGCGTCATCAGCAGCCGTCTCGCCAGCCGCGAGATCTGGGGCAATCGCTCGTACATGATCAGCGTCAGGGCCAGGATAATACCGGGAATGATCAACAACAAGGTCTCGCCTATCTGGCTGCCCAGCAGGTCGAGTGCGGCGGCGCCGATAAAGAAAAGTGGGCCAATCACGACCATGCGCGCGTAGTTTTCTGGCGTCAACCGGCCATTTCTCGCCCCGGCTTCATCTTCTCTCGATCGGGTGGCATAGGAGACCAGGGCCAAAGCGCAGGCCAGCAGGTAAATGACGCCTAACCCCGGTCCCGAATCAGTCGTCAATCTGTCGCCAAAGACTCGCAACAACCCGGGTTCGACGAATGCAACCCAGACAATGAGAAGCACATCCTCGAATTGAATGGTGCGCGAGATGGCGCTGCTCATAAATAATCTCCTGGCCGACGAATTGGTGGAACTATACCTCAGACTGATGGCTGACATCAATCGAAGTTTCGACAAAGGACGCACGGATTCCGAATGGCGGTGTGGCTGCAAGACGCCGCCTTTGTCGGGCGACGGCCACCTTGCGTATACTAAGCGGAATAGTATTCCTAACATTACTCCGTGACTGGCCCCAATATGACCGATCTCCGTCCCCGCAACATCACCGTTGACCGCCCCCGCCAGGTTCTTGTCATTGATTGGCTGGATGGCGTGCACTGCGAATACCCGCTGTCGGGTCTGCGCAACATCTGCCCATGCGTGCAGTGTCGCGGCGGCCACGAATATATGGGGCGGATGGTCGAGCCCGCTGAACTGTTCGAGTCGCCGCCACCGGGCGTGTCCACCGAAGTGGTCGGGGCGCACTTTGTCGGCGATTACGCCATCCAACTCGTGTGGGCTGACGGCCACGACAGCGGCATTTATGGCTGGTCATTGCTGCGTCCGCTTTGTCCGCAAGACAACCCGCAACCTAGTGATGGATCATTTCGTCATCAAGTAATGAAGTGATCGATTAATGAAGTGATGGAGTATGGAGCAGGTCGGCGTAGCGTACAGCCTGACTGATCACTCCATTACTCATGACTTTACTACTTTTTCGCAATGGCTACCCTCAAAGTCCGCCTCCCGTTTGACGGCTTCCAACGCCTGACCCAAGGCTTCGGCGAACGCCCCGAAGTCTATCGGGCTTTGGGATTGCCCGGCCACAATGGCATCGATTGGGGTATGGTCGTGGGTACGCCTATTCTGGCGGTTGATAACGGCAAGGTGGTGCTGGTTGACAATTCCCCGGATGGATTTGGCCTGCATATCAAGCTGAGCCATAGCTGGGGGGAATCGCTTTACGCACATCTTGATCGGATCGATATGAAACTCAACCAGACGGCCAAAGTCGGGCAGCGCGTGGGGCTTTCCGGCAATACCGGATTCAGTTCCGGCCCGCATCTGCACTTTGGCATGCGCGTCAGCCCTTATAACACGGGCGATGGTTGGAACGGCTACACCAATCCCCAACGCTATCTGGATTGGCCCGACGCTGGCGATGGCAGCAGCGCCAGCGAGTTAGAGAAACGTCTCGCTGATCTGCGAAAGGAATTGGAAGACGTGCAGGGCGGATTCGTGTTCGAGCGGCAGGAGCTTTTCCAGCAGGCGGATCTGTGGCGGGTGGCGGTGACTGAGGTTTTGCGGAGACATATGCCCGGCCAATTGCCTAACGACGCCGACGTCCTGGCGACCCTGGACGCCCTGATGGACGCGTGGGCGGCCGAGTTGGAACAGACTCGTTCTCGTTCGATTGCCGGCGTTTTCGGCCCTGAGAATGGCAGCTATTGAACACGCAGCGCCCATGACGTTCGCCCCAAATCCCGCCCCATACAGTCGTATCGTCATCAAGCTGGGAACAAGCGTCCTCACCGAAGGCACGCGGAATTTCAGTCGGCCACGGTTGGTCGAGATCGTGCGACAATGCGCTACGCTGCATCAAAAGGGCTTCGAGATCATCCTGGTCTCCTCAGGGGCGATGGCTGCCGGAAAGGAGAAACTGCAATTTCCCACGCTGCCGCCTTTGGTCCCAGCCAAGCAAATGCTCAGCGCGGTGGGCCAGCCCTGGCTGATGGCGCTGTACAGCGAGTATTTCGACATTTACGGCATTCTGGTGGGACAAATGCTGCTGACCCGCGCCGACTTGCAGAGTCGCAAACGGTATCTCAATGCTCGACATACGCTTCATGCGCTGATTCAAGGACATGTCGTGCCGATCATCAACGAGAATGACACGGTCACAGCCGAGGAGATCCGGGTGGGCGATAACGACAATCTTTCGGCCATGGTGGCGACGCTAGCCGAGGCCGATCTGTTGGTGTTGCTCACCGATCAGCCGGGGCTATTCACCGCTGATCCGCGCACGAACCCCGGCGCTGAACTGATCCCGGAGGTCGAGCGTATCGACGAACGGCTTCTGGCCGGGGCCGGGGCCAGCATCACAGGTTTGGGCACGGGCGGCATGGCGACCAAATTGCAGGCCGCTGAAACGGCCACCCGCGGCGGCGCCACCGTGGTCATCGCCTCTGGCAGCGTGCCCGACGTGATCCCGCGGTTGGCGCACGGCGAATCGATCGGCACACGTTTTCAGCCTGGGTCCAGCCGCCCCGAAAACCGCAAACGCTGGCTGCTGGCTGGGTATACGCGGTCGGGCTGGATCACGGTGGACGCCGGGGCTGCCACCGCTCTGGCTCGCCGTGGCAGCAGCTTGCTGCCTATTGGCGTGGCCGCCGTAGAAGGCGACTTCGACCGCGGCGACACCATCAGCCTCTACAATCCCCAGGGCCGTGAGATCGCCCGCGGGCTGAGCAATTATAATGCCGCTGAAGTCCGCCGCCTGCAAGGCTGCCATTCCAGCGAGATCGAAACCCGCCTGGGTTACCAATACGGCGAGGAAGTGATTCATCGCAATGACCTGATCTTGTTGTGATATTGGGTATTGCTGTACTCTCACAATCTCCAATCTCGAATGCCTAACATCAAGTCTGCACAGACGACATAACCAACACTCCCATTTGCATCTCATGACCACCAATCCCCTGACACCGATGGGCATCGAAGCCCGCAATGCCGCCCGCATCCTGGCTACCGCCACCACCGAAGTCAAGAACGCGCTGCTGCATCATCTGGCCGAAGGGCTGCTGACGAATCAGGAAACGATCCGGGCCGCCAATGCCCGCGACCTGGCTGCCGGAGAAGCGGCAGGGCTGCGCGGCAACCTGCTCGACCGCATGACAATCACGCCAGAGCGCCTGGCCAGCTTTGCCGCCGACACGCGCACTGTCGCCGCTCTGCCCGACCCCATCGGCAGCGAATATGACAGCCGCCTGCTGCCCAACGGTCTGCGCGTCAGCCGCCGCCGCACGCCTTTGGGCGTCATCGGCCTGATCTACGAAGCCCGGCCCAATGTCACCATCGATATCGCCGCCCTGTGCCTGAAAACGGGCAATGCCGTGATTATGCGCGGGGGTAAAGAAATTGCAGAAAGTAATTTGGCAATTTTGGCGGTGATCCACGAATCGTTAGATCGGGTGGGGCTGCCGCGCACGGCTGTACAATACATTGAGAACCCCGATCGGGGATTGGTGGGGGATTTGCTGAAACTGCACGATTATGTGGACATGATCATCCCGCGCGGCGGGGCTGGTCTGCACAAACTCTGCCGTGAAAACAGCACGATCCCGGTCATTACCGGCGGCATTGGCATCTGCCACATCTACGTGGAGGAAAGCGCCGACCTGGACAAATCGCTGCCCATCGTCCACAACGCCAAGACGCAGCGCCCCAGCGTTTGCAATTCCCTCGACACCCTGCTCGTTCAGGAGTCGGTTGCCGGGGCGTTCCTGCCGCGGGTGGTCGAGAATCTGTCCGGGGCCGGGGTGACATTCCGGGCGGATGAAGCGGCCATGGATATTGTGGGCGACAATCCCGCCGTGCAGCCAGCCGGGCCGGGCGATTTCGACACCGAGTGGCTTAATCTGACACTGGGGTTGCGCGTCGTCCCCGACCTCGATGCCGCCATCGAGCACATCCGCGCCCACAGCACCAATCACTCGGAAGCGATTCTGACCGAAAACTGGAGCCACGCCCAACGCTTTTTGAATGAAGTCGACAGCGCCGCCGTGTTCGTCAACGCTTCCACCCGGTTCAACGATGGCGGCCAGTTCGGTCTGGGGGCCGAGGTGGCCGTGAGCACGCAGAAACTTCACGCTCGCGGGCCGATGGGGTTGGAGGAACTCACAACCTATAAATGGGTGGTTCTGGGCGATTGGCATGTGCGTACGTAAGACAATTGGGTAAACGCCACTTGTCCGGATCGCCAGTGGTGGTACAATGAAGCAACGACGCTTCCGTCCCGAACCTTGAATTTCCAATCCCACCCGGTGTAAGTTGATCCGACCTTTTGGCCTGCGTGACAGCTATCGACTGCAACGTCTGATGCGACGGAGCGTTTCGTTGCATGTGGAGCGGCGGTTGGCACGCCCCCAATCGCCCCTTTGGGTGGCGATGGGAGCGCCCTTGCCCTGGCACGGAACGGGGGCCGCAACTTTTCTCCATATCCCCAATGGCGATGAGACCGCGCCGGGCGGCTTTGTGCAGGGCGTCAAACGCTTCGCCCGGCCCGAAGCGGATGTGACAGCCATCGCTCCCGCCCTGAGCGTGCAATCGCAGACGGAAGGGGTGTGGCAAAAACTGTTGGAACATATCACCATGCAGGCTGGCGAGCATGGCATCCAACGACTCTATGCGTGCCTGGAAACGGATGACGGAGCGCTGGACACGCTCATTGCTGGCGGTTTCGTCCCCTACATTCAGGAGACTTTGTACAGCTTGGGCGATGTGCCCGTCTCGTTAGCGGCAGGGGAACCAGCCTGGCCGCATGTGCGTCCCCAATTGGAGAGCGACAGCTTCGCTCTGCAACGGCTTCATAACCTTTTGACGCCGCCAGTCATCCAACAGGCTGAGGGAACCCTGATCAATCATGGTGAAACGCCATCCCCGCTCGATCTGCGAAACTGGTGGCAGCCGGAGCATGTGGAAGGTCTGGTTTACGTCCGACAGGACGAGATCATCGCCGCCGCCCAAATCCGGCGCGGGCGCAGCGCCCACTGGCTGCAAATCCTGATTGATCCGTCCGATGATTCCGCTGCGCACGAACTGCTCGATTGTTGCCTTTACACGTTGGCGCACTACCGCAATCGCCCTGTATACTGTGCCTTGCGGTCGTATCAGGGTCAACTGGCGCTGCTGTTGCAAGAGCGGCGTTTTGAAACGACTACTGCATTGACCCGGCTGGTCAGACACACCACACGCATGGCCAAAAGCCCTGTCGCCAGCCGCAGCAAAGAATTGATCGAAATCACCATCCCCGGATTGTTGACTTCCGACATCCCATATTCCGACCTGAACGCAGCACCCCTGCAAACACTTTTCGAATAGATTGAAGGAACGATTTCCTGCTTGAATATGCAACAGAACATAACAGACGATCTCGACGCCCTGATGGCGGTATTGCCCCCGGCAGTGGTGGAACGCCTGAAAGAGATTGACCAGGGCGATCAATTGATCGAAATCGTGCTCGACCTGGGGCGCAAGCCTGAGGCTCGTTTTACCGATCATGATCTGGAACTGCTCGACCGCGAGGTCGAGAGCGAAGATATTCGCTTTGTCGATGAGCGCATCGGCGAATTCAGCGAAGACAACCGCGCTGGCATCGCTCGCACTCTGCACCGCATCTCGGCCATCCGCAACCGCAAAGGCGATATCGTCGGTCTGACCTGTCGCGTGGGCCGGGCGGTGTACGGCACTGTCGATATCGTACAAGACATCATCACCAGCGGCAGCAGCATCTTGCTTTTGGGACGGCCCGGCGTGGGCAAGACCACCCTGCTGCGCGAGGCCGCGCGCGTGCTGGCCGACGAAAAGAAGCGCGTCGTGATCGTCGATACCTCGAACGAGATCGGCGGCGACGGCGACATCCCGCACCCGGCCATCGGTCGCGCCCGCCGCATGCAGGTTCCCACCCCATCTTTGCAACACGAAGTGATGATCGAGGCGGTGGAAAACCACATGCCCGAAGTGATCATCATCGACGAGATAGGTCGCGCCCTCGAAGCCGAAGCCGCTCGCACCATCGCCGAGCGCGGCGTGCAATTGATCGGCACCGCCCACGGGCGATCTCTTGACAACCTTTTGCTCAACCCCACCCTCTCCGATCTGGTCGGCGGCGTCGAATCCGTCACCCTGTCGGACGAGGAGGCGCGGCGGCGCGGCACTCAAAAGGCTGTGTTGGAACGCCGCGCCCCGCCCACATTCGACGTGCTGATCGAGATCGTCGATCGCCAGCATCTCATCGTCCACCACGACGTGGCCAAAGCGGTCGATGCCCTGCTGCGCGGCCGGTCTTTGCGGGCCGAACGCCGCTATCGCGACGATGACGGCCAGATCGTGGTTGAGCGCGGCGACAGTGAGGAACAGATCACGCCAGACCGGTATAGTAATGGTGAACGCCGCAGCAATGGCGGTCGCGGGCCGAATGGCGGCGACTCGCACACCGTCCTGCGGGAAACCGTGCCGCCCACCAGCCGCACCCTGCGCGTTTATGGCTATGGCGTGGGCCTCAACCGCCTGCGAGCGGCGGCGCAAACCCTGGGCGTGCCTGTCGAGATCACCAACGAACTGAGCAAAGCCGAGATCGTGCTCACGCTCAAGAGCTATTACCGCAAACGTCCGCAGCCAATCATCGAGGCCGAGGACAGGGGCATCCCGGTTTATGTGATGCGCTCGAATACCGTGCGACAGATGGAGTTGCTGTTGGCCGATATCTTCGCCCTCAAAGTGGCGACAGGCCAGCCTCTGAATATGGCCATGGAAGAGACGCGGCAGGCCGTGGAAAAAGTGTTGGCCGGGGCGCCTGTGGTCGAACTCTCGCCGCAGCCGCCCGACATTCGCCGCCAACAGCATCGCCTCGCCCGTGACGCCAATCTCGTCTCCCATTCCTATGGCCGCGAGCCGAACCGCCGCGTGCGTGTTTATCGCGAGTGAATCGTTATGCGGGTGGAAATAAGCAAACGCAGCTTGCGTCGCTCATTAAGTGAATTAACGATTGAAGATTAATGAGCAAGGGCGGTACGTCACCAGTGAAGGCCTGCCTAATCTTTAGTCATCAATCTTCAATCAACTATGACTTTCATCACCTTCGAGGGCAGCGAGGGCAGCGGCAAGACGACCCAGGTCAGCCTGCTGCTGGACTGGCTGCGCCCGCGCGTGGAAAGCTTGTTGCACACGCGGGAGCCGGGCGGCACAGCCATCGGCGACCGCGTGCGCGATATCCTGTTGGACCGGGCGCACACCGAAATGACGCCCGCCGCCGAAATCCTGCTCTATTCCGCCGCTCGCGCCCAGATCGTGCGCCAGGTCATCCTCCCGCATTTACAGGCTGGCGGCGTGGTGATCTGCGACCGCTTTTACGACAGCACCCTGGCTTATCAGGGCTATGGTCATGGCCTGGCCCTGGACGATCTGCGGCAGATCACGCGCTTCGCCACCGGCGGCCTCGTCCCCGACCTGACCATCTATCTCGACCTGGAAGCTGAGACCGGTCTGCGGCGCAAAGCCCACACGCCCGACGAATGGAATCGCTTCGAGGAAAAGGACCTGGCCTATCACCAGCGTGTGGTGGCGGGCTATCGGGAACTCATTGCCGCCGAGCCGGAGAGGTGGCGGGTGATTGACGCCAACCGCCGGGTGGAGGTGATCCAGGCTGAGGTCAGGGAGGTGGTGGGGCGTTTCCTGGCGACTGTGGAATAATCCCGGACAAACAGTGCATGATCACCTGACCTGGACAAGTGACGACCCAGAAGGTTTTCTGCGAAATCTGCGGATGATTGAACCGAACCATTGTTGCGACATCGCCACCTTAACCACCGAGGGACAAGTACGGGACGAGGTGCGCTTCGTCTCATGCCAGAACTGAGCCGCATCCCCCGATGCCGGGCCGCCGCCGCAAATAGCTATATTCCGGAAATGATTTCATAGCGTCGCAACATTGCATGAAAATGGTTGTCATCCAGGATCAGCTCGAACGCCGACCGTCTTTTCTGGTTCCGCCAGATGACGGTTGCTTCAAGTCATGGTTGGTGGATCAACGGCATCCAAATAGATAATGGTTTAGGGGGCGGCGTAATCGTTGGAGTTTCGGTTGGTGTAACCGTGGGCGAGGGAGTGGACGTCGTCGTAGGCGTGCCAGTTGGGGCCGGTGTGTTGGAAGTATAGCGCTGGCCAAAGATCTCAAATTCGTCAGCCACTTGGCCATCCATGTCATCCGAGCCGCTCCACAATACCAGGTATTCGCGCTGCTGTGGATTGTAGATGGCGACCGGTTCGTACGCTGCATAGTCGGTGTCGCCATCCGGCCCCATGTCACTGAGCCGGAAATCGTTGTCGAAAATAGCAGCCCCGGTGGCCGCGTTCAGGCGCTGCCCGAAGATTTCATCCTCATCCTGCACCAACGGAGACACGTTATCGTCGCCCCACCAGACCACGAGATACTGGTTCAGATCGGGATCATAGGCGACTGCGGGGGTTTTGGCGCTGAATGCAGGATCGCCCGTGCCGCCCATGTCGCTGATGCGGAAATCATTGGCTCCCACTTCGGCCCCGGTTGCGCCCTGCAAACGTTGCCCAAAAATCTCAAACTCGCCATCCGCCAGCCCCCCCACATTGTCTTCGCCATTCCACACCACCAGATACTCATTGTTGGCGGCGTTGAAGACCACTTCAGCGCTCCCCGCGCCGTAGACGGTATTACCTGACCCGCCCATGTCGCTGATACGAAAATCATTGGCTCCTACTTCGGCCCCGGTCGCGGCATTCAGGCGCTGGCCGAAGATCTCGAACTCGTTCAGAACCATGCCATCATTGTCGTCTTCCGCATTCCACACGACCAGATATTCGTTGCGGATGCTGTTCCAGGCCACGTCAGGATGCCAGGCGCTGTAATCGCCATTACCCAGCCCGCCCATATCGCTGATGCGGAAGTTGTGCGCGTCCACCTCGGCTGCGGTGGCCCCATCAAGCCTCTGCCCGAAAACCTCCAGCTCCATATCCGCCATGCCGTCCACATTGTCTTCACCAAACCAGACCACGAAATATTCATTTTCGGTGGGGTTGTAGACCAGGCCAGGAGGCTTTAGCGCCAAAAACGAGGAAAACGTGTCGATATCTTCCATATCGCTAATACGAAAATCATTGATGCCGATCTCATGGCCTTGGACGTCAAGACGCTGTCCAAAAACGTCATAATTCGACACATAGCTGGTAGACAGGAACTCGCGCCACCACACCACCAGATATTCATTACTGGCGGAGTTATAGACGACGTTTGGGGTTTCGGCGGCATAGACCAGCGTGTTGGCAGGCCGTTGGCTGATCTGAAAACCCTCCGGGCCGACTTTGGCGCCAGTGCTGGCATCGAGGCGTTGACCGAAAATCTCGAAAATCTCGACCCCCGGCTCCAGATTGGACCCCATCCATACAACCAGATATTCATTGTCCCGCGGGTTATAAGCCACTGCCGGGGCCTGGGCCGCGTACGCGGGATCGCCGAGACCGCCGAAATTGCTGATGCGGAAATCGTTTGGGCCGATTTCGCCGCCTGTCTGCGAGGGTGACAGATATAGCGCGTTTCTGACTGTAGCCGGGGTCGGTTGCCACACCGTTTTCGGGCTGATGATCGCCGCCTGCGAATGCGTCCCAGCGACCTGAGACAGCACCGCCAACATGATCCATAACCCCACCGCCTGCCGAATCTTTCTGAGGTGCATGAGATACCTCCGCCAAAATGAGCCACGATAAGCGAATGTCTACCCCAATTATAGGACAAATGCCGGGGAAATGCAGGCGAAATAGAGAGACAGCTTAACCCATCCGATGCCGGACTCCAGCAGCCCTGACGCTTGCTTATTGCTGCTGCGACTGCGCCGCTATTTGCGCGGCCTTCTCGACCGCTCGCCGCGACCAGGTCGTCACTTTGTGCAACGGTTCGGGCGGGGGCGAATCGCCTGAACGATAAACCTGTACCGCCACGCTCAACTCGCTCTCTGCGTCCCCTTTGTAGACCCCGCGTGTCGGTGTGACATCGGCGTAATCGCGCCCGACCGCCACCATGATATGGCGTTCGCGGGCCAGGGTGTTGTTCGTGGGGTCGAAACCCAGCCAGCCTATACCGGGCAGCCAGGCATCGAGCCAGGCGTGCGTGGCGTCATCGGCGGCGCGGTCGGCGCTGTTGCGTTGGTGGAAAAGATAGCCGCTGACATAGCGGCAAGGGACGCCCAATGATCGCACCATGGCGATCATGATATGCGTGAAATCCTGGCAGACGCCTTTGCGTAGGCTGAGGGCATGATCGATGGGTGAATCTACCTGCGTGGAATCGGGCACATATTCGAAGGCGGCATAGATGGCCGAATTGATCCGGCATAGCAAAGCCAGCGGATCGCCGTTGCGCTGCACCTTGATCTCGCGCATGAATCTGGCGAGCAAAGGCGAGGGCCGGGCGAATTCGCTTGGCCCCAGAAACTCCCAGAATTGGCCCGATTCCGCCGCTTCGTCCAATTGACGCCAGCCGTCTGGGCCGATTCCATCCGGCAGCGCTGGCAGGGCGTCCATCGCCACCAGGGTTTCAGCCGAGAGGGTGAGTTCGGTGTGGGCGGTGGGGATATCGAAATGGTGGACGGCGTTGCCCAGATGGTCGATGTAGGTGAATTGGCGGGCGGTCGGGTCCAATCTTAATCGAAAATCGAGGCATCGCTGGCCGTTGTCGCTGCGCGGGTGCAGGCGCACTTCCATCATGCTTTCGCGCACGGGCGTGCTGTAGCGAAAGCGGGTGATGTGGCGGACGCGATAGATCGCTGGCGATGGCTCGACGGCTGGCATGATGCGGTTCAGGCGATCACAGCCGCTTCGAAATCGTAGGCGATGTAAGTGTCGTAAATCGCCCCATGAATAGCCATGCAGCGCGTTCGCACTTCCGAAAGATACTCATGCAGATTGTCGGCCATGACTTCGTCGATGGAGGTGTAACCCAGCATGGCATGGAGGCGACCGGCCAGACGATCAACCGCCTGCAATGATCCCCGACCGACGACGGCGTGCAGCGCTCGTAATGAAGACTGAATCTGGTCCGAGCAGAAATGGATGGAATGGGGGAATTCGGGATCAAGCAGCAGGAATTCGGCCACCCGAATCGGCTGCACTTCGGCTGTGTGCACTTTGCTGAACGCTTCGAAGGCTGTGCAACTTTTGAGCAAACCGACCCATTCCAGGAAGCCCTCGTTTTCCTGGGTGGCCTGCGTCGATTTTTTGAAGAAGTTGCGATAGTGCACGTCGAGCAGGGTGGCGGTGGCGACGGCGCGCTCGATATGACGACCCAACTGGATGAAGTGCCAGCCTTCACCGTGGTTCATGGTGCTGTCGGTGATGCCCTGGAAGAAGTGCACGCCTTCCTTGACCGAGCGATAGAATTCATAGGGCTGTTGCTGCCAGACACGGTCAAATCGCACTCGCTGCACGCTGAGATAAAAGCTGTTCAGTTGTTCCCACATTTCGGAACTGAGTTGGCCGCGCACCTGGCGGGCGTTTTCGCGGGCGGCGGCGATGCAGGACAGGATCGAGGAGGAGCGGTGCATGTTGACCGAAAGTTGCCGGGCGACGGTGTAAGCGTCCAGCTCTTTGTCATACTGCACGACATCGAGGCTGTCGAGCAGACGTTGCCAGCGTGCGTCTTCATCCTCGGAGTTGTCCTGTTCCAGGGCAAGGTAAAGATTCACGTCGAGCAGGCGGGCGGTGTGTTCAGCCCGCTCCAGATAACGGCTCATCCAGTAAAGGTTGTCGGCGACTCGGGATAGCATTTTTAGCAGGTAGCAGGTAGCAGGTAGCAGGTAGCAGGTAGCGGTTAGCGGTTGAGGACCCAGGTGTCTTTGCTGCCCCCGCCCTGGGAGGAGTTGACAACCAGCGAGCCTTTTTTCAGGGCCACGCGGGTGAGGCCGCCGGGGACGATTTTGATCTCATCGCCATAGAGGATGAAGGGGCGGAGGTCGACATGACGCGAATCGAAAGCGCCATCGATAAAGCAGGGGGCGCGGGAAAAAGACAGGGTGGGTTGGGCGATGTAATTGCGGGGTTCGGCCAGGATGCGCTGGCGGAATTGCTCGCGTTCTTCGGCAGTGCAGTATGGGCCGATCAGCATGCCATAGCCGCCCGATTCGCCCACGGCCTTGACCACCAGCTTGTCGAGATTGGCCAGCACATGTTGGCGCTGAGTCTCGTCTTCGCACAGATAGGTCTCGACGTTATTGAGGATGGGTTCCTCGCCCAGATAATAACGGATGATGGCGGGCACGAAGGTATAGACGGCTTTGTCGTCGGCTACGCCAGTGCCGATGGCGTTGGCCAGGGTGACGTTGCCGGAGCGATAGGCGTTGAACAGGCCGGGCGCGCCCAGGATCGAATCAGAGCGAAAGACCACGGGGTCGATGAAATCGTCATCGATGCGGCGATAGATCACATCCACACGGCGCAGGCCGGCGGTGGTGCGCATATAGACGAAATTGTCGTGCACCAGCAGATCACGGCCCTCCACCAGATCGATGCCCATGAGCCGGGCCAGGAAAGTGTGCTCGAAATAGGCGGAGTTGTAGACGCCGGGCGTGAGCAAAGCGATGGTGGGGTTAGGGCGGCGGTCGGGGGCGACTGCGCGCAGGGCGGATAGCAAAGTCTGGCCGTAGTGGTCGATCGAGCGCACGCCGTAGTTGCCGAACATGCGCGGGAACACGCGCTTGATCACCTGGCGGTTGGTCAGCATGTAGGAGACGCCGCTGGGCACGCGCAGATTATCCTCCAACACCACAAAGCTGCCATCGGCCATGCGGATCAGGTCGGTGCCGGTGACCGAAGTGTAAATGCCATGCGGCACATCGACGCCGCGCATCTCGCGGCGATAATGCTTGCACGTGAACACAAGCTCGCGCGGGACGACGCCATCCGCCAGAATTTTGCCGTCGTGATAAATGTCGTGCAGGAACAGGTTCAGCGCCCGAATGCGCTGCGACAAACCCTCTTCAACCGTCTCCCACTCGCTGCCGGTGATCAGCCTGGGAATCAGGTCGTAGGGGAAGATGCGCTCTGTTCCTTCATCCTCGCCATAGACGGTGAAGGTGATGCCCTGATTGAGGAAGGAGAGGTCGGCGGCCTGCTGGCGATAGTTCAGTTCGTCGGCAGGCAATTCCATTAGGCGTTTGACCAGCGCCCGATAATGGCGGCGCGGCTTGCCTTGGGCGTTGAAGAGTTCGTCATACGCATGATCAAGATGATAACTGGCGAAGCCGGGAGGCAGGTCGGGCGAGGAGGGTGTGGTCATGGCGACATAAGCTGATGGTGGTTAGGATTAGCGTCTCATTATAGTCAGGAATAGTGCGATGCCGAAACGAAACCGCAGCGGGGAGGGTTTCACGATTGCTGTCATGACCTCCGGAAGTCCGCGTGAATGATCGGCCGTGAAGAGTGTCTCCCGGAGGTGAGTTACGGCTTCTGCCGCTTGCTCTGACCTTGACCCTGTGACACAATCCCAACATCACATCACTTGACGCCATTGACTCGATTCCAACCCCCATACGCTCATGACTGCAATCCTCGAAGCCCTGGCCGCCGACCTGAAAAAACACAGCGCCGCCGAAATCCATATCGACCACGCCACGCGATTGCTTTACAGCACCGACGCATCCAGTTACCGGATCATGCCCCTGGCGGTGGTGGCGCCGCGGCATTATGACGATGTGCTGGCGACGGCGGAAGCCTGCATCCAACTGGGCTTGCCCATGCTGCCGCGCGGGGGCGGCTCCAGCCTGTCGGGACAGACGGTGGGCGAGGCTGTGGTGATCGACTTCAGCAAATATTTGGACGCAGTGGTGAAGGTGGATGCACAAAGACGGCGGGTGCTGGTGCAGGCCGGCGCTGTGCTGGATCGCCTCAACCGCCATCTTAAACCCTATGGCCTCATGGTCGGCCCTGACCCGGCCAGCAGCGCGCGCGCCACCATCGGCGGCATCGTGGGCAATAATGCCACCGGCTCTCATTCGCTTCTCTACGGCATGATGGTCGACCATGTGGTCAGCCTGCGGGCCGTGCTGGCCGATGGCAAAGAAAGCCGGTTAGGGCCAGTCGTTTGGCCGGAAGTCAAGCGACAAAACCAGGGCCAGGATTTCGTCTCCGCACTTGGGGCGCAGATAGCCAGCCTGATCGAGACTCATGCCCCCGCCATCGATGACCAGTTCCCGAAATATTGGCGGCGGGCCGGCGGCTACAATCTCGACCGCATTCGCCACCAATTGCAGGGCGACAGCTTCAATCTCGCCCCATTGGTGGTGGGCAGCGAGGGCACTTTGGGGATCATCCTCGAAGCCGAGCTCGACCTGGTTCCTATCCCCCGCCACAAAGCCCTGGCTGTGTTGCACTATATGTCGTTGGACGCGGCGCTGCGCGAGGTTCCCGCCCTGTTGGAATTGCAACCCGCGGCCATCGAACTGATCGATGATGTGTTGATTGGCCTGACCCGCGGCTCGCCGGTGTGGAGCCAGCGGCTGACCTGCATCGAGGGCGATCCAGCGGCGGTGCTGGTTGTGGAGTTCGCCGGGGATGACGAAAAGTATCTGGCCGACCGCTATCACGCCATCGACCGCTATCACGCCCAGACCACGGCCTGCCATGCGGTGGTCAAGGTGGCCGATGGGCCGGGCATGGCTAACGTGTGGGAAGTGCGTAAGGCAGGGTTGAATCTGTTGGCCTCGATGCGCGGCGATGCCAAACCCGTGCCCTGCATCGAGGATGCGGCGGTCCCGCCCGAACAACTGGCCGATTATATCGCTGATTTGACCGCGGTCATGGACGGGCGCGGGGTAGCGTCGGCCATGTACGCGCACGCCTCGACCGGCTGCATTCACGTTCGTCCCATCCTGAACTTGAAGACGAAAGCCGGGGTGACCGAAATGGTGGAGCTTACACGGGCGGCGGCGGCGCTTTCCAAGAAATATGGCGGCGTGCTCAGTAGTGAGCACGGCGATGGATTGCTGCGCAGCTTCCTCAACCCGGAGGTCTTCGGCCCTGATGTTTATGATCTCTTCCGCCAGGTGAAGACCCTGTTCGATCCGGACAACCTCTTCAACCCTGGCAAGATCGTCGACCCCTTGCCCCCGGACGAAAACCTGCGCTATGGCCCCGGCTATCAACCTATCGACTTGACTGACACCTTTTTCGACTGGTCGGTCGATGGCAGTTATGCCCAGGCGGTGGAGATGTGCAACGGGTCGGGCGTATGTCGCAAGCTGGATGTGGGGGCGATGTGCCCATCGTTTCAAGCTTTGCGGGATGAACGGCACAGCACGCGCGGCCGGGCGAATCTGCTGCGGGCGGCCCTAAACGGCGAACTCCCCGACGGCTTGGCTGACCCCGCCCTGGCCGAAGCGCTCGATCTTTGCCTAGCCTGCAAGGCCTGCAAAAGCGAATGCCCGTCCAGTGTGGACATGGCGAAGCTCAAAGCTGAGGCCCTCGCCCAAAAATATCGAATCGAATCACCGCCTCTGAGCGCCCGCGTATTCGCCAACATCGATCGCATTTCCGCGCTGGCCGCGCCGCTGGCTCCACTCGCCAACTTCGGCCTGAATTTTGCGCCCACGCGTGCGCTTGCCTCCCGCCTGCTCGATCTGCATCCGGCCCGAACCATGCCGAAATTCCAGCAAAAAACCTTTTCTCGACAGCTTCGTATAGCAATGAGAAAGCGTTCGGCGTGGGAAAATGCAAGAAAGAGTGTCGATCAGGCTCCATCGGTCGCACTTTTCCCGGACACATTCACCGAATTTAACGAGCCGGGACAGGGCATGGCGGCGGTGCGCGTGTTGGAAGCTGCGGGCGGGCGGGTGGCGCTGACCCCGCGCGTGTGCTGCGGACGCCCAGCCCTTTCCAATGGTTTGGTGACCGACGCCAGAGAGCGAGCGGCGGCGCTCGTGCAGGCGCTTTTGCCCTATCATCAGGCAGGAATCCCGGTGATCGGCCTGGAACCAAGTTGCGCACTCACCATCCGTGACGACTATCCCGACCTGTTGCCCGGCCCCGATACCGAGGCCGTCGCCCAAAATATCTTCCTATTCGACGAATTCCTGGCCGAATTATTGGCGGCTGACCCGCGAGGGCTACCCCTCAAATCCAGCCGCCGCCGCTATCTTTTTCATGGGCATTGTTATCAGAAAGCGATCAGTGGTTTGGATGCGTCATTGGCCGTATTGAAGGCAATTCCGGGGGCGCAAGCGCAGGCGATTGATGCAGGTTGTTGTGGTATGGCCGGCTCATTTGGCTATACGAAAGGTCATTATGACCTCAGTGCCGCCATCGCCAACGACCGTTTGCTGCCTGCGTTGAAGGCAGCGCCCGATGCCGTGGTCGTCGCCAATGGCATTTCCTGTCGCCACCAGCTCCGTGATCTGGCCGGGCGGCAGGCGATTCATCTGGCGGAGGCGCTCGCGGAAGTGTTGGACGAATAATGGACGCCATCACCCTGACCGCAGTGCGGCGGGAACTGGAGGAGAAGCTTATGGGCGGGCGGGTGCAGGCTGTCACCCAGCCGCACGAGCAAGCCCTGGCGCTGGAGGTTTACAGCGGGCAGGCGCGTCACTGGCTGCTGCTTGACGCCGACCTGCAGTGGCCGCGCATCCATCTTCTGCCAGAAAAGGCGCGGCGCGGGGTCGAAGTCGATTCCCCTTTGCTGCTATTGGCTCGCAAATATTTGCAGGGAGCCCGGCTGGTACGCGCTCATCAGCCATCGTGGGAACGTATACTTTATCTGCAATTTAATCACGCCGAAGCCGGGGCGAGCACGCTGGTCGGGGAGATCATGGGCCGGTGGAGTAATCTGGTTTTGTTGGATGCAAGCGGTGACATCCTCGACGCCTTGCGGCGCAGCGGGCCGGGCCAGAATCAGGTTCGGGTGATTCTGCCCGGCAAGGCCTATCATCAGCCGCCGCCGCAAACCGGCAAAGAACCCATCGACCTGATCAAATTGACTGATGTGGAGAGGATGCTGCGCCTGACGCCTGCCAAAGAGATGTTGTGGCGGGCTTTGCTGCGGCAGATTGGCGGGATCAGTCCGCTGGTCGCACGAGAACTGGCATATCGCGCCACCGGCGATGTGCAGGCTGACGCATCGCACCCCAACGCCCGGCCGGAAGCGCTCTTCGACGCCCTTGATTGGTTAAGGCGATTGCCGGTGGAGGGTGGCTGGTCGCCCACTATCGCTCTCGACCCCGAGGATGATCAGCCTGCGGCGTTTGCGCCCTATCAGCTTTCCCATCTCGGACCTATGCTGCAATATGTCAGTATCAGCGAGGCGGCGAACGTTTTCTATGAAGCGGCCGTCAACGCCGATAACTATGCAGGACGGCGTCAGGCCGTTCAAGAACTGTTGAATGGAGCGCGCAAAAAGGTGGAGGGTCGGCGACACAGCCTGGGTGAGCAATCAGTCAGCGAGGAAAAGGTCGAGGAATTGCGGGCTTTTGGCGAGTGGATCCTGGCTTATGCCTGGCGGGTGAAGGCTGGCGATACAAATCTGGAAGCCGATACGGGAGAAGATATTCTGCAAATCCCGCTTGATCCGGCCTTGACCGCCCCCGAAAACGCCCAGCAATATTTCGAACGATATCACAAGGCCAAGCGCGCCGCCGCTCGTGTGCCCGACCTGTTGGCCGAAACCGACCGTGACCTGGCCTATCTCGACCAGTTGCAGAGTGATCTCAATCTGGCCGACAACGCCCCGCAAATCGAAGAGTTGCGCGAGGCGCTGCTGGCGACGGGGTTAGTGTCGGAAGCGAAAGGGAAACGACGACCGCTCGTGGCGCGCTCGCAGCCGCTACGCCTGCTTTCCGCCGATGGTTTCGAGGTCATCATCGGGCGTAACGCCCTGCAAAACGAGACCGTAACCTGGAAGCTGGCGAATCCCGAAGACCTGTGGCTGCACGTGCAAAGCATGTCGGGTTCGCATGTCGTCATCCGCACGGGCGGCCGGGAGGCGCCGCAGAGCACGATCGAGCAGGCGGCATCGTGGGCGGCGTATCATTCGCAGGCGCGGGGGGAAACGAAAGCCTCGGTGTTGGTCACGCAGCGACGGCATCTGCGCAAATTCAAGGGCGCTCGACCCGGCCAGGTGCGTGTCCTTCAACATCAAACGATCACGGTTGCCCCGAAACCGCCCAAACTTGACACCTGACACCGGATACCCGACACTCTTTTTCACATTTATCCTGCAACATTCAACGGCTAACGATGACCACACCCATGCACCGCCAAATCGAAGAAGACGAGCACTGGTGGTTCGCCACCCGCACTCGCGCCATCTTTGCCCTGCTCGACAAATATGTGGGCGAGGGCAAGCAAGGGCGCAAGGTGCTGGATGTGGGCGCCGGGGCGGGGAATATGATGCATCATCTCGGCCAGTATGGGGATGTGGTGGGGTTGGAATACAATCCCAAGCCGATTCCGATTGCACACGAACGCGGATTCGACGTGCGCCAGGGGTCGGCCACAGACATGCCCTTTGCCGATGCCAGTTTTGATCTGGTGGCGCTGCTGGACACCGTCGAACACATCGCAGACGAAAACGCCGTCTTCGGTGAAACCTTTCGGGTGACGAAGCCGGGCGGGAGCATGGTCGTGACCGTGCCCGCCCTGATGTGGCTGTGGAGCAACAACGATGTTATCAACCTGCACGAACGACGCTACACCGCTCCCGAAATGCAACGCAAACTGGAGGCCGCCGGCTGGCAGGTCCCCTATTGCGGTTACAACAATTTCCTGATCTTCCCGCTTGGGGCAGGGATGATTTTGTTGCGCAAACGGATGGACAAAGAGCCCGACATGGCCTCGCCGCACTTCGATGATGACGCCTATCAGGTGGAGATGGAGCCTGCCTCGGCTGTTCTAAATTCCATCCTGGAAAGTGTGGGCAAGGTGGAAGTCGGCATGCTCAAGCGTATGCGGCTGCCCATCGGCACCAGCGTCATCGCCATAGCTCAGAAGCCTTAGCACAATCCGTATGCCCGCACCTGCGCCTCCTCCCGAACCGGATGCCAGTTTTTCCTGGGAACGCTGGCTGCTGGATGGCGTATCCGCCTTGCGGCGGACGCTGTTTCGCTATGATTTCGGGCTGCCCGAAGAATTCTGGGAGCACCTAGAAAACGCGGCGCGTGAGATGCTTGCTGCCGGTCGCATCCTATTGCGCACCATCGTCTCTCGCGGCAAGCCGCCCTCACCGCCGCCGGAAGAACGCGGTTCCATTGAGATCGATTGGGAATGACGAATGGCTAAGGAATCGTCCGATGGGGATACTGGGTATTCGGTATTGGGCGCTCAACCAGGCTAGACGAATATCCAATCCCCATTAGCGGTTCTTTGAAGCTACTCCGCTGCGCATTGGCGGCAATGTTTGGGGTCTTCCAACTCGACATAGTGGCGAGCGCAGACAGCGTACACCTCCACCCGCTCCACAAGCCCCCAGCGTTTGCTAACAGACGCCTCCAGGGCGATCTCCTTGCAATCGGTGTTCAAGATAATGTCCGGAACCGGGCAACTATCGCACAAGGAGCGACGCCAGGGCCGCGAGTTGGGATTGCGCTTGATCAACCGGCATTCTTCGTGGTCGCGCCCGCGGAAATAATCGGCGTAATAATAGCGGCAATTGACCGGCTCTGGGGCTGACATCAAATCTCGTTCGACAAAGGGATATCGCGCTGCATCAGGTCGGCGAGGGTCTGGCGGCGCTGGAAGGGGATGAGGGTGTCATCGTGCAGCCAATAGGCCGCGGGCAGGTATGAGCCGTTGTAGTTGCTGGCCATGCTGAGATGATAGGCTCCCGACATGGGGATGGCGAGGATGTCGCCCGGTTGGACGGGAGGCAGTGCGATCTCGTCGATCAGGAAGTCGCCGCTTTCGCACAGGGGGCCGACGATGCGAGCCGGGCCGATGGTTTCACCAAGTGGATTACCGGTCAGGGCGGCTGTGTAGCGAACGCCGTAAAGGGCCGGACGCAGATTATCGGCCATGCCGCCGTCCACGGCCACGATGCGCTTGCCATCCGCCAATTGGCGAACGCTGCCCACCGTGTAAAGAGCGATACCGGCGCGGGCGATCAGGCTGCGGCCCGGTTCCAGGATCAGGGTGGGGTGAGCGCTCTCATTGTAGCGGTTCCAGGCTGCGACGCAGTGATGGGCGGTACGTTCTACAGCTTCGGCCAGATCGATGGGCGGGTCATCGGGATGATAGGGCGCGCCCAGCCCGCCGCCGGGGCAGATGAACCGAATCGTCGCCAGCTCGCGGCGATGCAATTCACCGGCCAGTTCCATCAGCCGGGTGGCCGCCTCCAGCATGGGATCGAGGTCGAATATCTGCGAACCGATGTGGGTGTGCAGCCCGGTCAGTCGCAGATTCGGATGATTGCGGATGGTCTGGGCGGCGGTCAGCGCTTCTTCCCGACTGAGACCGAATTTGCTGCCACTGTGTCCGGTCTGGCGATAGGGGTGGGTGGGGGCGAGCAAGGCCGGGTTGAGTCGCAGCCACAGGTCGGGAATGGTTTCATCGTCGTCCGCCAGTTGTCGAATCTGGTCGAGTTCCCACAGATTATCGACCACGATGGCGCCAATCCTGGCCCGAACAGCCTCTCGCAGCAGACCAATCGACTTGTTGTTCCCGTGCAGATGAATATGCTCAGGCTGAACACCGCCGGCCAGGGCGATGCCCAATTCGCCCGCCGAGACCACATCGAGATCAAGGTTGTACCGGGCCAGAAGTTGGGCAAAAGGCAGAGGCAGCCAGGCTTTGGCCGCATAGGCGATGCGGCTTGAACCCGGCCATTGCGCCAATCCCTGGCGGTAGGCATCGACAGCGGCGCTGAATGTTTCCCCATCGTAAAGATAAAGCGGAGTCTGTAATTCGTGCGCCAGGTCTATGAGGTTGTATTCACCCAGCCAGAGTCGTCCATCCCGAACGGCTGCCCGATTCGGCCACAGCCGCCAGGGGAATTCTGCGTGTTGCTGCAAGGTGGTTGGTTGAAAAAGAAAACCGCCGCCATTGGCGACGGCCGGGCTACGATGAAACGCGAGCGGCTGCTAGAAACGGCCGCCTGAGAATGCTGCGGCGAAAAGCGAGAACACCATCGAAAGTACGATCAGTGCGCCCAGGACATACCACACAGTGGTCTTCCAGTCTCGCGGTTTTTTATTGCTGCGTTTGCTGCTCGATTGCTTTGCCATGGCTTTGGCCTCCGAAGTTGAACTGAAATTTATTTTATCACAACGGGTGAAAGACGTTTAATCCGAAACTGGAAGCTTTTCCGGATGTAAGCGTAGTGCGACGCACCTGACGGCTTTTCAGGACAGGCGTTTCTCCAGGGCTTTCTTGACGACATCGACATCGGCCGGCAGATAAATCGGCGGGTTGGCATGGTGCGCTTCGACCTCCTCCAGTTCGTCGTCGTGATAGCCGACCTTGAAGGATGTGAATTTGAGTCCGTGCGCGGTCGAGATCACCACCACCTTCTCGTGTGATTTGACCACGCCGCGAGCCACCAGTTTCAACAGCGCGGCCAGGGCGACGCCGGTGTGCGGGCAGGTATAGAGGCCGGTGAGGTCGGCGCGAGCGGCGGCATCGGCCAGTTCGTGCTCGGTCGCTTCCTCGACAATGCCGTCGAATTGCTGGACGGCCTTGACCGCTTTCTCGTAGCTGACCGGATCGCCGATCTGGATGGCCGAGGCCAGGGTTTTGTGGGCGGAACGAGCGACCTTGTGCGTGAATTCCTGTTGGTACGATTGGTAAAAGGGATTGGCATGCGCTGCCTGCGCGGCCACCAGGCGCGGCAACCGGTCGATGATGCCCAGTTCCTTGAGCAGCAACAGCCCTTTCGCCAGGGCGCTGATGTTGCCCAGATTGCCGACCGGGATCACGAACCAGTCGGGGACCTCCCAATCAAATTGCTGGATGATCTCGATCCCCACCGTCTTCTGACCCTCGATGCGTAGCGAGTTCATGGAGTTTGCCAGATAAATACTGTTGTCTTTGGTCACTTCTTTGACCACGCGCATGCAGCCATCGAAATCGGTGTCGAGCGCCAGCACGGTGGCGCCGTTGGCGATGGGCTGGATCAGTTGGGCGCTGCTGACCTTGCCCTGAGGCAGAAAAACGATCGTGGGGATGCCTGCAGCCGCGCCATAGGATGCCAGCGCAGCCGACGTGTCGCCGGTGGAAGCGCAGGCCACAGCCTTGACGGTGGATCCCTGCGCCATCATCTGCTTGACCACGCTGACCAGCACCGTCATGCCCAGGTCTTTGAACGAGCCGGTATGACTGTTGCCCGATTGTTTCACCCACAGATCGGGCACGCCGATCTGCTCGCCCAGCCGGGACGCCCAAAACAGGTTGGTGTTGCCCTCGAAGGTGCTGACGACGTTTTCGTCGACCAGGTCGGGTATAACCCATTCCTTGTAGCGCCAGACCCCAGAACCATACGGAAAATGCGTCGTCCCGGATCGCTCACCGAACAGGCGCATCCAGGCTGCGGCGGAGCGGTTTCGCAGCGCCTCGACATCGTGGGCGACTTCGAGCAACCCGCCGCAAGTGGGGCAGGTATAAATGACTTCGTACAGAGGCCATTGGCCAGGGCAGCCGCGAAAGCAGCGGAAATAGGCTTGGTACATGGGGTTCGTGGGCGTGATGCGTGAATTGTTCGAATCAAGTAGGGCTGGTTGACGAAATGATTGGTATTGTATATCATACCAACATGGCCGCAATTCAGATTGTCATCGATACAAATGTTTTCGTGTCCGCCCTGCTTTCACAGCGAGGGGCGGCGTATCGTTTACTGATGCTGGTTGACCAGGGACAGTTCGAGATCAATCTTTCGGTACCGCTCGTTGCTGAATATGAAGCTGTAGCAAAACGCTCGCTCGCACAGACAGCGTTATCAGAGCAAGACCTCGATGACATCCTGGATTATATCTGCTCGGTGGCAAACCTGCGAAAGGTTTTCTTCCTATGGCGACCCCTGTTACGTGATGCAAGTGACGATATGGTGCTCGAACTGGCCGTCGCCTCCGAAAGCAAAATCATCGTCACCTTCAACGAAAAAGATTTTGCCGGATGCGAGCAATTCGGCATCGAGGCGATCAACCCAAGGTCATTCCTCCAGCGAATAGGTGTGCTCCCATGACAACCATTAGTTTGCGAATCCCCGAATCGCTCCACAAGACCGCAAAAGAGATTGTAAAGCAAGAAGGGATTTCTCTAAATCAGTTCATCACTCTGGCATTAGCCGAGAAGGTCTCGGCGCTGGCAACTGCGGAATATCTGGAGCAGCGAGCCGCGCGCGGGGATCGTGAGAAATTCCTGGCAGCCATGGCGAAGGTGGCCGATGTGGAGCCGCAGCGGGAAGAGGATCGGTTGTAAATCCACTATTTGTCAACGCCGATGAGATTACGGGCGGCGACGATTTGTTCTTGCACGGCGCTGCGTGAAGTGCCGCCCGTGGCGGATCGTTGCTCGACCGAGCGCTCGAAGTCCCAGACTCTGAGAGCGTCGGCGTCGAAGGCGGGGTGGATGAGACGCAGGGTGGCGGGGTCGAGGTCGCGCAATGAACAACCGCGTTGTTCGGCCTCTCGCACCACTTCGCCCACGATGTGATGGCTCTGGCGGAAGGGGATGCCGCGGGCGACGAGCCAGTCGGCCAGATCGGTCGCCAGCATGAAGTCGTCAAGCGCGGCGGCCATGCGGTCGGCATTGGGCGAAAGCGTGGCGATGGCGCCGGTGATTACGGGCAGCAGCATTTGCAGGTTGTCGATGGTGTCGAACAGTGGCTCCTTGTCCTCCTGCAAGTCTTTGTTGTAGGTGGAGGGCAGGCCCTTGAGCATGGTCAGCACGCCGGTGAGATGGCCGATGAAGCGACCCGTTTTGCCGCGAGCCAGTTCGAATGCATCCGGGTTTTTCTTCTGCGGCATCAGGCTGGAGCCGGTGGTGTAGGCGTCGGCCAGGGTGATGAAACCCAGGTTGGGATTGGAGAAGAGGATAATGTCCTCGCTCAGGCGGCTGAGGTGCACCCCGACCATCGCCGCCCAAAATAGGAATTCGGCTACGGAATCGCGATTGCTCACCGCGTCCATGCTATTCATGCTGACCTTGCTGAAGCCCAATCTCTGCGCCAGCGCCCGGCGGTCGATGTTCAGCGGCGTCCCGGCCAGCGCCCCCGCCCCCAACGGCAGTACGTCGACCCGGCGTCGCAGGTCTTGCAGCCGCGCCCAGTCGCGTTGCAGCATCCAATAAAAGCTCATCAGCCAGTGGGAAAAGCGCACGGGCTGGGCGGGTTGCAAATGCGTGTAGCCGGGCATGATCAGGTCGATGTGACGGTCGGCGGCGTCCACGATGGCGAGTTGCAATTCGCTGAGTTGCATCTCGAAACCGCCGATCACATCGAGCATGTAGAGGCGGAGGTCGGTGGTGACCTGGTCGTTGCGGCTGCGGCCGGTGTGCAGTTTTCCGGCCACAGGGCCGATGAGTTCGGTCAGGCGGCGCTCGACGGCAGTGTGAATATCCTCGTCCGCTTCCTTGATCTCGAACCGGTCGGAGGCCCATTCCGCGTGCACGCGGTCGAGGCCGCGCACGATCTGGTCGCGCTCGTCCGCCGAAAGGATGCCGGCCTCGTGCAGCGATTCTGCATAGGCCTGCGAGCCGAGGATATCAGCCTGCCACAGTCGGGCGTCGAAGCCAATGGAGTTGTTTAATCGGGCCATGAAGGGGTCTGTATCGCCCTCGAATCGCCCGCCCCAAAGCTTGCTCATGAAATTTCTCCTATTCTCGGAACCGCAGATTTCGCAAATGACGCAGATTTTTGTCTCGAATTGGCGAATCTTCTATATTCGAGTGACTGGGCGCCGAAGTTCACCAATAGTGCGACACTGTATCCAGTCGCCAGAAGATAATTGATGACCTGAGCTTCTTCGATGCTGGTAATCGCCTTGATTGCCTTTAATTCCACCACCACTGATTCATAGCAGATGAAATCAGCCCGATACGCGGTATTCAGCTTCCGACCCTTGTATTGAATCGGTATTTCAACCTCGCGTTCACAGGGAATATGACGCGAAACGAGTTCAATGTGCAGAGCCTCCTGATAAACAGCTTCTAGGAATCCGCTGCCAAGCTGGTTGTGCACTTCCATCGCAGCGCCGATAATCGCATAGGTTTGCGGATCATTCGTCTTCATCTGTCTTCCATCTGCGTAATCTGCGGTTTATCCCTGGCTTGCTTCGTTGAGAAACGTTATCTCTTCGTCGGTGAGCGCAACATCAGTTGCAGCTAGGCTGTCGTTGAGTTGGGCGACGGAATTGGCGCCGATGATGGGGGATGTGATCACCGGTTGGGCCAGTTGCCAGGCCAGGGCAATAGCCGTCGGCGTGACGCCATGCGTCGCGGCCACCTGCTCGACTGCCGCCAACACGCCCCAGCCGTAGTCGGTGAAATACTGCTTGACCCCGCCCAATCGGGCTGAATCCGGATGCACGCCGTCGGGGCGATATTTGCCGGTGAGGAAACCGGCCGCCAGCGGGCTGTAAGGGATCACGCCGATGCCCTCGGATTCGCACAGCGGCTTGAGTTCGGCCTCGAATTCCGGGCGATGTACCAGGCTGTAATGCGGTTGCACGCTGTCGTAGCGCGCCAACCCCAATTTGTCGCTGACCCACAACGCCTTCGTCAGCCGCCAGGCCGGATAATTCGAACAGCCGAGATACCGCACTTTCCCGGCGTGGACAAGATCGTCCAGCGCCCGCATGGTCTCGTCGATAGGCGTCTCTTCGTCATACCAATGCGTTTGATACAGGTCGATGTAATCGGTGTCGAGACGACGCAGGCTGTCCTCGACCGCGCGCATGATGTGCAGGCGGCTCAACCCCTCGCCATTCGGCCCCTCCCACATCCGCCCCCGCACCTTGGTCGCCAGCACGATATCCTGGCGATTGCCCCGCGCCTTCATCCAGCGGCCAATGATCTGCTCGGACACGCCGCCGGGATTGCCCTCCGCCCAGCGCGAATAGACATCGGCCGTGTCGAGGAAATTGCCCCCTGTCTCGACAAAGGCGTCCATCACCTCGAACGAGGCGGCTTCATCCGCCGTCCACCCCCATTGCATCGTGCCCAGGCAGAGTTTGGAGACCTTGAGACCGGTGCGACCCAGATTGCGATAATTCATGTCAACTCCTATTTTTATAATTCGCTTTGAATATGGCCGGAAATTTGTCAGGATTTTACCATAGCAGCGTTCCAGAATCGGAGTTGTTGCTGGTTCATATGGTAAAATGCCCGCAACCAATCCCCACCGCCATGCCAGACCCCACCCTTATCCCCGTCTACGGCCACGAATGGGCGCAACGCCTGCTGCAATCGGCAGTGCTCAGCGGCCGCGCCAGCCACGCCTATCTCTTCGTCGGCCCCGACCAGATCGGCAAAACCACCATGGCCCGCGCCTTCGCCCAGGCCCTGACCTGCGAATCGCCGCAAGCTGGAGCGGGATTGGGTGCGTGCGGGCGTTGTCGGGCCTGCCGTCTGGCTGCCGAGGGCGGGCATCCCGACCACCGGATGGTGGAACCCGCGGGCGGACAACTCAAGATCGAACAGGTGCGCGACCTGATTCAGGAGGCGATGCTGTCGCCGGTGGAAGGTCGCACCAAAGTCTTCATTATCCCTTCATTCGAGCGCGCCAATCTCAACGCCGCCAACGCCCTTTTGAAAACGCTGGAAGAACCCAGCCCAACCACCCGCATCCTCCTCACCAGCAATGAAAGCTCCAGCCTGCTCGCCACCATCACCTCGCGCTGCCAGACCATGCAACTGCGGCCTGTGCCGGCGGAAACGGTGGCCGCGGCGTTGCAAACTCACTGGCAGACGCCGGAAGAACAGGCGAGTTTGCTGGCCGGGTTGAGCGGCGGTCGCCTGGGCTGGGCGGTGCAGGTGGCAACGCAGCCGCAGTTGTGGCAGCGGCATGAATCGCAATTGCAGGCCGCACAGGACATCGTCAAACAAAGCGTGAACGATCGCCTGTCCCTGGCCGCCGATCTGGTCAAAGAAACCGATGTGGAACTCCTGTTGCGAGACTGGCTGATGTGGTGGCGGGATGTGATGTTGGCCCAGCAGGGCTGCCTCGATTTGGTCGTGAATCGTAACCGCCTGGGCGAGGTGCAAAGCCTGGCCCGGAACACAAGGCCGGGCGAGGTGCGCCGCTTCATCGAAGCCTTAATGACCACGGCTGGTTATCTGCGCACGAACGTCAGCGCCCAACTGGCGGTGGAGGCGCTGTTGCTGAAAGCGCCCATCGCGTCGTAGAATAGATGACATAATGGCGTGAAACGTAAAATAATCCGTCCACGCGCCACACACCATTTATCTCATGCACTTTTCGCCCGTTGAATCGGGCGTCAGTTTTTCCGTCAGGACAATCACTCAATGCCCCAAGTCGTAGGTATTCAATTTCAGCCCGTTACCAAAGTCTATTATTTCGATCCCGGCGGTTATACCGATCTGCTGCCGGGCGAGTGGGTGGTCGTCGATACGGCCCGTGGCCGAGAACTGGTGCAGGTGGTGCATTCGGCCAAAGAAGTCGCCCCCGATGAATTGGGCGGCCAGCTCAAACCAGTGGTGCGACGAGCGACACGGCGCGACATCTCGCAGCGGGATTACTGGCTGTCGCAAGAGGAACCAGCGCTATCAGTCGTTCAGCGCAAGGCCAAAGAGCACAAGCTCAAGATGAAAGTCGTGCGTTGCGTTTATAACTACAATGGCCGTCGCATGGTGGTAGAATATGTGGCCGACCAGCGCGTCGACTTTCGTTCTTTGGTCAAGGACCTGGCGCAGCACTTCGCCACCCGCATCGAAATGCGACACATCGGCGTGCGTGATCAGGCCAAGATCGTGGGCGGCTATGGCAAGTGCGGGACGGAGTTGTGTTGCAGCGCTTTCCTGCGTGAATTCCATTCCGTTTCCATCAAGATGGCGAAAAACCAGAACTTGCCCCTGAACCCCACCGACATCTCCGGCACCTGCGGGCGCCTGCTGTGCAGCCTTGCCTATGAGAACGATATGTACACCCAGGCGCGCAGGACGTTGCCCAAGCTGGGTCAGATGGTGGAAACCCCGGAAGGCGTCGGTAATGTGCGGTATCTGAACATCCTGAGCGATCGAGCCACCATCGAATTGAACACGGGCAATCGCGTGGAACTGGCGGCAGCCGATTTGAACGTGCCCGGTGATCCGGCGCGGCGTTTTGGCGGCTATTGGGACGACTAGTCAATCAGCGGAACGACGAGGGTAATTCCAGGATAGGATACCCCAGAATGCTTTCCAGGCGCGGGAGATAATCGCCGCGTACGGGCTTGCCGTCATGGGTCTGGCCGTCGGCCAATTCGTCCCGCGTGAGCCAGCGGTCGGTGTCATCCAGGCTGATCGGGGGCAGGTCGAAAGCCCGGAAGAAGGTGAAATGATAGGCGGTGAGGGCGCCGAAGGATGGCGACACGTGCATGTCGCCCGCAAAGTTCGCCAGCTTTTCCAGCCGGAATTCACCCGCATCGTGGCTGACCTGACCGTGCAATTCCTCTTCCACCTCGCGGATGGCGGTGCGCTCAATCGGTTCTTCCCAATCGAGATCGACTTTCTGGCGACCGCCGATCATCTGAAAATAGCCGGCCCGCATATCCCACTGTCCCAGAAATTGAACGGGATTCCCCGGCCTGACGATGAGTATCTGCGCCACGGCGGTGTGGCGAATGGCGGGCGCATCCGGATTGCGGGCCAGGCGTTCATTTTCCAGCAGGTGCACCAGGCTCGACCCATGTCGTAAACCCTGGCCGGGTTCGGCCCCCGCCACCTGCGACCAGTCGGTGATGACCTGGCCGGGGGCCTCAGCCCAGGCGGCGAGGCTATGAATAAAATAATAGGCAGGCTGCGACACGGCGCGAATACCGGCATCGCTGAGTTCGACAGCCCCCCAAACCTGCAACATAGCCGCCAATCCCTGGCCGATGGTCTGGCCGCCGGGCATTTCCTCCAGCGGGCGAGGCGCATGGCGGCTCTGGGGGATGGCCCGCAGCCAGTCGGCAAGCAAAGTACGGTCGGCAGGGGTACGCATAAGGTGAGGTGAAAGGAGAGGGTTAGGGGCTGTCCGAAACGCTGCCGCGCTGTTTCTTGAGTTCGCTGCGTTTGCGCTTATTCTCCAGGCGTTTCTGGCGTTGAGCAGCCGGAATCGCCGTATGAATGCGTTTACGCCGAGGCCGCAAAGCCTGCCGCAGCAAACGCTCGAAACGGTGCAATGCCGCCTGTCTGTTTTGCGACTGGCTGCGCCGGGTTCCCGCAGTCACGTGCAGGATGCCGGACGAATCGATCCGGCCAGCCAGAGCTTCCAAAATGCGGGCGCGTTGATCCTCGCTCAGGCTGGGCGATTGCGCCACATCCCACAGCAACTCCACCTGGGTTTCGCTGCGGTTGACGTGCTGGCCGCCCGGCCCGCTGCTGCGGGCAAAGCGGAAGCTGATCTCGTTGAGCGGAATGCGCAACTGATTGTCGATGATTAGAAACGCGGCAGTCTGGCTGTCCATAGTTCCAGCATACGAAAAAGCGCGGACATCTGTCAATGCCGCGTTCTTGCGCGCCAATTGACAGCGTTCGCGCGCCTCTCTATACTGGCCGCATGTCCGATTCCGTCCTCACCCATCTGGAATGCGCTGCTTGCGGTCATGTCCACGATCCTGACCGCCTATGGAATCTTTGCGAGGTCTGCGGCAAGCCCCTGCTGGCGCGCTATGATCTGGAAAAAGCGGCGCAAACGATGACAAAAACCGCCCTGGCGCAGCGACCTTTTGGCCTCTGGCGTTACGCCGAAGTCTTGCCCGTGCGCGCTGCCAATGCCCGCATTCATCTGGGCGAAGGGGGCACGCCGCTGATCGCCGCCGCCGATCTGGGCGAGTTGATCGGTTGTCCCGCCACGCTGATCAAGGACGAATCGCTGAACCCCACCGGTAGTTTCAAGGCCCGCGGCCTGGGTGTGGCGGTCAGCCGGACCTATGAGTTGGGCGCAACCGAACTGGCCATCCCCAGCGCTGGAAATGCAGCCGGGGCGATGAGCGCCTATGCCGCCGCCGCGGGTCTCCCCGCCCATGTGTTCATGCCCGCCGATGTGCCGATGACTTTCCGCGTGGAATGCCAGACGCTCGGCGCGGAGGTGACGTTGGTGGACGGATTAATCACGGATTGCGGGGTCAGGGTGCGGGAGGGCGTTCGGGATTATGGGTGGTTCGATCTCAGCACCTTGAAAGAGCCGTACCGGATCGAGGGCAAGAAGACGATGGGGTACGAACTGGCCGAACAACTGGGGTGGACTCTCCCGGACGTGATCATTTACCCCACCGGTGGCGGCACTGGCCTGATCGGTATGTGGAAAGCCTTTGCCGAGATGGAGGCGATGGGCCTGATTGGCTCGACTCGCCCGCGCATGGTTTCGGTGCAAAGTGAGGGCTGCGCGCCCATCGTCCGGGCATTTCAACAGGGTTGGAGCGAAGCTGAAGCCTGGGCGGATGCGCACACCGTCGCCGACGGGTTGCGGGTTCCCGCAGCCGTAGGAGATTTTCTTATCCTCGATGCCCTGCGCCAGAGCCAGGGCATTGCCATCGCCGTGGCCGACAGCGACATGCTGGAATGCGCCGAGATCATGGCCGCGCACACGGGCATATTCCCTGCGCCGGAAGGGGCCGCCTGTCTAGCCGCGCAGATGCGCCTGCTGGAAAACGGCTGGATTCGCCCGGATGAAACCGTGGTCTTGTTCAATACCGGCACGGGCTTGAAATACGCGCATCTTTGGGCGACATAGTGAATAGAACGCGGATGGCGCGGATCAAACAGATTCGCATGTCTTCAGAAAACCGGTGTCGCTCCGTCGCATTCGTGCAAATCCGCGCAGTATTTCATCCTGACTGTACTTTCACGAACGTGAGCCGTAAGTGGATGCTTTCTCATGCCTGCTAGCGAAACCGCACATCCCGCCAATCTGACCTTCTTGTTGCTGTTGGGTTTTCTGATCATTCTGGCCAACGGCTTTTTCGTGGCCGTCGAATTCGCTCTGGTCACCTCGCGGCGCACACGGTTGGAGGAGCTGGCCGCAGGCGGCAGCAGGCCCGCCCGTCTGGTGCTGCGTATGCTGGAGAACCCCGACCGCGCCTATGCCGCCGCTCAGTTGGGCATCACAGCCGCCAGCATTTTGCTGGGCATCGTGGCCGAAGAGCCGTTGGCCGAACTCCTGACGCCTTTGCTCGCCCCCACATTGGGTCAATGGGTGGGAGAGGCGGCGGCAGTGGTTGTGGCGGGATTACTCGTTTTGTTGATCCTCTCCTTTTTCCACATGGTCGTGGGCGAGCAGGCTCCCAAGATCGTGGCAATCCGCAACCCGGAACAAATGGCGATCTGGCTCGCCTATCCCACCTTTGCCTTTGCCCGCATTACGGCGCCCTTTGTATGGATCGTCGATCGGGCCACGGCGCTGGTTTTGCGTCTGTTGGGGATGCGCGGCGTCACCGCCGGTCATGGTGTCGTGGCGAGCATGGAGGAATTGAAGGCGATCCTGGGACAGAGCGAACAGTCGGGGCTGATCGAGAAACAGGAAAAAGAGATGCTGACGCGGGTGTTCGATTTTGGAGACCGCGTGGTGCGCGAGGTGATGGTCCCTCGCACCAACATCATTGGCGTCGATCAGAGCCAGACCGTGTGGATGATGTTGCAAGCTTTCCGCAAAAATCAGCACGCCCGCTTTCCGGTTTTTGATGGCGATCTCGATCACGTCACCGGCATCGTTTCCACAAAACAGGTGCTGGCCAGCCTTATCGAATATCCCGAATTGCAGGATCGCCCCATCACCGATCTGGACTTCATCCAGCAGCCAATGCGTGTGCCTGAGTCGCGGCAGGTCAGCGCGCTTTTGGTGGAAATGCGCGAATCGGGGACAGGCCTTGCCATCGTCATCGATGAGTTCGGGGGCACGGCCGGGCTGGTCACTCTGGAGGAATTGGTGGAAGAGATCGTGGGGCGAATGACCGACGAATGGGCGGCGGACCCGCTGGCTCTGCGCGTGGACGAGCACACCGTTGAGATCGATGCCCAGATGCGTGTGGACGAGGTGAACGAGCTTTTTGGGTTGGATTTACAGGAAGACGACTCCTACGAGACGGTGGCGGGGTTGTTTCTCTTCCGTCTGCGCCGAATTCCCATCGTGGGCCAGGAGGCGGCTGTGCCCGGCTACAAAATCCGTGTGCTGGAAATGGAAGGCCCCAAGATCGTGCGGGTCAGTATCTCCAGGCTGCCCGCACCCGAAGCGGTTGGAGAGGCGACGCAATCGCCTGTCACTTGAACTCTCCCCACCCACCGCCGCCCGGCGTCTCAATCCGCACCACGTCTCCGGCGGCGACATCGAACGAGCATTTGCCGGGCAGGTCGGTTTCCGCCAGAGAATCGTGATTGGCGGCTGATCGCTTCGATAGGACATTGCGTCCCGATTTCCCCGGCTTTCCTCCCATCAATCCATAGGGCGCGTGATTGCGCCGGTCGGAGAGGATGGTGACACGGGCGGGCGACAGCAATTCCATCTCGCGCACGATGCCATGCCCGCCGCGAAATCGCCCCGCTCCGCCCGACTCCTTTCGCACTTCGTAGCGGCGCATGCGGAAGGGATAGGCGTATTCCATCGCCTCCACCGGCGTGTTCAGGGTGTTGGTCATGTGCGTGTGGATGGCGTCGGCGCCAGCGCGGTCGGGCCGGGCGCCCATGCCGCCGCCGATTGTCTCGTAATAGGCGAAAGCGTGGTTGCGGGCGGAATCCCAGCCGCCGATGGTGATGTTGTTCATCGTGCCCTGGCTGGCCGCAGGTACGTGGTCGGGCGCAGCCTGGGCCAGCGCCCCCAAGAGTACGTCGGTGATCCGCTGCGAGGTCTCGACATTGCCAGCGGCCACGGCAGCCGGTTTACGGGCGTTCACCAGCGTGCCGGACGGGGTCAGCACAGTGATCGGGCGCAGGCAGCCGCTGTTCGAGGGGATATCGAGGCCGATCAGGCAGCGGAACACATAGTATACGGCGGACAGGGTGATCGCTTCGGTGGCGTTGATGCTGCCGCGGCGCTGGGGCGATGTCCCGGCGAAATCGACCACTGCTTCATCCCCGGCGATGGTGATGGCGACGGCGATGACGGCGGGCTCGGCGTCAATACCATCATCATCCATCGCATCCTGGAAGCGATACTGCCCATCCGGCAATCTGGCGATCAGGGTGCGAGTCATGCGTTCGGCGTAATCCAATAGCCCTGCCATCTCGGCCTGCACCTCGGCCAATCCGTATCGCCCCGCCATTTGTTGCAGGCGGGCGGCGCCTATGTGATTGGAGGCGAGTTGCGCCCGCAAGTCCCCGGCTCGCTCGTCGGGTGTGCGCACATTGGCCAAGAGCAAATCCCACACGGCCTGATTCAGCCTGCCCTGCTCGTAGAGAAGGATAGGCGGGATCACGAATCCCTCCTGATAGAGTTCGGTGGAAAGGGGCATGGAGCCGGGTGACATCCCGCCCACATCGGCGTGGTGGGCGCGGTTGGCAGCAAAACCGATCAATTCGCCGCTTGCCACGAAGATCGGCGTCAGCAGACTGATGTCGGGCAGGTGCGTGCCGCCGCGATAGGGATTATTGAGCATGATCACATCACCCGGTCGCAGCCGGTCTGGGCCGAAATGGTCGAGCGCCGCCGCCACCGACATCGGCATCGCCCCCAAATGCACGGGCATGTGCGCACCCTGGGCGACCATCTGGCCCTGGGCGTCGAAAAGGGCGCAGGAATAGTCGCGGCGCTCCTTGATGTTGGGCGAATAGCCGGTGCGGCGCAGTACCACGCCCATCTCGTCGGCGATGGAGGAGAAGAGGTGTTTGAAGACTTCGAGGCGGATCGGGTCGATCATAGCATGACAGTGTAATGGAGATTTCGAGCCCGAACAAGCGTTTTCTGTGGCAGAGGTGCGGTTCAAGATTTCGCGCAAGACCTTCACAGATCGCTGTATGTGAGCAACGCAGCAGCCCCAATTCATGCCCCGGTGTGCCTGCACCCCTGTCACAGAAAATCGCATCTTTTTCACCTTATTGATCAGGGTTCTAAACGTGACATCATGAACTTTGCGCTCCCTCATTGATGCGCTATCATCCGCTTCAGCAGTGTATGCTTCGCCACCGGACCTCGTCGTCCTGATCCTTTCCCACATCTTCTCCGATACAGAAGGATAGATGCGCGAAGTATAATCGTATATCTGGAGGCTTTATGAGAAGGTTGGTTTTAGTTCTTGTAATAATTCTGCTGATACTAATCCTTGCGTTACCTTTGGTGCTGAATCCTGAACGACAAGGACTGACTTCTGATAAGCGAGATCTTGTAACAGGACAATTTGTTCAATTGACCGATGGGGTTGTCCACTATGAGGCGGCTGGCCCTGAGGACGGTCCACCGGTGGTTCTGATACATGGTTTGTCCGTTCCGTACTATCTCTGGGATGGGACTTTCGAGGAATTAGCCGATGCTGGCTTCCGCGTACTGCGATACGATCTGTACGGAAGGGGATATTCAGATCGCCCGGCGGGTCCGTATGATGCCGATTTCTACGAACGACAACTGTTCGAGCTGATGGAAGCGCTTCGCTTCGAGCAACCCGTTGATCTCGTCGCCACATCATTGGGGGGAGTGATAGCTTCCACTTTCGTACTCGACCATCCGGAGCGGGTCCGAAAACTGGTGCTGATTGATCCGTTCACTTTATCACGTGATACAAAGCCCTTTGTAATACCAATCCTGGGTGAGTACTTAACCTATACGGCACTGCTGCCACTGCTCCCGGGTATGCAATCGGCCGATTTTTTTGACCCAGACAATGTTCCGGCCGATTGGCTGACGCGGTATAAAGACCAGATGCAGTATCGAGGTTTCGGCAGAGCGCTTCTATCCACGATTCGGCACATACTCCGTTATGACGCAATACCACTGTATCAGGAATTAGGCGCACAGGAACGAGACGTTTTGTTGATCTGGGGAGAAGAAGATCAGACCGTACCGTTTGAGGAAAGCATACTGGTACGCAAAGCCCTTCCTGATGCACAGTTTTTTGCAGTGGACAATGCTGGCCATTTGCCTCAAATCGAACGTAAAGATGTGGTTCTTCCGAAGATAATTGAGTTTCTCAACTTGGAAGACTGACATACGATTATGGGGACGGAAAATCGGTTTCAGTAGAAGGTGGAAAAATCTAGACTGAGTGGCATCAACTGAAGTACATAGACAGGCCTCCAAATCGCCAGCTAAGTGCGGAATACGGGTTGTTCAAATGAATCGCCCAACTTTGATCAAATAGGCTTTGCGCGTTATCATCCGTTTCAGCGGTGGACGCTTCGCCGCCGGATCTCTCCCACACCCATTGTCTCCGCATCGGGTCTCGCCGCCCGATCTCTTCGTCCCGTTCCTTCCCCCTCCCTGAAAAGGAAGACGCCGGCATGAAGCGATTATGGCTGGCTGGAATAGTTATTGTGGCATTTGCAGCACTGGGTATGTTGCCGCCGTGGCGGATGGAAAGCGCGCCCAATGCATGTTCGGGATTATTCTTTTCCGAATATGTTGAAGGATCGAGCAATAACAAGGCGGTCGAGATATTCAACGGGACCGGGTCTGCTATTGATCTGGTTGCTGCTGGAGTTGCAGTCGAGTTCTATTTTAATGGTTCTACGTCTGCTGGACGTACGATTACTTTAACGGGTACTATCACCCAAAATGATGTTTTCGTGCTTGCTCACGATTCACTTTCTGCACTGGCAGATCAATCCAGAGGAGGCACATGGTTTAACGGAAACGATGCATTGATTCTGAAATCGGGCGGCATTGTTTTGGATTCAATTGGTCAAGTGGGAGTTGATCCTGGAATAAGTTGGGGTACTCAGTCAATTAGTACAGCAGAAAACACCATTCGGCGGAAGTCCAGCATAGGTGGTGGCGATAAAAACCCCAACGATCCTTTCGACCCGGCAAATGAATGGGACGGTTTCGACCAAAATACATTAGATGGTCTTGGCTCTCACACCGCCATCTGTTCCTCAGTCGGGACTAACAACACCCCTACTTTCACGCCGACAACGGCAGACCTGCCGACCGACACGCCGACAAGCACCCCAACTCCGACTGCGACCGATACGCCAACCTCAACGCCGACGCCAACTCCTTTCCCAGCCGGCATCGCCCTGAACGAATTCATGGCAGCTCCAGCCAGCGGTTCCAGCGAATACGCTGAGTTGTTCAACGCCAACGCCTTCCCTGTCGACGTGAGCGGCTGGCAGATCGACGACAGCGAGGGAGGCAGCAGCCCGTACACAATACCGGCGGGGACGAGCATAGCGGCGGGGGGATTTCTGCTGGTCGAGCGCAGTTTCGGATTCAACAACGACGGCGATTCCGTGCGCTTATTGGGGCCGGATGGCGTCGTTCGTGACAGCCACAGCTACACTTCGAATCCCGGCGTCGGCGTGGCCTGGTCGCGTTTTCCGGATGGTTCTGGCCCGTGGCAGACCGGATCGACATCGAGCCCGAATGGCCCGAATCCACCCCCGCCCACCGCCACCCCGACCGCCACGCCATCTCCGACGTCCACCATCACACCCACGCCAACACCCATCCCAGGCGGCGTCGCCCTGAACGAGTACATGGCAGCCCCAGCCTTCGGGGATGAATACGTCGAGCTCTTCAATACCAATCCCTTCCCTATCGATCTCACTGGCTGGCAGATCGACGATATCGAAGGCGGCAGCAGCCCGTACACAATACCGGCGGGGACGAGCATAGCGGCGGGGGGATTTCTGCTGGTCGAGCGCAGCTTTGGCTTCAATAACGATGGGGATTCGGTGCGCTTGTTGGGGCCGGATGGCAGCGTGCGCGATAGTCATTCTTATGACTCGAATCCCGGCGTCGGCGTGGCCTGGTCGCGTTATCCGGATGGCTCTGGCCCGTGGCAGACCGGCTCGGCCTCAAGCCCGAATGGTCCGAATCCACCCCCGCCCACCGCCACTCCGACCGCCACGCCATCTCCGACGTCCACCATCACACCCACGCCAACACCCATCCCAGGCGGCGTCGCCCTGAACGAGTACATGGTCGCCCCAGCCGCCGGCGATGAATACGTCGAGCTCTTCAACACCAATCCCTTCCCTATCGATCTCACTGGCTGGCAGATCGACGATATCGAAGGCGGCAGCAGCCCGTACACAATTCCGGCAGGGACGAGCATAACGGCGGGGGGATTTCTGCTGGTCGAGCGCAGCTTTGGCTTCAATAACGATGGGGATTCGGTGCGCTTGTTGGGCCGGATGGCAGCGTGCGCGATAGCCATTCTTATGACTCGAATCCCGGCGTTGGCGTGGCCTGGTCACGCTATCCGGATGGCTCCGGCATCTGGCATACCGATTCTCAAGCCAGCCCCGGCAATCCCAATCCCGCGCCGCCTCCGCCCACGGCCACGCCATCTCCCACCCCGACCGCAACTTCGATCCCTACCGGGGTTCTGCTGAACGAGTATTTGCCTGCTCCGTCCACCGGCAATAGCGAATACGTCGAGCTTTTCAACGCCAACGCCTACGACATTGACCTCACCGACTGGCAGATCGACGACAGCGAGGGAGGCAGCAGTCCCTACACAATCCCGGCGGGGACGAACATAGCGGCGGGTGGATTTCTGCTGGTCGAGCGCAGTTTCGGATTCAACAACGACGGCGATGCTGTACGGCTGTTCACTCCCGATGGCGACCTGCGCGACAGCCATAGCTACGTTGCCGCCGCTTCCGGCATTCCCTGGTCGCGGGCGGGCGACGGCGCTGCAGCCTGGACGAACAAATACCCGCGCACGCCCGGCCAATCCAACCGGCCTGCCGTGCTCACCCTCAGCGGCCATCTCTATCAAGGCGCGCCGCCCGATGTCAGCCAGGGCATCGGTGGCCACTACATCGGGTTATACGGCGGCGATGACTCCAACAACCCCACGCAATGGCTGGCCAACGCACCCACGCAATTCGACGGCGCCTATTCGCTCACCTACGACACCGCGCAAGCCCTTTATCGCTATTACACGCTGCGGCCCGCGCCCCTGCCCGGCTACGAATACACCGCCGCGGCCAGCCTGCACGGCATCGTGCCCAGCCGCGACCGCATCCGTTTTGGCGGCCTGCCCGGCGGCAGCTATTCCGGTAATGATTTCTGGATGAGCGCCCAGCCCACGGCCACCCCCACCGCCACGCCCCTGCCCGATCACTTTGTCGTGATCAACGAAATCCTGCCAGCGCCCAGGGAGGTTGATTTCGACGGCAGCGGCGAGGCCAGCGCCGAAGATGAATATATCGAGCTTTTCAACTCGCTCGATCGGGATGTCGATCTGGGCGGCTGGCTGCTGGACGACGCGCCCGATGGCAGCCGCTCTTTTCGCCTTCCGCCGGGCACGACCATCACCGCCCGCGGCTTCTTGCTTTTCTTCCGGGCCGATACCGGCATCGCCCTGAACAACGACGGCGACAGCGTGCGGCTGCTGACGCCGGATGGCGGGATCGAGGCCGACCGCTTCGATTACGACAGCGCCCGTAGTGATATCCCCTGGTCTCGGTCGGTGGATGGCGCGGGCGAGTGGGTTGAATCGTATCCGGCCAGCCCCGGCGGTCCCAATCTGCCGCCATCGCCAACAATGACGCCCACACCCAGCCCCTTCCCCACCCCGCCGCCGCCCGGGTTCACCACCACCAAGGAATGTACGCCCCGCCCGCGCGAGCCCGACCCGAATGGCAACCGCGAAGCCAACCCCGAGCACGAATCCAACCAGATGGACAAACCGCGACACGCTCCCACCACCCCCGTGGCC
>JAGFJG010000056.1 GCA_024102915.1 Caldilineales bacterium
TCGCTGTCGGCGTGGGTGAGGGCGTGAGGGTCGCTGTCGGCGTGGCGGTGGGGCTGGGAGTCGGCGTGGGCGTGCCTACGCGTGGCTGCAATTCGTAGCGCACGATCAGGCTGGGCCGTTTCGATTCGGAGCCATTTTCGCTGCTGCCGAAATAGACGTATCGCCTGCCCGAAGAAGGCAAAATCAGCAGGCCGTTGTTGGCCGCCGAGCCCTGACGCCATGCGGCTACGGCAGCGGTGACATCGAATTGCAGATGATCGCCGATACCGACACTGCTGATCGTCATGGCATCGAGCGCAGGGGCCGCGTGATCGACTTCAGGCATGCGCGCGCCCGGCATCCCCCAACTCTGGCCGGTCATCGGTTGTTTCCAGGTGGCAGTTCGCGCGTCCCAGGCCTTGAGTACTTGATACGCGCTGAGTGTCAATGGGGCTTCGACGCGCTGATTGGTCACCACGGCATCGAGCGTCGCCTCCAGGATTTTCGCCTGATCGGGCAGACCTGTCAGCTCAAATCGGAACAGGGCATCCGAGAAGACTTTGTCGAGATTGTAGATCACCTTCATCTCGACATCCGCCCCGCGCGGCGTGTTGCCAGTCTGGTCATCCCACTGTTCCAGATGCGTATCGGCGGCGCCGTCGTAGCCGCCAGCGCCCTGCCGATAGGTGATGGTGTTGCCCAGCACATGGATCGTGCCGAAGGTGGCCGGGTTCTCATCGACGGCTTTTCCTTCCATGACCAGTTGGTGTTCGACGCCGGCGCCGTCGTCATCGTCGAAAGCGACATTGAAGCCGATCGCATCGCCTGGGAAGTAATCCGCCCGCATCAATTCGGGGGTATTGACCGCCAACTCGACCGTCCAGCCGGTGGCAGTTGTGTTCACCGCAACATTGATGGCATTCGGGCGGTCGGGATGCAGCGTGTTCGTGAAGGTTCCATCCGGGCGAATTTCCAGCATATGATCGTCGAAGCCGTTCCACAGATTGTCATCCCGCCCGTCAATGGCCAGATAGAAGACATCGCCTTGCGGGCTGACGACATTATCCGTAATCTCCGCCAGGAAATAGAGGGTGTGGAAATTCCAGCGGCTGTAAAAATCGGCGCTGATGTCGGCGGCGTCTGGCAACGGCTCGGACGGCAGCACCCGATCGGCGGTGGCGGCATCGAAATAGAGCGCGCCGCCCTGATACCAATCACCCGGCTGCCCGTCGATGGTGATGCCGCCTGCCTGTTCGTAGCTGCCAAGCGTCTTGCCCGGCCCGGTGAAGCGGATGATCACCCCGCCCCAGGTGACGCCGAAGCCCGATGCGTCATCAAGAAAATCGAGAGAGAGGACGTTCGCCCAATCGGGCAGCCCGCTCTGCACCGGATCCCAGGACGTGCCGCCATTCGAGGTGTACAACAGCGACCCGGCGTTGCCAGCCAACCAGCCATTCAGGGCATTGAACATGAAAATATCGTTCAGCGGCGGCGTGCCATCGGGCAACGACTGATATTTCCAGGTCACGCCTCCATCTTCGGTAAAAGCGACTTTGCCAAAGGGCTTGCACTCCTCATTCACCAGCGGCCCGCCGCAGCCCACAAGCCAGGCCTTGTCAACCGCACCATCCTGGTTGTCGTCCAAAGCCTGAACTGCGATGTAGTTGCCTTCCGAGAGAACTGGTTCGATCACTCTGGTCCACAACTGTCCGCCGCTGGTGGTGAATCGGTACGAATAGTTCCGTAACGCCGCCCAACCGTCGGTGGCGTTGATCATGGAAATGTCCACATGGGCGTTATCGCCCGGCGTCACGCTTTGCTTCCAGGTGGCGCCGCCGTCGTTTGTGTAGAACATCTTGGGATTGCCGCCCAGATACCCCACCTGCGTCGTCACCATCGCCAGGTCCCAGACTGGGCTGTTGTTGGCGGCAACCTGCTGTTCCCATGTCTGGCCGCCGTCGCTGGTGTGATAAAGAAGGTTGTTCCATCCACCCACCCAGCAATCATCGACGGTGGGACAGGAAAGCGCCAGGAATCGGTCCTCGCCCTGGGTGAGGATTTGATGCCAGGCCCAGGAATCGCCGCCATCCACCGACTTGCCGATCACATTGCCCTCGCCTACGACGTAGATGATGTCTTCGCCCGGATTGGCGACATCGTACAGGGTGCCGAAGATGTTTTTATTGCGGTCAGGCCCCATGTCACCGGCGACATAGTCGAAGCTACTGCCGTCCGCACTCTGGCGAATCCACCAGCCCCGGGCCTCGGTGTCGGGATTGAGTTTGTTCAGGCCGCCTGCCCAGAGGTCAGTTGGACCTGATGCATAAACGGCCGTCGTGGCCCGCAAATCGAAGAGCGGCGATGTGCGTTGAGTCCACTCAACGCCGTCCATGCTGGTGGCAATCACACCGTGGTCGCCGCCAAGAATACCGGCCGTGCCGGTAAAATGGATATCCAGAATATCGACCGCCACGCCGCTATCGACCGGCGTCCAGGTGTCCCCGCCATTGGTGGTGCGATACATCGTCCCGGCCTGCCCCGCAATCCAGCCATTTTGGGCGGTGGGGAAATGCAGGGCGTTGACATTGACCCAAGCCGGAAAACCGGTGTTCACCGCCGCCCAGGTTGCGCCGCCATTCGTCGTTTGCAGGACTTTGCCTTTGTCGCCGACAGCGAAACCGTTGTTCTCATCCAGAAATTGGACGCCGTGTAGATTTTCGGTGGTCGTGCTGTTTTGCGCTGTCCAGGACGCCCCCCAGTCGTTGCTGTGGAAAATGACGCCGCCAGCACCGACCGTCCAGGCCAAGCCATTGGATAACAGGCTGACGCCGTTCAATACCGCCGCAGCGGGCGTCGTGCTGGTGCGCCAGGTGACGCCGCCATCATCGGTGTGCAGCGTTTTCCCCGTCTCACCGACGGCTATGCCATGTTGGGCGTCGACAAAGGCGAGCGCGAAAAGGTCTTGCGAGGCGATCTCGGAGAAACGCCAGCTTTCGCCGTGGTTGGCGGTTTTCAGGAACAGGCCGTCATCGCCGACGGCATAGCAGATATCCGTCGTGGGGCAGACGAGATCATGCAGCGCTCCCGTCCCCCGCCAAACGCCCTCCCAGGCTCCGGGCGCAGCCGTAGCGGATTGCGGTTGGTCGGGCAGGGCCGATTGAGCCGTGATGGCCGGGAGCAGAGCAAGGGCGAGGATGGCAAAGAGGAAAAGCGGCAAACGAAGTCGTGTGATTTTCAGCATTTTACGATTGGGGTCTGGTCGGCAACATTGCACGGCAATGTCTGGCCGGGTGGATTTGGATTGACAAAGATTGGACGGCGCGACGAAGCAAAACGACACCATCGCTCCGACGGCGGAAAAGTGCCGGGATTCACCCCGCCTCTGGCCGCCGCCCGAATTTCAGGAGACGAGAATGTCGGCGAAGGCGGCAATCGCCTCGTCGATATGCCCGGATTCGATACCGTAGTGCGTGACCGCGCGCAACTGGCGACCGCCGATGGACAACACCCCGACTTCCCGCCGCCGCAATTCCGACTGCAAAGCCGCCGCATCGATAGCCGGATGGTCAATCCCGAAGATGACGATATTGGTCTGCACAGTGGCCGGGTCCAGCTCGATGCCCGGCAATGTCGCAATCCCCTCGGCCAGACGGCGGGCGTTGGCGTGATCATCGGCCAGACGCTCGACCATTTCACTCAGAGCGATAATGCCGGCGGCGGCGATAATCCCGGCCTGTCTCATGCCCCCGCCCAATACCTTGCGCGCCCGTTTCACCTTTCTGATGAAATCCTCCGACCCGCAAACCAGCGAACCGACCGGCGCGCTCAGGCCTTTGCTCAGACAAAATGTGACCGAATCCGCCCCATCCACCAAAGCCCGCACATCCACATTCTGGGCGACGGCGGCGTTGAAAATACGAGCGCCATCGATATGCAGTTTCAGCCCGTGGGCATGCGCTAAATCCGCCACAGTTCGGGTGTAGTCCGGCGTCAGGTAAGCCCCGCCGGTGCGGTTGTGGGTGTTCTCGAGGCAGACGAGTCGGGATACGGGGAAGTGTTCGTTGTCAGCGCGGATGGCGTTCTCGATGTCGTTCAAGGCCAGTGTGCCGTCGGGCTGGTTGCGAACCGTGCGGGGATGGATGCCGCCCAAGACCGCCGAACCGCCCTGCTCGAAGATGAACGTGTGCGCCTGATCGCCCATGATGGCTTCGTCGCCCCGCCCGCAATGGCTGAGCAGACTGACAAGGTTCCCCTGCGTGCCGCTGCCGACAAAGAGCGCCGCTTCCTTGCCCATGCGCTCAGCGGCCATCGCTTGCAACCGATTGACGGTGGGGTCTTCGCCAAAGACATCGTCGCCGACGTCGGCATTCGCCATCGCCTCGCGCATGGCGGGCGTGGGCAGGGTGAAAGTATCGCTACGCAGATCGATGCGGGGGGGTGTTGGGGTGAATTGGGTCATGGCAGGGGGCAGGGGGTAGAAAGGATTATCGCGCACTGTGTGAATCTACTTCATCACGCTTTCACTTCAACCCATAGTAACTTGTTGACACCCGGACAACAAAAAGCCGCACGTCCGAAAACGCACGGCCTGTTTCGCTTGCGGCGACGATTCGCTCAGTATTTCTTGACGACGGCTCCATAAGAGGCGGGCGAACGCGACATGATGATCTGCATTTCTTCGCGATAACGGCGCACATCCTCGGTGTTGATGCGGGCGAACGCGTAGCCGGGCAACGCCCGCTGGGATTCGGGGTCCTCTTGAATGGCGCTGAGGATACGGCCATCTGGGGCGACGATGGCGCTCTCGCCGAAGTACTGGCGGCTGGGCTCGATGCCGACGCGATTGGCGGCGACCATGAACACGCCATTCTCGACCGCGCGGGCCACGCAAAACGCCCGCCATTCGTCGATATAAGGCTCCTCATACGCCGCGGGTACGCAGATGATCTCAGCGCCGTTCAAGACGAGTGAACGCGCCGCTTCCGGAAAAGCCATATCCCAGCCGACCATGACGCCAATCGTGCCGAATGTGGTATCGAAAACGAGGAAGCGATAACCGGCCCGGAAGCTGAGCTGCTCCTCGCCTTTGAGATGGACTTTGCGATATTCGCCCAAAAACTCGCCGTCGGGACCGATGACGACTGCGGCATTGTAAAAGATGCTCTCCACCTTCTCTTTGGTGGGGAGGCCAAAAACCACGGTCGTGGAGAAGTCGGCTGCCCTGGTGGCAAGGACATTGAATTGATGGCCGGGCACTCGCTCCGCCACCCGGTTGAACCCTACCCCCATTTCCACCCCGGTCGTCGCCAGCTCCGGAAACACGATCAGGTCAGTATCTTCGGCGCTGCAAATGCGCTCGATCATGTCGGCCATTTGATAGATGTTGGCTTCGACATCGCCCAGTTTGGGTTCCATTTGCACAACGGCGACGGTGATCTCAGGCATGGGTTCAACTCCGAGTTTAGGGTTGGACGGCGTCGGCATCGCCAATCGGGGGGCTGATGTCGATCCCAATTACGCCATCCTGAAAATGTAGCGAACTTATGTTCTAATCTTAGTTGCGGACAGCGAAAATGTCAAAACTGACGCAAGTAAGCGGCGGGCATGTCGGCGCCGTCCGGGAAACACACAAAAGGCGTGAGCGAGTCGCCCACACCTTTCAAGTTTAAACGGTTTGGTAAAAGTATACTAGCGCCGGACTTGCTTCAGCCGTGCTTTCTTACCAACGCGGTCGCGCAGGAAGTACAGCTTGGAGCGGCGTACTTTGCTGTGCCGCAGCACTTCGACACGCTCGACGCGCGGCGAATGCAGGCGGAAAATACGCTCGACGCCGACGCCATGGGCGCCGATTTTGCGGACGGTGAAGCTGGAGGCGGGGCCGGCATTCGTCAGGCCGATGACCGTGCCCTGGAATACCTGCACACGTTCGTTTTTCCCCTCGACAATCCGATTGTGGACGTTCACTACATCGCCCACATGCAATTGGGGAGGATTCTCTTTGAGTTGTTGTTCTTCAAATGATTGTAGGATGTAGGACATGTTGTCGATCCTCTGACATACAAAAGCACCCGCAGGGCGCTTTGAATAGATGACTAATTTGTGACGAACGCTGATGATAGCATACAGGCTTTGGAGGGGCAAATCCGAAAGGATTGTAGAACGTAGGTTGTGATGTAACGCAGCCCGTGGTGAACACGCCGGCTAACCGCCCACGGGCTGCGCACAAACCGCCACCAAACTTTGCGAAAGCCGCTGCTGATCGACTAAAATAGGGGGCTGTTGTCTAATCAACACCAATTATTCAACCTCAACCACGGAAACTCATGACCACCAACGGCAATCAGAACAAACAACTTGATTACGATGATCTTGAATCGGGCGAAGATAGTTTCGACTCGCAGATCGACGCCGAAATTGTCACCATCAATCAAGGCGGCGCTCAGACCATCAATGCCGAAGTGGTCGAGATCACCCAGGGCGGAGCCGCCACAATCAATGCCGATTCGGTCCAACTTACCGAAGGCGGCGCTGGTTTGATCACCGCTGGCAAAGTCGTGATGGAAAACGCTCAGGCCGCTATTGTCGTAGCGGACGAAGTGCACTGTGACGATGCCAGCGCCGTGCTGCTGGTGGCCAAAAATGTGCAGGGCACGGTACGAACCCTGTTGGACGCTCGCGCCGCCGTCCTCATCGGTGCTTCATTGGGCGTCTCTCTGGCGCTCGTCCTCTGGCTTCTGGGCCGCTTCAATCGGACAGCGGCAGACTAAATCACCAAATCAACTAATCTTGGCGCGGCAATCCATCCGGGCGCACGCAAACGCCCCTCATCGTGATAGTCGCTTTCCAGAATTTTATTGAATGGAGTGTTTCGAAATGGAACTTGTTTTGAATGTTGAGCCACGAAATGCAACTCGCAGTCGTGTCAAAGAGGTTCGCCAGGATGGCCTAGTCCCCGGCGTCGTGTATGGCCAGGGCGGCGAAGCCACCAGCCTGCAATTCAAGGAAATCGACCTGGTGCGCCTCCTGCGTGTCGGCGCTTCCAGCCAGTTGATGCAATTACAGGGGCTGGAAAGCAAACCGGTGCATGCGCTGATGCGCGAAGTGCAACGCCACCCCACCCGCCGCACGATCATGCACGTCGATTTCTATCAGGTGCAAATGGATGTGGCGATTCGCACAGACATCCCCATCCACTTTGAAGGCGCCTCACCGGCCATCAAAGGCGGCGCTATCCTGCTGCATAATCTCGACCGCATTAGCGTTGAGTGTCTGCCCAGCGATATTCCGGAGAACTTCGTCATCGATCTCAGCCTATTGCAAACCACAGACGATGTGTTTCGCATTGAGCAATTGGCAGTGCCGAATGGCGTGACGATCCTGCACGAACCTGAAGATGTCGTCGTCAGTCTTACCATCCCACGCATCGCCGTGGAAGTCGAAGAGGAAGAAGAATTCGAGGAAGGCGACGTGGCCCTGGTTGGCGAGGACGAGGAAGGCGACGAAGAAGACAACGAGTAAGTCGCCCAGTCGAGCCGAAAAGATTCATCCCCAGATTACAGAGTGGATCGGCAATAGCCGGTCCACTTTCTTTTTCTAACTCGAAGCCACAACGAGAACAGGGGTTTTTTACTCGACAGTGGACGACTGACGAGAGACAATTGAACGTTGTCAGTGCACCCGCCGTCGTCCATCGTCAACGGTTGGTCAAAAGTAGCGGTCTCAAACTGACGTCAGTTTAACTGGCATCCACAGTGGGAGCGAAGGGGAACGAGACCTCAGACCATTGCAACGGGTTCACCGCCACGCCATCGACCCGCACCTCCCAATGCAGATGCGCGCCGGTGGACAGCCCGGTAGTTCCCACCAACCCGACCTGCTCCCCTCTCCCCACCTTCTGGCCGGGTTCCACGTCGATCTGGGAAAGATGCCAGAAATTCGAATAGACGCCCTGGCCATGATCGATGACGACCGCGCCGCCGCGTACGATCAGGTCTTCGGCCAGGACGACGACGCCCGGAGCCGGGGCCAGGATCGGCGTGCCCTCGATAGCGCTCCAGTCGGAACCTTCGTGAAATGACGCCACCGGCCCGCCATTGTAGCTGCGACGGGTCCCGTAAGGCGATGTCTGCACATAGCCCTCGCCAATGGGAAAGCGGAACCGCCCGGACCAAAAGCGTTCAGGGCTGCTGATCCCCCATATTTCTCGCAATTCGCCCAATTCATCCCGGACCTTCGTCGGCTCAAGCAGATCCCCTTTGGCCGGGGGCAACACGATGTGCTGAGTCTCATAGCTGCCGGCCAGCGTGGGCATCGGCTGTTCAATTTCCGCGCCGTCAACTGAGACTCGCAATGTACGCACCTCTGGCGAAAGTAGTGCGGGCGTGGGGATCAGAGCAAAATAGCGATAGCCGGGATAACCATCACCCAGAAAGAAAAAGGTAAGCGGCTGATCGCCATAAGCGCCTTCCGGTTTCACATCTTTTGATACTGTGATATCGACGATGCCCGTCTGGCCCTGCACCACCGCCGGAGAAACACGCAGAGACAAGACGGGCGCGGGCAGTGAGTCAGCCACTTTCACGGGCACACGGATTTCGGTCTCGGTCAGAAGTTGGTCGGGTCGCGCCAACCCATTCGCTCGCAGGATGTCGGCAGGCTGGACGCCGAATCGGCGGGCCAGGACATCCAGCTGATCCCCAGGGCGCAGTCGGTAAGTCGCCAGCCGCATTATCGCTTCTGTCTCAGGCTCGGCGGGCGGTGCGGTCAGGCCAGGGATGACAAGCTGCTGGCCTGCATAGATCAGATCGGGATTCGCCAGATTATTCGCCGAGATGATCGCCTCGACCGGAAGGCCAAAACGCTCGGCAATCGTGATCAATGTGTCACCGGCAGACACCTCATAGACGCGCTGCGGCTCTTCCTCCTGAGCATGAAGAGGCCTGGTGACCGCAAACAAAATCACAAAAAAGCAGAAAACGATTTTCCATTTCATTACCTAAAGATTAGCGCAAACATGCCTATGCGACAAACATGCCATGACCTCGATTATCCAGCTGTTTCCAAGCAGGATGATGGCCGCTGACGTGATCGGTCTCGATGGTATTCTTGCGAATACCGAGACTGGCAACCGCATGATCCACGTGGTAGGATCGGTTATCCCGCCGTCTGCCGAATGCAACCGAACCCTATTCCCGGCATAGCGCTTTCCATCATGTCAAAAGACGATCTGATCCTGGTAACCGGCGCAACAGGGTATGTGGGCGGTCGAATCGTGCCACGACTGCTCGAGAGCGGACGCCATGTACGCGTACTTGCTCGCGATGCAACCAGACTTCAAGGTCGACCCTGGCTGCAGGATGTCGAGGTGTGCGAGGGTGATGTCCTGAATCCCGAAACGCTCTCGGCTGCCATGCAGGATGTGAAAGTCGCCTATTATTTGATTCACAGCATGAGCAAGAGCGGCGATTTCCGTGAAAGGGATCTGGTTGCAGCGCGCAACTTCGGCCATGCCGCAAGCGGAGCTAACGTCGAACGCATCATTTATCTGGGTGGGCTTGGCGATCCGGATGCCGACCTGTCGACACACCTCCGTCATGATCCGGAATCTGGCGCGGAAAGCGGAATCATGAGTGTTCACAGACACACATTTCGGAAGCATGGCCGCACCACCGCAAAGACTACGCCAAATAATGAAACAATATATTGACAAAATATATACAAGATGATATTATGTTGTCAGTGATTGATGCAGGAATCTGAGTATGTCAAACCCCTCTCCTGAACCCGTTGCCCATCAAGACTTGTCCAAGAGGCGGCGGGTTCCTATTTTGCAATTGCAATGAACACCCTTCAGAACAACATGACCACAATCCCGGAACCCGCCCAGAACGCCACGCCAAAAAACAAACCGTATCGCTGGCGTCGCATCTTGCTATGGTCAATCGTCGCCCTTGTGATTCTGGCGATGTTATCCGCACTTGGATTTGTCGCCTGGGCAAGTACGCCGCTGGGGCCGTCCGCTGATGCACTCAACGCTTTGACGTCAGACGAACTCGTCACCGTGCAAACCGGAAAGTGGCTGACCTTTGCTCCGACCCAAACCGAACCAACTACCGGGCTGATCTTATACCCCGGCGGGCGGGTCGATTACCGCTCTTACGCTCCCATCGCCCGCCAAATCGCCGAGGCCGGATACCTGGTGCTGATCCCGAAGATGCCGCTCAATCTTGCTGTAACCGCTCCCCATACAGCCTCGACGATTATGCAGGCTCATCCCCAGATCGAGCATTGGGCGGTTGGAGGCCATTCGTTGGGCGGGGCGATGGCCGCTCGTTTCGCCTACGATAATCCGGACAAGGTTGAGGGTCTTGCATTGTGGGCGGCCTATCCCGTTGCCAGTGACGATATGTCGAACTACGGCCTCAAAGCTGTCTCTATCTCTGGCAGCCAGGACGGGCTCGCCACCCCTGCGGACATCGATGCGTCTCGCCCCCTGTTGCCGCTGACAACAGACTGGGTGGCGATCGAAGGCGGGAATCATGCCCAGTTCGGGGCGTATGGCGAGCAGCCAGGCGACGGCATCCCCACTGTATCAGCCTCAGAACAACAGCGAATGATCGCCGAAGCGACTATCCATCTTCTGGACAGCATCACTCAATGAGCGCCAGATTATCAAAGGACTGACCGAATCATGACACGACCGACTATCGACCAGCCCGCACCTGGATTTCAATCAGACACCTTTGAGGGCGAGCCCTTTTCCCTGGCGTCATATCGTGGACGTAAGAATATTGTCCTCGTTTTCAATCGCGGTTTCATGTGACCATTCTGCCGCCGGCATATGGCGCAGTTGCGTCAAGACTACGATGAATTTGTCAAACGTGATACCGAGATCGTTGTGATTGGCCCTGAGGATCAGGCGGCATTTACGGATTACTGGGCGGAACACAATCTGCCTTTCGTGGGCTGTCCAGATCCCGACCAGGCGATATCCTCCATGTACGGACAGCAGGTGAAGCTGCTGAAAATGGGTCGCCTGCCCGCCATGATGATCATCGACAAAGCAGGCGCCATCCGCTACAGCCACCATGGCAAGTCGATGCGCGACATACCGGACAACGCTGATATTTTGAGCATCATTGACAGGCTCAACAGTGAAGCCAATGCGGTCAGTGGGAAGGTAAATCGCAACTGATAACATGATTCCCGCCACAAAGATCGATAGCCGAACGCTCCTGCATCGCTGACTGCAGGAGCGTTTTCGTTTTCGCCCGCCAATCGAATCAAACCCTTTGACACCACTTGGAGCGGCTGCTATAGTGAATCCAGACCTCGGGCTTCTGTGGATGATTGACGCGTATCATATAATTGGCCTGAGTAGTCGGTACACACTGCCGGGAAATCCACAGCAATCTCACCGGCTTCGTCGAGGACTAGCGCCCCAATGTCAGCGACCATGAAGGATGTGGCGGCCAAAGCTGGAGTTTCGGAAACGACCGTTGCGCGCGTGATGCACAACCGAAAATACGTCAGTCAGCAAACGCGAAGCCGTGTCCTTGCCGCCATGCAGTCGCTCGGCTATCAAGTTCCGCACGCCACGCTGAATCGGCATGACAAAACGCATCGTGTAATCGGACTCGCCTTCTCGCTCGCCGCCGATTCCGTGTTTGCCGACCCCCACCTGATGGCGTTCATGCGAGGTGTAGGGCTGATCGCCGCTGAACGAAACTGCCACATCCTCATGGCGCCAACAGGTACGCCAGAAGATGTGGCTGCCAGCCTGCGCAGACTCTTCCGCACCCCAGGCGTCGACGGCGCCATCGTCATAGGTATGCGCGCGGCTGTCGAATCGGGTCTCGACTTGAACAAAAGCCCGTTTCCCCTCGTTGTCCGCGGCTATCACATGCCTGGACGCCGGAATACTGTCCATGCTGACAATCGCCGCGGCGCATTGCAAGCCACCCGACATTTGATCGGGCTGGGTCACACTCGTATTGGCGTGATCAGCGCCTCGATTGTGCTCACAGACCTGGATGAGCGGCTGGAGGGCTACAAAACAGCGCTGGCCGAAGCGCATATCCCATTCCGCCAGGAATTGGTGGTCTTCGGCGATCTCACAACGCCGGGAGGAGCCGGGGCGACGCCGCAACTGATGGCACAAAACCCGCCGCCCACAGCGATCTTCGCTTTCAACGACCGTATGGCGATCGGGGCCATCCAGCGCCTCAAAAGCGAAGGTCTACGAGTTCCTGAAGATATTTCAGTGATCGGATTCGATGACATCCCCATGGCCGAACTCTACGAGCCAGCCCTGACGACCGTACGCCAGCCAGCCCTGGAAATGGGCAAAACCGCCGCCCGTATGCTGCTTGGCCTGGTCGAGGGCAAGATCGACAGCTTTCCCGAAGCCACACTACCCGCCCTATTGGTGGTGCGGGATTCGTGCGGCGGCAAAACAATGCGATGACCGCAACGCCGCTACAAAATCTTCGCCCCCAACAGTGATGCCGCCAATTCCACCGCCAGCTCCGCCGTCTGATTGCCATTGTCGAGGATGGGGTTGATCTCGACGATGTCCAACGATGTGATTTTGCGGGATTCGGAAAGCATCTCCATCAGCAGGTGCGCCTCGCGGTAATTGAGCCCACCCTGCACCGGCGTGCCCACGCCTGGAGCCACCCGGGGATCGAGGCTGTCCATATCCAGGCTGACATGCACGCGCGGCAATCCTGCCACATGGATGATCGTTTCACGGGCAATGGCGGCCAGGCCACGTTCGTCGATATCGCGCATGGTGTAGGCGCGGATGCCCATTTCGCGCAGCAATTGGCGCTCGCCCCTATCCACATTGCGCAGGCCGATAAGCGCAACATGGTGGGGGTCCACCTTGGCGCCAGGGCGACCCACGTCCCGCAGTTCAGGAATACCCAGGCCGACGAGGTGAGACAACGGCATGCCGTGGAGATTGCCCGAAGGCGAGGTGTTTGGCGTGTTGAAATCAGCATGCGCGTCGATCCAGATCACGCCCGTCGTGGTCGTGGCGCTGACGCCGCCCACAGTTCCCAGGGCGATCGAATGATCCCCGCCCAGAAAGATCGGAAACTGATTGTCCGCCACGCAGCGCTCGGCAGCTTCGTAGATGGCGGCACAGACTGCGCGCACAGCCTGCAAATGGCGGGCGCGCCCGCCGTTGATATCTTGCACGGCCTCGTCCTCAGCCGTTTCCTCTGGGGCCGGAACGTCGATATTCCCGCCATCCTCAACCTCAAACCCCATGCGCCGCAACCGTGCCTGTAATCCCGCATAGCGCAAGGCGCTCGGCCCCATGTCCACCCCGCGCCGCTGCTGGCCCAGATCCATCGGCACACCGAGGATTCTGACAGCCACATCATGCAGCGGCGGCATCAATCCTCCGCAAAGGCGAATCCAATCACTTGCGGCTCGCCCCACACGGCCCAATTCCAGCGGGAATTGCCCAGCGGGTCGGTGATGAGTTGCAGTACCGCTTCCTGGCCCGCCAGCGAAGGCAGCTCGACGGTGAAGCTCTCCCACGACACATCCATCTTTAGGTGACTCCACAACTGGCGTCCGTTGACCCGTAAACGAAAAGCCACCTGATTGTCGGTCGAGAGCAGCGCGCCATCCCGCACGCCCACGGCAAAACGGAGCTTGAGCAAATCGATGGTCATGGGCACGGAAATCTGATACTCGAGCACGGACATGCCGACCGCGGGCGGATGTTGCCAGATCGCTTGGCGGATGACGCCGCCGCAGGATGCTGGGGCAAGCTTGATCTCCATACCGGCGGGATCAGCCGTGGCCGCCTGTCGAGCTTCGTGGAAATGCTCGATCAGATCGAACAGCCATTCGGTATTCAAACCCGAATCTTCGTCCCAGACTTCGGGCGAATGCCATTGCTCTTCCTGCCACTTGAGAAAGCTGATGTATTGCGAAAGCAAGATCAGGCTTTCTTCCGAGAGATCGGAGATGCGCCTGCTGATGGCTTCGATTTCGTCGTGACGGTGGGACATGATGGCGTGTTCGGGAGGCTCAGGGGTCGGGGTTGCGCAAGATAACTCTGCCGTCTTGCACTCCCCATTCTATACGATGCGCTCATGACAAACCAAGAGACCCACAGTGGTTGTAAGCGATCAGTCAGTATGCTGACCGGAGAACGTCAGGAGCGTAAGTGTAAGGAATCGTAGAATCAGGATATGTATTAAATAGAGGCGTTTGCCTCATTCCACTCAGTTCACCGATGGAGGTATGAACTTGCGATTACCCAATCGTATCATAAATCGCCCTTTCTTGTGACGACTTTACTTCCCCCTTGGAGGTTGGTTCCATGTACGCTTCACGAGGCCAGGTTAGAACACGCCACCATGTTACGAGCGTTGTCGGCCCTGTTCTCGTCTTTGGTGGAATGTTCATTCTCTCTCTATGCACCTTTCTAGTCTTCTACGCCATTGATAGGGATGCCAACTTAAGTATCCAGGTTGCATGCCAGATTGCAGCGATGATCTTTGGCGGCCTGGTCATCTGGGAGTATATCCAATGGCGATGTTATCAGGTGTTTGTCGGTAATCCACGCGTCGTGGAACGTCGCGGCTGGTTGTTTCACCGAGAGCGAGTCTGGGATCTCACCAGCGCGGCCATCGTCCTGAAACAGAACCCGGTTGACCGCATGCTTGACAAAGGTGATGTGGTTATCTTTCCCGGAAATGGTTCATCAATCCAACTCGATAATCTGGCTTCGTTTGCGCAGATTCGAGATCGCCTGCAAAGCGACAGATAGAACAAATCTACCGCCTGTCGCTCTTCTCGACCTGCACTCCCACGTCATAGAAAAGCGCGCCCGCGCCCATGTCAGCCTCGGTCTGCGGCGTGAGTTGATTCACATTGCGTCCGTCCGGGCTGAGCTTGTTCCACCAGACGCCTGGGGCGAGCACGGAGCCCGGGATGATGTCCGCGCTGATCTCGGCGGCCAGGACGACATCGCCCAACTCATTGCGCAAACACACCTGATCGCCATCGCCGATGCCCCTGCGTGCGGCGTCGATGGGATGGATTCTGACCACCGGTCGCTTTTCCCGGCGCAGAGAATGCTCCAGATTTGCGAATGAGCTGTTCAGGAAATTGTGCGCTGGCGGCGAAATCAGACTCAACCAGCCATCGCTCGCCGATTCGCCAGCAAGGCTGATCGTCTGTGGCGGCGTCCAGGCCGGCAGAGGATCATATCCATCCCGCGCCATGCGCTCGCTGTAGAATTCGCATTTGCCGCTGGGGGTAGGGAATTCGCCCTCGGCGAAGGGCAGGTAGGGATCAGGCAGATTCAGCCGGGCGAAGCCATCCTCCAACAACCGCTGCCAGGTGATGCCGCGCAAGGTCGGGTGCGTCTGGCTTTCGACAAACTCCCGCAGCGCTTCTTCATCGCTCTGGCGAAAACAGGGATCGTCGTAGCCCATAGCCTGCGCCAGCCGCCGGAATATCTCGCTATTCGGCAGGGCATCTCCCAGCGGGGCAATGGCGGGCCGGTTCAGACCCAGGTAGAGATGACCATAGGGCTTGAGGATGTCCCAGTGTTCGAGTTGAGTCGTAGCGGGCAGGATATAATCGGCGTAGTCGGCGGTATCGGTTTGGAACTGTTCGAGCACGACGGTGAACAGGTCCTCGCGGCGCAGGCCCGCCAGCACAGCGCTCTGGTCGGGCGCGACGGCAGCCGGATTGCTGTTGTAAACAATCAGGGCCTTGACCGGCGGCCCGGCATGTTCCGCCGTTGGGGCCAGATCGACGGGGCGAGCGTGCTCGTGTGCGGCGGCCAAGCGCACCCGGTCAAGGCTCAGGGCGTCGCCCAGCCGATTCATGTTCAGCGTGCGAGGCCGCATTCCCTGGAGCAAATCGGGCCGCTGCAAGGTGGATTTCTTGAGGGGAAAGCTGCCGCTTGTGCTCAGTTGGATGCCGCCGCCGCGATAACGCCAGGCCCCGACCAGCGCTGGCAGGCAGGCGATGTTGCGCACGGCCATGCCGCCGCCCGCATGGCGCTGTAAACCGTAATTGATGCGAATCGCCGCGGGTTGGGTGAGGGCGTATTCTTGGGCTAACGATCGGATTCGCTCCGCCGGAATGCCGGTTATCTCAGCCGCCCAATCCGGCCCGAACTGTTGCATTCCCTCGGCCAGTTGTGAGAAGCCAAGCGTGTGCCGCTCGACATAGTCCGCGTCGAGCAAACCCTCAGTGATGATCACGTGCATCAGCGCCAGCGCCAGCGCCCCATCGGTGCCAGGGCGGGTGGGAATCCATTCGTCGGCGGCGCGGGCAGTGCGGGTGCGGGCCGGATCGATCACGATCACGCGAGCGCCCTGTTTGCGCGCTTCCAGCACAAAAGGCCAGAGGTGCACGTTGCTGGTGAGCGTGTTGCTGCCCCAGATCACGATCAGCTTTGCGTGGGCGAAATCCTGCATCTCCATCCCCACCGCCCGGCCAATCGTGTACTGATAGCCCCTGAACCCGGCCTCTGCGCAGATGGTGCGGGCGAGGCGGCTGGCTCCCATACGATTGAAAAAGCGCTGGCTCATCCCCTCCCCTTGCAGCAAACCCATCGTGCCGGCGTAGGAGTACTGAAACACCGATTCTGGCCCGAATTCGGTGATGACGCCCGACAACCGGCTGGCGATATCGGTGACGGCCTCGTCCCAAGCGACCGGCCTGAACTCGCCCGCCCCCTTCGTCCCCACCCGCTGCAAGGGCGTGGTCAGGCGGTCGGGATGGTAAACCCGGTCGAGATAGCGATCCACCTTTCCGCACAGCAGACCCGCCGTCACCGGCTGCCCGGCATGTCCCCAAATATCGACCGCCCGGCCCGAACCCCTCTCGACAGCGACCTGCCAGCTACAGGTGTCGGGGCAATCATGCGGGCAAACGCCAGTTATTATGTCAATATCGGGATTATCGATGTACAGCTTGAGTTTGGACATGGCGAAATGATAATCCGTCCCCTGGCTCATCGGCTTGGGGACGGACGGTCAAGTAATCGTGTCGGAGCGGATCAGGCTTGCGATGCGGCCAACGCCTGCTCCAGGTCGGCCAGGATGTCATCGATGTGCTCGATGCCGACCGAAAGCCGGATCATGTCGGGTGTGACACCGGCGGTTTCGAGCTCGGCGTCGTTGAGCTGGCGATGCGTGGTGGATGCGGGATGCGCGGCCAGGGATTTGGCGTCGCCGATATTGACCAGCCGTTTGAACAGCGTCAGCGCATCATAGAACTTCACGCCCGCATCGAAGCCGCCCTTGACGCCGAACGTGAGCAGAGCGGAGGGGCGACCGTCGGTGTATTTCTGGGCCAGAGCATAATAGGGCGAGTCGGACAGACCAGCAAAGCTCACCCAGGCGACGGCAGGGTGCCCTTGCAAATAACCGGCGACGGCCAGGGCGTTGTCGCAATGCCTTTCCATGCGCAGCGGCAGGGTCTCGATGCCCTGGAGGATCAGGAAGGCGTTGAGCGGACTGATGGCCGAACCGGTGTTGCGCAGGGGCACGGTGCGAGCGCGTCCGATAAAGGCGGCAGGCCCCAGCGCCTCGGTGTAGACGACGCCATGATAGGCAGGCTCCGGCTGATTGAGCATGGGGAAGCGGTCCGCATGTTCCGCCCAGGGGAATTTGCCGGAATCGACGATCACGCCG
>JAGFJG010000102.1 GCA_024102915.1 Caldilineales bacterium
GCAAGCCGGTGGGAGCGCTTTCGGGCGGGATGAAGCAACGACTGGCGCTGGGCCTGGCCCTGCTGGCTGAGCCGCCCATCCTCGTCCTCGATGAACCCACCTCCAACCTGGATGCCGCCGCCCGTGACCAGTTCTTGTCGCTGCTACGCGATGTGAAAGCGGATGGCAAAACCATCATCTTCACCTCGCATCGCCTGGAAGAGATCGAAGCTCTGGCTGATTCGGTGCTGGTGCTGGCCGATGGCCGTCAGCAATTCCGCTGCCCCGCCACCGAACTGCCCGAACGCCTGGGCTTACGCACCACTATCAAACTGCGTCTGTCCGCTACGGCCATCCAACCCGCCCTCGACCTGCTGCAAACGAGCGGCTATACCGCCAGCAAAAACGGAACCGGCGTGCTGGTCGATGTCCTGCCCGGCGAAAAAGCCCGGCCCATCAGCCTGCTCACCCAGGCCGATATTGCCGTTGAAGATTTTGAAATCGAGTGAAGCAGTGATGGAGTATATTCCCCCCACTTCATCACTCCATCACTCTTCACACCCATATGACACTTGACACATGACACCTGACACAATCTGGACTATCGCCCAAAAAGAGCTTCGAGACGCCCTGCGTAATCGCTGGTTTCTGCTCTATACCCTGGCCTTCATCGCCCTCTCCCTGGCGTTCTCCTATCTCGCCCTGGCCGGGGCAGGCATCGTCGGTTTCGCCGGATTCAGCCGCACCGCCGCCAGCCTGATCAACCTCGTCCTGCTCATCATCCCGCTGATGGGGCTGACGGTGGGAGCGCAGACATTAGCCGGGGAACAGGAAAAATCGACGCTGAGCTACTTGTTGGCGCAGCCGGTCAGCCGGGCTGAGATATTCGTGGGCAAGTACATCGGCCTGGCTCTCAGTCTGCTGGCTTCGCTGGCGCTGGGATTCGGCATCTCCGGCGTCGTCATCGCCCTGGGCGGTGCGGGCGCCGCCGACCCGTTCGCCTACGTGCAACTGATCGGGCTGGCCTTTCTGCTCAGCCTGACCATGCTCAGCTTCGGCTTTCTCGTCTCCGCCCTCACCCGCAAAGCCAGCGTGGCCGTCGGCATCGGCCTGTTCCTGTGGCTGCTGTTCGTATTCTTCGGCGACCTGGGCATGATGGGCACAGCTATGGCGCTGCGCGTCCCCATCGAAAACCTATTCCTCATGTCACTGACCAATCCCCTACAAGTCTTCAAAATGGCGTCGATTCTCGATATCCAGACCACGCTCGACATCCTCGGCCCCGCCGGCATTTACGCCATGCAGAAATTCGGCGACGTGCTGCTCGGCATCTTCCTGGCCGTGCTGGCCGTGTGGATTCTGCTGCCCGCTGGCCTGGCCTATCTCCGTTTCGCCACCAAAAACAATTTCTAATTCTCACCCCGCCGCGAGCGGGAAGCGAGGTCATCTCATGCTAACGGCCCAATTATTTGACGATCTGAAATTCGGCGATGAAAACCCCAATGCCGAGCCGCTTTATGTCGATGAGTTTGGCAGGGTTATCCGCTTTGCGTTGCGACCTGGGCAGACAATCCGTGAACACCGAGCGCCCCATTCCCCATTCTACGTTGTCGTGCTGAAAGGGCAGGGCGTCTTTACCGGTGCAGATGGTGCAGATCAGCGGGTCGGCCCCAACGATCTCCTGGTTTTCGACCAGGGCGAAATCCACTCCGTCCGCGCCCTCGATGAGGACTTTATTTTTGTCGGATTTCTGCACGGAGCGCCGGCTGCGACTTCGGGCAAAACCGGCGGCGCGTTGAATCGTCAGTAAAATCATGGAAACCCGCATCGTGACCAGGCGTATAGAATTGCAACTCCTGATTTGGTTGACAGTTGCACTGCTGATTGCGATATCCGCCGCCACGCTCACGGCCTGCGCACAGGGACAAACCACCGCGCAACCGCCGGAAATCCGTTATGGCGAAAGCGTCTGCGCGCAGTGCAACATGATCATCAGCGACGAACGTTTCGCCTCCGGCTACGCCTACGAGATCAGCCCTGGCCGCTACGAAAGCCTGGCGTTCGACGACATCGGCGACATGCTGGCAAGCGCCGCGGCCCACCCAGAGCGGAATGTGACCAATTGGTATGTCCACGATTACACGAGCAAAGAATGGCTGGACGCCACGCAAGCGCACTACGTTTTCAGCGAAAATCTGAGCACGCCGATGGGTCATGGCGTCGCCGCGCTGGCAGACCGTTCAGCAGCGCAAACCCTTGCCGCCGAACTGAGCGGCGAAGCGCTTTCCTGGCAGGAACTTATGGCGCGACACAAATCAGGCATGCTGGCTGAACATATGTCCGATTCTGCCGGATCATCCATGGATCATGCTCAATAATTTCAAATCAACAGGAGTTTATACAATGCGAAAATTCGTGATGCTACTCATCACTATCAGCTTACTTACGCTGGCGCTGGCAGCCTGCGGCGGTGGCGGCGGTGGCGGCGGTGATCAGCCGCCCGTTCAGGCTGGTGCACCCGCGGCAGCTGCGGGTGACGTCGCCAACGGCGCAAAGTTGTTCAAGAGCACATGCATCGCCTGCCACGGTGAAGGCGGCGTCGGCGTCCAGGGTTTGGGCAAGAACATGACCACCAGTGAATTCATCGCCGGATTATCCGACGCCGAACTGATCGATTTCATCAAAAAAGGCCGGGACCCCAGTGATCCGTTGAACACGACCGGCGTCGCCATGCCTCCCAAAGGCGGCAACCCGGCTCTCACCGACGAGAACCTGGTTGATATCGTGGCTTACGTTCGCACCCTCCATAAATAGAAGGCTGAAATCACGCAAGAAGTCGGCGGCGCGCCTGCATTTCGCATCGCGCCGCCTTTCGCGACACTTCGTTCATCCCGTCTGCCTTGGGTATAATGCGGGTGGCGATCCTGATGGACTGCCGACCCCAAAAACACGCATTCTCCCAAACAAGGCAAATCGTTTATGTCCGCAAAAGCAAATAGAGCCGTCACAATCTGGCTGTTCGTCGTCTGCGCCCTCATCATTTTCATGGTTTCGTTTGGCGGTCTCGTCCGCCTCACCCGTTCCGGTCTCTCGATCGTGGAGTGGAACCCGGTCAGCGGCGTGATCCCGCCCGTCGGCGACCAGGCCTGGCAGCTTGAGTTCGAGAAATACCAGCAAACTCCCGAATTCCAGAAAGTCAATCATGAGATGACGTTGGAAGGCTATAAGCGCATTTTCATGCTGGAATACATCCACCGCCTCATCGCCCGATTCGCCGGGTTGATTGTCGTCATCCCGCTGCTCTATTTTCTGATTCGAGGTATCATCCCCTGGCGAAAGTCGGCGGTGTATCTGCTCATCGCCGCCGGTTTCGCTTTCCAGGGGGCGCTTGGCTGGTACATGGTCAGCAGCGGTCTGATCGACCGGCCTTCGGTCAGCCACTATCGCCTCACCGCCCACCTGCTCACCGCCATTGCCTTGCTGGCCCTGACCTTCTGGATGGGGCTGCGCCATCTGTATAATTTCCCGGCCAAAGAGCCAAAAGGCGGGAAATCCTTCGGCTATCGACTTTCCTGGCTGCTGGTGGCTGTGCTCGTAATCCAGATGTCGTACGGCGGGCTGGTGGCAGGGCTGAAGGCCGGGCATGCGTCCAACACCTGGCCTCTCATGTTCGGATACCTGATCCCGCCCGGCATGCTCTCGGTGATCGAACCGTGGTGGCTCAACCTGATCGAGACGGCCACGACCATTCATTTCATGCATCGCTGGTTCGCATTCGCTGTGCTGATCGTTGCCGTCGTCCTCTATTTCGTGGCGAGGAAACGTCATTACAGCCAGGCCATTCACAACGGCATCCTTCTGATGATTGTCCTGACGTTTGTGCAGATCGGGCTGGGGATCAGCGTCGTCTGGCTCGGCGTGCCGATCTGGCTGGCGCTGTTGCACCAGGGCACGGCCCTGCTGTTGTTCCTGACCGCTATCTATCTGATCTACCAATGCGGTCACGCCATGCAGCCGGAAACCGCGACTACTCCCGCCGCTCTCCGGGTTGAACCTGCCTGAATCTCATGCGCATCCTGGCTGTCATCAACGGCGACTATGGCCGCCGTCACATCGACAATGTGCAGGCGCATGCGCCGGACAATTGGCAGGTCGAGGTCTGGGAAGCGCCTGCCGTGTTCCCGCTCGTAATCGATTATCCCGAAGATTTCCTGCCGGAGTCGCTGCCCCCAACTGACCTGATCCTCTCCTTCGCCGAGCATCGCGGCGTGGCGGAGTTGCTGCCTGACATTGCCGCCATGACTGGCGCCACGGCTGTACTCGCCGCCGTCGATAACGAGGCCTGGCTGCCGCGCGGTCTGGCCCGGCAATTGCGCGGCTGGCTGGCCGATATGAATGTCACGTGCGTCACGCCGAAGCCGCTTTGCTCATTGACCGAACATGACTATGGGCTGACGCGCCGCCAGCGCCAGAGCTATGACGATCCGCACATCGCCGAGTTTGCCCGGCTGTTCGGCCAGCCCAAACTGCGGGTCGAGGTCGACGAAAAGGCCGGGGTGATCGCCAGCGCCGGGGTGGAGCGGGATGCGGTGTGCGGTTGCGCTCGCTTTGTAGCCGAGAAACTGGCAGGGGTGGCGCTGGATGATGCGGTGGAACAGGCGGGGCTGTTGCACCATCACTACCCCTGTCTGGCCAGCATGGGCATCGACAGCGACTTCGCCGACACGTTGATGCACGTTTCGGGCAATGTGCTGCGCGATGAGGTGGCGGCGCATATCAAACCCCATCTGCAAGCCCGATACATCACGCCGGGCAAACGCAGCGAGTAATCCCGGTGCATCCGGCCAAACACCTGGCAGCCTCCACGCTGGCAGCGCTGGCAGTCTCTCGCCGCCGCGACTTTCCCTGGCTGGCTTGGGCGTCCAGCATCCTGACTGACGCCGATCACCTCGCCTGGCACGTCATCCAAACTGGTGACGCCAGCCCACTGCGAGCCTGGCGATTCTTCACGTCCGAGCCGGAGGAAGGGCCGAAAACCCCGCTGCCTTTGCACCGCTACGACGTGATTGTCATTCTGTGGCTGGCCGGACACCGCATCCGGCCATTGGGTCAAGTCGCCGCCGGGCTGGCTTTTCACCGGGTGATGGATGACCTGACGGAAATCTGGCATTTCGGGCGCAGGCGTTGGCGACAGAGGAATCTGGATCGGCTGCGGGCGATTGTATTTGGCCGGGAGCGCTATCACTGCCAGGGTTGCGGCATGCCCAGCGCTGCGCTGGAGCTTCACCACCGCATCCCCGAACATCTCGGTGGCCCCAACCATCCCGACAATCTCCTGGCCCTGTGTCACGAGTGCCATGATCGGGCGCATGGGCGCGCCGTCTTGGTGACTGAAGATTCATGATCAAAAAAGGAAAAATCTGCGCCAATCTGTAAAATCGGTGGTTAGACTTTTGGGTTCGGGCTCGGCCAGTTTTGGCGTGTGAATGAACTACGGCGGACAAGCTTCGACATGCAGGAATTTACGGCACTCCTCATCGGTCAGCTCCCTGGTCAGGCGTGATTCAGCCAGCGAGACCAACTCGTCCATCGCCAGCGTGAAGGTGCGCACCGTGCCGTCGGCTCCGGCCACAGCCAGGGTCGAGCCGTCCGGGCTGAACGCCACGCCGAACACATTGCTGAGATTGCCATACAGGCTGAAAAGCTCCTCGCCCGACGCCACATCCCAGACCTTCGCCAGCCGGTCGAATCCGGTGGAGGCCAGCCGCGTGCCATCGTGATTGAACGCCAACCGCAACGTCAGACCGGCATGCCCCGCCATCGTGTGCAGCCTGTCGCCCGTCGTCACATTCCAGATCGTGATCACCCCATCCTGGTCGCCCATCGCCATCGTCTGCCCATCCGGGCTGAGGGCGACGCCAAAAAGTTCCTTCCCTTCGCCGGAGAACGCCCGGATCTCCTCCCCGGTTTCAGCATCCCACTGGCGAACGAAATAGTCCCCGCCGCTGGTGAAAACCGAACGCCCCTCCGGACTGAAAACGCCGTTTATCACGCTGGCCGGGGCGTGGCCTGCGAATGTGATGATCTCAGCGCCGGTGACGGCATCCCAGACTTTGGCTGTGCCATCCCAGCTAGCCGTCGCCAGACGCCTGCCTTCCGGGCTGAAATCCAGGCCGGTGACGAGGGCGTTGTGACCGCTGAGAGTTGAAACGACATCGCCCGTGCCGCTGTCCCATATCGTGACAATGCCATCCATGCCGCCAGCAGCGATCTGCGACCCGTCCATACTGATCACCAGCCCGGTAAATCCAGCGCTGGATTCTTCACCGCCGGTGAGCGTTTGCAGCAGGCGTCCGCTTCCCGTCTCCCAAATCTTGGTTTTACCATCGACCCCGGCGGAGGCGAAACGGCTGCCATCCGCAAAATAGGTGACGTTCCAGACGATGCCGTCGTGGGCAGGAATGGTGAGAAGCTCATGGCCGGGCGCAGCGTCCCACAACCGCACATTGCCATCATAGCTGCCCGTGGCGATGACCGAGCCATCCGGGCTGCCGGCGACGCCGATGATGGTGCTGGCCGAGGCTGCCAGGGACAACGCCTGCTGGCCAGTGGCGGGGTCCCATACGCGGGTGACGCCATCCTGACCGGCGGTGGCGAGGCGGCCATCAGCCAGGAAAGCGATGTCGTACATACCGGACAATCGCGGCAGGTTCACCAATTCTCGCCCGTTGGCAGTTTCCCAGATTTTGGCGCGGCCATCCTCGCTGGCAGCAGCCACGCTCGCCCCATCCGGGCTGAAGGTGACGCTGTGAATGATCCCGCCCAGCGTGGCAGTGTAGATTTGCGTTCCGTCGATGGCGTCCCACATAGTGACGATGCCTTCATCGCCGCCGGTGGCCAGGAAACGACCGTCCGGGCTATAGGCAAGCGCTTTAGCCGGGAGACCATCGGGCAACAGGGTCAGCCCCTCTGTTCTCGATGCCAGATCCCACACTTTGGAGACGCCATCCATATTCGCCGCCGCCAACCGTCGTCCATCCGGGCTGAAGCTAATTTGCCCCACACCCAGGTTATAGCCGACCGTCGTGCCCACCGACTCGCCCGTGATCGAATGCAGTTTTTCGCCCGTGATCGCATCCCACAAAATCACCTCGGTCACGCCCGCCGTGGCCAGTTGACGGCCATCCGGGCTGAAAGCGATGCTGTTGCCATAGCCAATCGCTTCATCACGCAATTGCAGCAATGGCTCTCCCGTTCTCGCATCCCAGACGGTGAAGTCGTTGAAAGCGCCCAGACTGGCCAACCGGGCTCCATCCGGGCTGAAGGCCACATCCGGTACGCCGCCTTTGTGGGCGGGCAGCGTGCGCAAAAGATGCAATTCCGGCAACGCTCGATGCAGGGCATTTCGCGCTTCCAGAGTGTCGGCCTGTTCCAGCGCCGCCAACGCCAGCAGCGTGCTGCGTTCGGCGTCGATGTCGAGATTGGTCGCCGCCGCTGCCGCCAGTTCACGCGAGAGAGCCAGTTGCTCGGCCTGGTTTGCACGTTGTGCGAATGCCAGCGCCGCCGCTCCCAGGATGAGCCCAATGACCAGGGCCACCGCCAGCAATGCCGCTCGCTGGCGCAGTCGCCCGTTGGCGCGGGCCTGCTCTTCGGCGCGCACGCGCTCGGCCTCGGCCAACTGGCGGGCAGATTCCAACTCTCGTTGCCGCTGCGCCTCGCGTTCCCGTGCTTTTTTTTCGGCAAGAGCCTGAGAGGCGTCGAGAAAGGCCTGTTCGAGGGCATTCAGGTCGTCGGGATGCGCTGCAGCCCATTCCATCGCCTGCGCCAGCCGCGCACCCCTGTACAATCCGCCCGGATCACGCCCCTGTTCATCCCATTCCTGCGAGGCTTCGGTGAGATGCCGATGCAGTCGCAACCCTTCCCGATCTTCCTCCAGCCAGCCGCGCAGCGTCGGCCATTCCCGGATCAGAGCTTCGTGGGCGACATCAACGGCGTTCTGGTCGGTCGTGATCAGCCGGGCGTCGGCCAGGGCGCTGAGCACCTGATGCACGGTTTCCCGTTCTTCCGGACGTGACGCCAATTCGTCGATACTCACCCGACGGCGCGTGTCGGCGAAAGCTTCATCGCCGCCCAGTTCGGTCAGGCGCAGGAAGATGTGGCGGGCGATCTGGCGCTGCTCGCGGTCGAGCTGGTCGTAAAATACCGACTCGGCCGTCTCGGCGATGGCCCCACGCACCCCGCCGGAAGCGGTATAACCGCTCAAAGTCAGCGTGCGCCCGCGCCGCCGTTCCCAGGTAGCCAGCAGAGCATGAGAGAGCAGGGGCAGCGCGCCCGGCTCGGGATTGTGTTGGCCGGTGTCAGCGCCGATGTCGTGCAGCAGCAAGTCAACCAGCCCCGGTTCAAGCTGCCAGTGCCCCTCTCGCGCTGGCTCTTCGATAGCGCAGCGCAACTCATCGGCGGTCATTGGGCCGATATATTCCTGCTGCTGAGCCAGGAGTTGACGCAACCGATCGAAGCGGGCGCAGTGGGCGTAAAAGTCGGCGCGCAACACGACCACGATCACGCCGATCCCCCCATGCTGGCAGGCGGCGGTCGTCAGGTTCTGGACAAAGGCGAACTGTTCCGACTCACTGCGGCAGAGTGTGAAAAGCTCTTCGAACTGGTCGACCACGAGCAGCGAGCGAGGGGCGGGGGACGCCGCCAATTCTCCCAGTTGACCCATCACCTGACCGAGCATGTCTGGCTGACTGACCAGATCATCGGCCAGTTTTCGAGAAGACATCGCGGATGCCGAGTCTCCGCGCAGGACGACGGCCAGGTTTTCCAGGGGATGCGCTGTGGGCGTCATCACGAAAATCGGCCAGCCGGAGGTGGACGGTCGCCAGCGCAAGGATGGAACCAATCCGGCGCGCACGACCGAGGATTTGCCGCTGCCGGATGCGCCGACCACAGCCAGGAAGCGCTGGTCGGATTCAGCAAGGGCGGTGAGGCGGGCGGTCAATCGAGCAGTCAACGCTTCCCGACCAAAGAAAAGCTCGGCGTCGTCTTCGTCGAAGAATTGCAGCCCTTTGTACGGCGAGATGCCGGTGGTGGGTGCGTCCTCCCGGCGCACGGCGGCGGCCAGTTCCAGCAACCGCGCCGCGACCTCTGGTTCATCCTCGATTTCCAGGATGGGCAGAAAACGGGCGGTGAGCGTCGCCAGGTCGGGCAGGCGTTCGTTGTGTTCCAGGCGCGAGATTTGGGTGTCGCTATATCCGACGGCGATCGAAAGCTCGCGCTGGGTATATCCCGCGCGGCGACGAAGATACCTCAACAAATCCCCAAAGGTGGTGAAACGGTCGAGGGCGATGCTGCTGCTTGAGACTGACATGGGGCCTCCTTTGCAGTTGCCGACAGGTGGCGCTTCGGGCCAGAAACAGTGACAGGTAGAAACGGATAGACTAGGTTTCAGGACTGGATTCTATTGTTGTCGGCGGTGCGCCTGCGATCCCAGAGTGCGACTTGATTTCGTGTGTATTATAGCGCAATTTCTATCCAAGTGGGGAATTTTGGCAAAAATTGGCAAGTTTCGCAGCATGATTATTGATATGCTGGCTGTTAGTTCAGAGACTTGTAGCTGTTCACTTCGTTTATCGATCTCACGCTAAGGCGCAGAGACGCCAAGTGAATCTGGAAAACTCTGCTTCTTGGCGGCTTTGCGTGATCTGTCTTCGAGGTAAGGTGAATTCATACAAAGATTTGAAGCGCTCTGAACAGGACGAACCCTGAAACGGTTTTCTCACAACAGGAGGATTGGACATGAAAACCCACCAGTTTGCTCTGATTTCCCTGGCGATGTTGTTGGTACTCGCCGCATGCGCTGCCCCGGCCAGCGCGCCCGTCCCGACCGCTGCGCCTTCGCTCACCCCCATCCCGCCCACGACCGTGCCCGAACCGACCGTCGATCCGGCAGCGGCTGTCGTTTTGGAGATGGTGGAGCGAGTCAATGTGGAGGATTACGCCGGGGCCGCCGAATTGATGGCTGACGACATGATGGCCTACCTCGTGGGCATGCCGCCGACCGGCATGGAGATTTACCGGGGCAGGCAGGCGTTCCAGACTTTCCTGGAGGAGTGTTGTACAGGCCAGCACTTTGTGTGGGAGGTCGCGCCGCTGCAAACGCAAGACGGTGTGGTCTACACCGACAGCAAAACCTGGATGGACTTCACCCGCGAGCTTGGCGTGGCTCCGAACATCTGGCACGAAGCTTTCGAGGTGAAGGACGGCAAAATTACGCTGTACGTTTCTACAATCACCGAGGACGCGTTGGTGCATTTCAAGCCCGCTTTGCTGGCTGCGATCCCCGACCTGGCCGCGGCCCTGCAACCCCCGGCAGCAAGCGACGAAACGGCGGCTGAGCTCAACGTCATCATCGCCGACAACACCTGCACGGCGGATGGGCCGACAACCTTGCAGGCGGGCGCGATAGCCGTCAACGTGAATGTGCAGGATGGCCGGTTCGAGCGGTACGCCGTGACCTTGTTCACCCTGGAGGAAGGCAAGGACATGGTCGATCTGATGGCATCCACATACAACCCCGGTCCGCCATCGTGGTCCAACCTGCTCTTTCTCGAGGAATTGTCGCCGGGTGATAGCCAGTCTTACATGCTCGATGCGGACGCGAGCCTGCTCTACCTGATCTGCTGGGCCGGCCCGCCCGACACGCCGATAGGCAATGCCGGGCCGTTTGTCGTGCAGCAGTGATGGATTAGGGCAACCAAGGGGCCGCGCATCAGTCGGGATGAGGGTGAGATTGGGGCGAGTATCTGCGTCAGATTCTGGCGCAGATACTTTTTTACACAAGACCTCTGGGAGGCGGGAGCGACAGACAGCGCATGATGAAATTTCACCCGCCTCCCCGGAGGTCAACTCCCCCATGCTCGTAAACCTTTTGACAGTACTACGGCGAGACGCTACAATTTTAAACAGTGACGCAGATTGATCACAACCATATAGAAGTCGGATAACGGCCTGTATTCTCTCAAGGAAGGATGTGTTATGCGGAAACCAGTCTGCCTATGTATCGCATACGGCATGATATGCGGATAGATTCCGCCTAACTATAGTTAGGTTCAGGTACCGTGACATTCATGAAAGGATTACAGCTTATGGACAAAGAACAGAAAACTATGAAGGTGTGTGTTATTGGGGCATAGCGGAAGCTCGGACAATAGTTCGGGAAAGCGACCTTGAAGAGGGCGAGGGTAAAAGCTCGCCTGTCTGGAATCGGCATGTGGGCGATCCCATTCTCAAGCGCAATCTGACCCGCCACTGGGCCGAACCCGCCAACTTCTCCAGGCAGAATTGTCATATCGAAACTTCAAGAGAACGGAAAAACATCAGACGAACAGCGCAGCCGGGGAACTGCTGCCCCGGCTGTTTTGCTGTCACGCAGCAACGCCAGAGAGAAGTCGCCGGAGGACGTTTCTTGCCGCAGATAGGCGCAGGCAACGAAAGAGACTTGCCTATCATCCTTGATTTTCCTGGAATAGAGGCGTCAGAATGAACGATCAAAACCAAATCGGAATAAAAGGGACTTCTAAACGTCGGGGCAAAGGGTGTTTACAGTGGTTTGGCGTTGGTTCGATTCTATTGCTGGGACTTCTGCTGGTGGGTTACATCTACGAATCCGTGGCAGAAGCGGCTGATGCAAAGGCATATCCAGCGCCCGGTCAATTAGTTGATGTCGGCGGCTATCACCTCCACATCAACTGCACAGGTGCAGGCAGCCCGTCGGTAGTGATTGAGGCCGGGTTGGCAGATTGGTCAACTGGCTGGGAATTTGTGCAACAGGAGGTGTCGAAGAGCACCCGGGTCTGCACCTATGATCGGGCGGGATGGGGCTGGAGCGATCCGGGCCCCCTGCCGCGAGATGCGGCGCACTTTGCCCAGGAATTGCACACGCTGCTGCAAAATGCCGGGATTCCTGGGCCGTATGTGATGGCAGGCCATTCCCTGGGCGGGCTTGTGGTACGTGTGTTTGCCCACGACTACGCCTCCGAAGTTACCGGCGTGGTGTTGATCGATTCTATGTCTCCCAGACAATTCACCCAGCCCCAGCTCGATGCCCAGCCCCCAACGGAGATGCGCCAGCAGTCATTTTCCTTTCCCGCTTTGGTGGCGCGTTTCGGAATCGTCCGTTTGCTAGCACGACCCCTGGGCCTTATGCCCTCTGGCACACCGGATGAGAATGCCTACTTCGCCCGGTTGGTGCGCCCGCCCAGCGCGCAAACCTTTGTCAACGAATCCAAGGGGATGCCAGCGTCCGGAGCGGAAGCCTATGCCGTAAAGAGCTTCGGTGATCTGCCACTGATCGTTCTGACCGCCAAACTGAATCCTATTCCAGGCTGGCAAGAATGGCAGGCCGAACTGCTCCAACTCTCGTCCAATCCCCAGCACCTATTTGCCGAGAGCGATCACCCGATTCACTTTGAAGCGCCGGATGCGGCCATCGCAGCCATCCTTCAGATGGTCGAGCAAGTTCGTGGGTCGGGAATGAGGTAGGCCGATGATTTGCAGATTCACCCCAAAGCACATGAGGTATCGGTTTGACCAGTAACGTTGCCCGTTTTGCAGCCGCAAAATCACCATCGATGACCATCACCCGCATCAGCCAGTCCCAAGCCAAACCGGACAAGGCCGAGCAATCATCCGAATTCCTCACCGCTGGCCGCTTGGGTCAAAAAAAAAACGGCTTTTATGGCGCTCGCGGTGGATCGATGTATTTTATCCACACCGGGTCCCAGTCATCATAGCTGGTGGTGCTGAGGCTATGAAGATTGCTGCCATCGGCGTTCATCACCCAGATCTGGCTATTCCCCGTTCGATTCGAATGGAAGACGATCCTGGTTCCATCAGGGGACCATGATGGATGCCCGTACGCTTCGGCGACAGTATTACTCTGGTATGACTCGCTGTTTTGCGTCAATTGGCGAGAGTCGCTGCCGTCGCGATCGATTACCCAGATATGATTCGAGCTACTGTCATTCGAAACAAAAGCAATGCGTTCACTGGTTGGCGACCAGACCGGATCCCAGGCGTCGCCGGCGCCGAAATGCGTGATCTGACCTTCGACGCCATAAAAGTAATCGTAGAAAAATAGCGCTGGCGTCTTAACGCCATCGAAGCGCAGTGCGTCCTTGACGAACGCGCGATAGCGCTGGTCTGCCGAATAGCGATCCCGGTCGCCCGCTAATTCGTAGAAAGTCTTTCCGGTCAGCACGGCCAGACTCCCATCATCAGGGTCGATGACGTAAATCACAGGATGATCGAGGGGCTGCGGACCGCCGGAACGATTCGAGAGAAAGGCGATTTTGCCGATGAGTTCTGATGGCATACTCGGCGGGGCTGGGGTTGGCGTGGCTTTGACCCATGGCGTCGCCACATTGCCCTTCAGGGGGATATAGATTGGCGTTGGCGTGTAGGTCGGTAGGGCTTTTTCAGCGTCGGCGAAACCGGTGTCATGCTGAATGCTGCTCTCGATTGTCGGCGTCGCTGTCCATAGATTGAAGGGCGTGGGTGTCGGCGTACCATACAAAAAAGCTGCGGCGGTGGCTTCAGCCAGGCGATAGTCCACCGTCGCTGCATTGGCGGGCGTTGGTTGGGGCGTGACCACGATCGGCGTCACCCAATTCGATGGCGAAGGGGTAAATGTACCGATAGTTTTGGCGATAGCGGTCGCCGTCGCTGCCTGCGCCGCCACAGTGACGATATTTTCGGGCGTGGGAGTGCTGGTGACAATAACGAATTCAGGTGTGGGCGGCGGCAGAATAACCATGCGCAGGAGCGGTCTATTCTCCGTGGCATTGCCATTGCGATAGCCGCTATCCCATGTAAAGAGATTGTCGCCGCCCGTATTGGGTCCCGCCAAACGAAACGAAGCAAAGCCGTCGGCAAGATGTTGTTCCAGTACTGCCAGATCGCTGACGTCGAAGATGAACCGATTGGTTTTGGCCGCTTCCAGGTCCTCCGAACGCTGTTCCGTCCCCACAGTTAGATCGCTGGCTGCCTGATTCAGCTTCTCGAAACTGAGGAAAGGCCAGTCCGCATCGATCTCCGAGTCGAGCAATTCCAATCGCCAGGTTCCCCCCGGTCGCAGTCTCGCTGCATCCTGGGCGACCAGTTCGACGGCGGCCCAGGCGATCTTTGTCCCCTTCGGGAAATCCGACAGATCAAACTGTATGGCGCCCTGGTAGAGTTGGCCCTGATAGATGCCGGCATGGATATTGGGAAATCCGAAGTGGTTCTCCCCGTTCAGACTCGTAGCCCATCCTACTGCATCCTCGGCGGGCGCAACGGTTACATGAAGTCCATCCGGCAAGGCTAAAGTCGGGCTGGGGGCTGGCGTCGGCGAGAAAGGCGTTACGCTTGCGGCGGGCGTCTCGACGGCAGGCGCTGTGGAGATCGCCGGTTGCGACGGCGTTTGCACCCGAAGCGCGACGGTTGTCGACGCAGGCGCGGCCTGTGGGTCTGTGGGTTTATTGCATGAGCTGAAAATGAGCGTCAGGGAAATGGCAGCCACAACAAAAAGCCAAAGACGGAAGACGCCTTGATCTTGATCGATCTTGGTCTCGTTCTGCCTGGACTGATGGGGCGAGGGCTTAGTCATACGCATTCACTCAATATGCGTTTTGATACTGGTTTATGGATTGCAATTGATCAAGGTATTAGTCCCCGACCCCCCATCACAAAAATCCGTACCAGAAGCAAAAAAGCCGTCACCGTTAATCCAATCATTGCCAGCTTCGCCATAGATGGTATCGTTTCCGGATCCTAACAATGAGCCATCTCCATACAAGGTATCATCACCGTCACCGCCATAGATGAGATCATTGTAAGAGCCGATATATTGTCTGTCGCCATAAATGGTGTCATTGCCGCCATTGCCGAAGATGACATCGGCCCCATCGCCGCCCAGAATAGTGTCGTTCCCGCCGGCGCCAATGATGCAATCGTCGCCGGCGCTGCCGTCAAGCGTATCTGCACCGCTGCCGCCGATGATCAGATTGTTTGAATTGTTGCCGCTGGTGATGCGCATATCAACGACGGTCATCGTGCACTGACTCGGTTTGACCTGGTTTGGATTGATCGTCTTCACTATCAGTTCCACATTTTGACCGGGCATTTGCACATTCAGCATCGCCGCCGATGAACGATAGACATTCGCCACGATGACGATGAGCAATATCAGTAGCCCCAGGCGCGTGACAAGCTTGATCATGTCGCCTCCTCACCGCCACTCTCTCGATGCACATCCGGTCGGGCGCCAGTCTCGTAGTAATAGACGGCCGAGCGGTCGTTGACGAGATAATGGTGTCGACCGCCATTCACATAATACAGGATCATCGAATCGCCGCGTTCGGCCAAACGTGCCAGATCGTCAATGCCGGCGACTGCTATGGCATCGTACATCGCTTCCGGCCCCGGTTCTGCGATATTGACCAGCAACGCGCCATAGCGCGCTTGAATCGCTTTGGCCTCATCTTCATCACCTGGTCGTCGCAACGCAAGCCAGGCGAGAAAGAGCAGGGTGATGACCGAGACGACCAACCCCGTCAAAGCGATGCGGCGCAGGTTGAGCACCGAAACTTCGAGCCCGAATAGAGACATGACATTAGGCGTGGTCGTCGGCACTTGCACACTTCCCGTCGCGCGGGGTGCAAAGACGCTGTCCGAGCGCGTATCGGTCCGATTTGCGCTCTGTTCGGCAATTCTCATTTCAGATGAATCAAGACTGAACTTCAACTGCGGTTTGAACTCATCCTGGAAAGGCAGACCATCCACGATCCCATAGATGGTAACTTCAGGAATCGTAGTGACTGTGTAACGCTGATCGAGCAGTCCGGTCTGTTGCTCGACGCTATTCAACACATCCTGGATGGCGGACAGATCGATATCGCTGCTGACTGTAAAGCTGTTTCCGTTGAATGGACTTTCCGGTAATATCTCGATGGTTCTGGCCCAACCATTGGCATGACTGATCACGGCCAACAACCGATATACGCCCGCCACTTCGTTCGGTGCGTCTGACGTAAAGTTGTAATCGAAGCGGATGTTCACCCGGGAGATCAACTGTAAAAAGATCGGTTCTCCAGTTTGCACCTGTTCCGAATTGTATATGCCGGGCGGCGCGGAAGCCGAATAGCTGAAGGTCCCGGTCTGTTCATATTCGACATTGTCGGTCGCTGGATGAGTCAGCGGCTGTCGAAAGCCGAAGAAAGCCAACACCGAAAAAACCAGGATCAAAGCAACCAAATAGAAGAATAAATCAGCCCGGAGTCCTCTATCTGCCCGGAGGAGCGTGGTTACATGCATTGGTTGATTTTTGGCATCGGAACGAGGTTGCTTGCGTTTTGAGCGATATTGACTACGCAGCAGGGGCGGCATAACAAGAAACGCAAACGCTACCATCCCGAATTGCAACGCCAGTGATTTTATCTGATAAATGTATTCTCCAAATCGAGGGATGCGAAGCCAGTATTTACCCACCATGTCCTCCAGTGATGGGTAATAAGCATCAACTTTATCCTTGTTGTCACCGAGGAGGATGAAACGTCCATTTTGTTCGGCAACGACGCGATGAATGATAACACCTTTGGCGTCAGGAAGGTAATATGCAGCAATGTCGCCAATCCGATATTTGTCTGTAAGGCGCAAAATAACGAGATCGCCCGTGTGCAGGTTCGGTTCCATGCTGACGCCATCGATGACCAGATAATTGGCACGACCTCCGATCTGGTAAGGCATGAACAGAAACCAGACCGCAATCAGTACGCTCACAGCGAGGATTGATTTAAGACGGGTTGACATTGCGGCTAACAGAACTCACTCAAAATGGCATAGCCACGAAACGGCGTTCCGTGGCTGCCTTCAGATTCGACATTGCAGTGAGGATCAGGGCGACAGACCCTTATCGAGGATCAGTCATTGGCGGTACCGATGATAGCGATGGCGGTGGAGCCAGCAATATCGGCATGGCTGAGTGTGCAAGTCCAGGAAGTATCACTACCGGAACATGCTTGATAACCGCTGCCTGCGCCAAAATCGGCCGACACATAATCATAAGAGTCCGAGGTGGTCACTGCTGCGATGACATTGCCGGCAGTGTCGATGGTGTACGTCACTGTGGCAGTGTCGGCGGCATAGGCGTTGCTGGTGCCCGTGACGACGTTCTGACCGCCGGAATTGACGGTAAGGCTGGCGGCATTACCGATGCTGATGGCCAGGATCAAGATCACGACCGGGACGATGAGGTAACGAAGTTTGAGAGGAAGGGCGGTTTTCATGGATATGTCTCCTTGAGAAAAGTAAGAAAAGGTTGTGGTTTGCATCACTGTCGATTGTGATGCGCTGGTTGTAAAATGCGACCTTACTTGTGATGAATTATAGTCGGAAATCTTTGCAACGGAGCTTACAATTTGCTTACAATTTACTAGCCAATACTATTCTGTTAGGCTGACCCTGGGCCGTTCGATTAAAACCTGTGTGTCTGAGATACAAAGACTGTTATGACCCAATGATAGTCGGGCTTTCCGTGTGTTTCCAGCATAAATGAGCGAATTTTTTGTGTGTTTTGCATACGATATTCGGTATTCTTGTAATAATCCCAAATGAAAACACGAGTTTATGGCGACAGCCTGACTTTAGACGGTAGCCACCAATGACCATCACTCGCATCAACCAGTTTCAAGCCAAACCGGACAAGGCCGAGCGATTGTTCGGATTCCTCACCTCCGTCATTGAGGCCGTGCGGGAATCGCCCGGCTGTATTCATTGCCGGCTTTTGCGCAGCCTCGAAGACCCGGCCCGGTTTGTCATCATCGAGGAATGGGAAAGCGTGGAAGCGCACCAGAATGCGGCAAAGGCAATCCCGCCGGAAATGCTGGCCGAGGCGCGGGAAATGTTTGCGACGCCGCCTCAGGGCATGTATTTTCAGGGATGAGTTCGACCGGGAAATCGATACAGGCCGCCTACAATCGGTGGGTGGACACATACGATTCGGATCGCAATCTGACGCGCGGCCTCGACCAGGAAGTCACCCGCACCATGCTGGCGGATTCGTCGTATCGAACGATTCTGGAATTGGGCTGCGGCACAGGCAAAAACACGGCCACTTACGCCCAACGTGGGGAACGTGTCATCGCTCTCGATCTGACGGTTGGGATGCTGGAACGCGCCAGGGCGAAAACTGCATCCGCTCATGTCGTCTTTGTGCGGGCCGATCTCGCCACGCCCTGGCCCCTGGCCCGGCGCATCGTCGATCTGGTCGTATGCAATCTTGTGCTCGAACATATCGAGGATATGGATTTCGTGTTCGCCCAGGCCTGGCGAGCGCTGACGCCGGGCGGACGGTTTTTCATCTGCGAGCTTCACTCCTTCCGGCAATATGAAGGCGCTGTCGCCAATTTTCAGCATGGCGAGGAGACCATCGAGATCGCCGCTCATGTTCATCACATCTCCGATTTCATGAAAGCGGCGAAGGGTGTGGGGTTTGGACTTGTGCGGCTGGATGAATGGTGGCATGAAGAGGATGCCGGGGGCGCTCCGCGATTGGCGTCGTTTATCTTCGAAAAACCGAAATAACATGACGAGATGAGACTTTTGTCATGGCGGCAAAGATATAAGTATGGTGAAATCGAAGACAGAACAACGACGCTCAGCCCGGCAACCGGCATCTCAATCCACCCACACCTCACTTCACCCCTGACATCGCTATGACTTCCACCGATCTCGACACCCAACCATCCACGCTCGATGTGCGAGCCATTGCCCCGCGCGACCGCCATCCGATCATCTTCGGCAAGTTTGACGCTCTGCCCGTGGGCGAGGCCTTCATCCTGATCAACGACCACGATCCCAAACCGCTCTACTATCAATTCCTGCACGAGCGCGCCGACCAGTTCGAGTGGGCCTATCTGGAACAGGGGCCGGAACGCTGGCGGGTGCGCATCGCCCGCGCTCAATCCGGAGCCAACCCATGAACCCGACCTACCAATTTCTCCCCGACCTCCTGGCGCAACTGCCGGAAATCCCGCCGGACAGCATCGTCAGCCGCACCTTTTATGGCGATGACCAGCTCAAGGCCATCCTGTTCGGCTTTGCAAAAGACCAGGAACTATCCGAACACACCGCCGCTCGCCCCGCCATCCTGCATTTCCTCTCCGGCGAGGCCAGCCTCACCCTCGGCGAAGACAACTTCGAGGCGCAGGCCGGGACATGGGCGCACATGCCGCCGCATCTGCCGCACAGCATCCACGCCCAGACCGAGGTGGTGATGCTATTGTTAATGCTCTGATGAGCGAACGTGCGACGCACCTGGAACGACCGTAGGTCGTCAGTGCGTCGCACATCGGGCCATGAAACGACGAATCCCCTTCCCCGCCGCGCCGTTGCTGGCGCTAAGCCTGCTCTTGCTGCTGGCGGCCATGTGGGCCGGCCTCTTGCGTATGGGCTGGGCCTGGCCGCTGCTTCGTCCTACCCTGCCCATGGCCCACGGCCCGCTCATGGTCAGCGGCTTTCTGGGCGCGCTGATCAGCCTGGAACGGGCGGTCGCGCTGCAACCCAGCGTGCGGGGTCAGGCCCGAAGGTTGGTTTATTTGCCGCCGCTGGCTGCCGGGCTGGGCGGGCTTTTGGTGATGCTGGGGATAGCGCCACCGCTGGGGCCGCTGTTGATGACGATGGGCAGCCTGGGTCTCGTCATCCTCATGGTGGTCATCTATCGCCTGCACCCGGCCATGCACAGCGGCGTCATCCTGTTGGGATCGATTCTGTGGCTGGCGGGAAACTTGCTGTGGTTGTTCGGCCAGCCGGTGTTTGAGGTCACAGCCTGGTGGACAGGTTTCCTGGCTTTGACGATCATCGGCGAACGCCTGGAACTGAGCCGCCTGCTCAACCTTTCCAGTCTGGCGCACCGACTATTTCTGTTCCTGGTCGTGCTCGTCTGCGCAGCCCTGATTGTCTCGTTGATCCGTTATCAGCCGGGGATGCGCCTGCTTGGCCTGACGATGCTGGGCATGTCGATCTGGTTATTCGTGTTCGACATCGCTCGCCGTCGCATCAGGGCAGGCGGACAGGCTCGCTTCATCGCCATCACCCTGCTGCTGGGCTATGCCTGGCTGGCGATCAGCGGCGTGCTCTACGTGGTCTTCGCCGGGCAGATGGCTGGCCCGCGATATGACGCCATGCAGCACAGCTTCTATCTGGGCTTCGTCTTCAACATGATCTTCGCCCACGCGCCGATCGTGTTCCCGGCTATCCTCCAACGCCCGCTCAGCTATCACCCCGGCTTCTATCTTCCCCCCATCCTCCTCAGCCTCTCGCTCGTCCTGCGCATCACCGGCGACCTGACGGGAGATATGGTCATGCGACAGTGGGGCGGCCTGTTAAATGCCATCACCCTGCTGCTGTTTTTGGGGCTGATTATTGGGACTGTGCTGAAAGATGGCAGGCGTCAATCCGCCAGACCATCGCCATAGGTGAGCACATACGCCTGATTCGGTTTCAGATTCGTGAACACCTGAATCCTGCCATCCGGCCAACGCACCAGCGCCTGAGCCGAAGCAGCTCCCCCCAGCCCGAAATACAATTCCGTCGGATTACCCGACCCCACGCTGGAACCGCTGCGCACCTCCTGCACTTGCGAACGGCCATCGTCGCCGAGCACCATCACTCGCGCCCCGATCGCATCCCGGTTCACCGGCCCGCCGCCCACTAGTTTCAGGGTCAGCCAGTTGTTGTCGGCCCCCACCGTCCCCTGGTTGCGATAGAGTTCATACGTCCGCCGATAATTGCCCACCAGCAAGTCCACGCGGCCATCCCGATCATAATCGGCGGCGGCTACGCCAATACTGGGGCCGGGGTCGGCGGCGCCGCTGGCGACGCCCAACTCGGTGAATGTGCCGTCGCCGCTGTTTTGGAACAGAGGATTGAAGGGACTGACCGTCTCATCCCGCTTCATCAGGGCTAGATAAATGTCCCGGTCGCCGTCATTGTCGTAATCCAGCGTCACCGTGCCCCAACCGATGGCCGACGATTCCAACGCCACGCCTGCCGCCTCCGCCACGTCGCTAAAAGTCCTGCCGCTCTGATTTTGCAGAAGCGCCATCTCCCCGGCGTTCGAGAAATAGAAGTCGAGCAGGCCATCCTGGTTGAAATCATCGGTGGCCAGCCCCATGCCCATCACCATCGTGTCCGCCCCAACTTCACCGGCGATCTGGGTGAAGCACCAGCCATCGCAGCCGGGGCCGTCATTGCGCCACAGCTTGTTGCCGGTGGGAGCGATGAATTCGTCGTTGACCAAATAGATGTCGGGGTCGCCGTCATCGTCGAAATCGGTGAATGTGGCGACGAACCCGGCCCCGCGCGTGTGCGAGCCGAGCAAGTGCGTCACATCGGTGAACGTGCCGTCGCCGTTGTTGTGATAAAACCCGTCTCGATCGCCTTCGTGCGGTCGCCCGCAGGTGGGGATGCACGACCAGTTGGCGATATACAGGTCGAGCCAGCCGTCCGCGTCGTAATCGCCCCAGGATGCCGTTTTGCCGCCGCCGGGCTGGTCGATGCCCGCCGCCTTCGTCACGTCCTCGAAACCATTTCCGGTGTTGCGGAACAGGACGTCCGGCCCTCGCCCCACCACATAGAGATCGACCCGACCGTCATTATCGTAATCGGCGAAAACAGCGCCGCTGCTGTCGTGGTCGGGCAATGCGACATCGTCGTTGATGGGTGATAGCACAAATGTGCCGTCGCCCTGGTTGCGATAGAGGCTGTTCGGACCGCCGCCGTCGGTCAGGTACAGGTCGAGCCAGCCGTCGTTGTCGTAATCGCCCCAGGCCTGCCCAGTGATCTGGTATCCATCCAACTGCACGGCGCGGATGCCAGCGCTGGCGGTGACGTTGCGAAACGGGGTGTCGGTGGGGAGCGTATCGGTGATGGGCAGGCCGCTGGGAACCGAATCGGGGATGATGTGGCTGAGGTCTGCCGCCGCCGGGTCGGTCAGCGCTTCGAGAAACGCGATGAGCTGGTCGATTTCGGCGTCGCTGAGGCCGGATTCCAGGGTCGGGGTGAGCAGTGGGTCGAGTGAGGCCAACATCTCGTCGATAGTTTTCTGTCGCCACTCGGTTTCCACGCGGATGTCGGGCGTCAATTCCTGTAAATCGAACCCGCGTAATGCGGCGGCGGGGTCAAGATGATGGCGGATCACCGATTCCATGTCGGCATAAGCGCCATCGTGTAGCCAGGGGCCGGTCAGCGTCACATTGCGCAATGGCGGCGTGCGGAAGCCATAGCGATCCGTGGCGACTTTGGTCTCGCGATAACGACCCCAATCCGTGAATGGCGCTTCTCGCCCTTTGCCCGGCCCCAACTGCGGCGCGGCGATGTTGTGCGCCAGTTGGTCAGTGAACAGGTTCCCACTGTGGCAATTGGCGCATCCGGCCTTGCCATAGAATAGCAGCACGCCCCGAATTTGATCCGGCGAAAGCGCCTTGCCATCCCCGGCCAGAAATCTATCCCACGGGCTGTTCAGCAAGGTGAAGGCGTCGATCTCGAAGGCGGCGATAGCATTGGCCGCGTGCTGAAATCCCAGATCGGCGGGCGCGACGTCTGGATAGGCGGCGGCGAACAACTCTCGATATTCCGGGATCGCCAGCAGCCGCGTCATCAAACCCTGCCAGATATCGTACACGTCGTCGCCGTCGAATCGCGCCAGTTCGTTGTCCTGGCCGTAAACGTCCGCATCCCCTTTCGCCCCGCGCATCTCCGCATCCGACGTGACCGGAAACATGGCCTGCGCCGCCAACACAGAATCGAGCCCCTCCGGCAGCGCTGCCGGGATTTCCGCCGGGCCAGTGAATCCGCCCGTCGGCATCGTCTCCACCCGACTGTCCCAGAACATCGTATGCCATTCGGGCGCGCCGCGATTGAAAAGCTCGGTGGCATTGCGGGGAATCAGCGGTCGCATCGCCCCCCGCAGTCGTTCTGGCCCCAGTCCCAGACCAGCCGTGCCAACCGAGAGCGATAGATTATCCCCGGACGCCAGGGATGGATGGTGGCATGTGGCGCACGAGATATCCCGGTTGCCGCTCAGCTCTTTGTCGAAAAAGAGCGCCCGGCCCAGCGCGACTTTGGCCGGGTCTTGTTCAGGGCCGGGGTCGAGGGCCGTGATATTCTTTTCGGCCAACAGTTGGCGCAATGAATCTGCGGCGATGTTCGACTCGATTGCCTGCTCAACCGGCGCAGTCGTATCGACGGCGGGAACCGGATTCACGCAGGCCGCCGCCAATATCGTCAGGCCAAGCAAACCAAGCAGCCACAGAAAACGACGAGGATTCATCACGGCGCAGTATAGCACCATGCGCAGCGCATGTCTGCATGGCACGATCACACTTCACAGTCATCCCGATCCAAGGCCGATATTTCAACGAAACCGGTATTTTTTCTCGACGATGGACGACGGACGATTGAGGCGTTAAAGCATCTTTCTCAGCCTGACATCAATTTAGAGATAATCGATTGGCGGCCCACCGCAAACGTGATCGGGGTCGATATCCTCGATCCAGTTCGGCGTCCCCGCCACATTGAATTCGGCAATGAATGGTTTCGGATCGTGCCACCAGACAGAGCCCATATTTTTCGGACCAACGTAACCATCAAGTTCCTGATCACACAATAGCAGGGCGAAATGCAGATGCGGCCCAGTGACATTACCTGTATCGCCGCTTTCACCAAGCTTTGCGCCAACAGACAGCTTCTTACCAACCGTTATATTTTTGTCGACTTCCGAAAGGTGCGCATAAACTGAAAAGCCCTTCACGTCGCCCCAGTGGTGTTCCAGTACGACATAAATGCCAAGCGGGCCATAACCTGCTGAAGTGCCGCAATGCAACACCTTACCATCGGCGGCGGCTGAGACCTTCGTGCCTTTGCGACAACCGAAATCGATGCCCTCATGCCCGGCTAAACCCCATTTTTTATACATTTGGGGATTTTTCCCAAACCACTGAGTAACAGGTGCGCCAGGAACTGGATGCCTGAGCGCAATTGGAGGGGTCGCTGGCTCGGTGATTTCGGGCGTTTCCGGTTCTGGCTTGACAGGCGCTTCGGGCTCAGGAACAGGCGGCTGTTCGAGTTCCGGTTCTTCCGCTGAAGGCGGTTCGGGAATCGACTCCGGCGGCTCCGGCGTAGTTTCGGGAACCGGCTTTGGTTTGGGTGTGGGGACAGATTGCGGTTGCGGCGTCGGCGGCGACGTGGGAATGTACGGTGCGCTTTGCAATTCCGGTTGTTGGCCGGGTTCAACTTCCGGAGTCGGTTCCTCTCGTACTCGTTGCGGTTCTGTGTACATGTTTTCTCACCATGGGTTCGACAGGCAGACAAATCAGCTCTGCCCAATCGAGGGGGAATAGCGTCACTTGATCCCGCCCCAACGCTAACCAACCGCCCGAAGTGTGTTTCGGATGCAACACACGCTATGCTGCCGCATGACAGCACGGACACATCTGACGCTCAAACGAGGGGGGAATCGAGCGACCTGAAATGGTAGAACTTGCTTAGTCTATCAGATATTCAGCAAGCTTGCACATAACCGCGTTGTTATGGTTTGGTGCGTTACGAATAATATCAAGTCAATTCTATCTGAACGCGGTTGGTCAGAAACCATCGAGATCCTTCATTCCAGTCGTAATATTAATCCTTGATCTATTCAAGCTCTGTCTGTCTACTGGAGCGATTGTCAGACCACGAGTTAAGGCAGTCAATCGCGATGTCTGCAGATTTCTCCCGTGCGTACTCATGTATTACGGTCGAGCGACGGAACATCTGCAACGCTTTAAGATTCAGTCCAAAGTGTAGAAATAGTCGCTGTTTCTTCCAACGTGTAAGTCGCTCGTTATCACGTCCTTTAAGCGATAAAACGACGAACGCATCTTCATAAGCAAACACCGCACATAATAGAAATAGGACTGGCATGAAGAGCAGAGACATCACGAAAGGAAGCCACAAGGAGAAGAGGGTTTCGATGTGCATTAATTGTTCGTAGTTCTTGACGACCTGCCAAAGTACATAGGCTATAAGGAGTAAACCTATGGAAGCTTGTAATACTTTGAATAATTGATGAGCCTTTTTGGCATTTTCCTTGTGCTCCGTGCCAACTACAAGTATTCCCAGTAAAGTGAAAAATGGGATGATTAGTAGGAACTCAACCCAAAATCTAAATGGATAGAAGTCCAAAAGGAACACGAAGACAACCATCACTTCCAGGTTCACCAGGAGAGTTTTGAAGAAGAAGCGTCTGTCGTAGGTGACGCCTCGCGACGCTGCTCTAGATACCGAGCTTATTGCACCGATAGCGATAAAGACTACCGTATCATATAGCATCGTTACATCCCAGTAACCTACTCGCCAAAGACCCAAAACCATAGCTACATTGTAGCCAATGATGACTGTAAAAAGAATAATCAACTTTAACGAAAATAGCGTTACTAGCAGCGACCTAATTGATTTTCTTACACCTGTATTTGTCAACGCCCAAACTACAAAGATCACTAACCAAGTTATAGTAGCCAGTTGTCGTGATGTGAGAATCATGAAGCCTCGAACGCGGTGTGTGCAAACATGATTGTGCCAGAAATGCTCGGACGCAGAAACAAGAGTGTCATATAGAAACTCTAGATCGGACATCCAAAATATACCTGACAATTGGCTACCATTTTACTGATGGGACCCTCTCCATCTGAGACGAAAGTGATTCAATTACGTTGATTCTCAAATCATAGGCATTATGTCCGAACGTTGTGAAACATTATCCCCCACTATTACTCATCGACCTCTTCCAACCCCGCCGCCATCAGGTACCCGCGCGCCCGCTCGGTGCGAGGATAACGGTTGACCAGCCGCCAGAAGCGCGGGCCGTGGTTCGCCTCCAACAGATGGGCGAGTTCGTGCACGAGCACGTAGTCGATGACAAACCGGGGCATGGCGGCGATGCGATGGGAGATGCGAATCGTCCCCTGGTGGGGTGAGCAACTGCCGTATCGCTTGTTTTGATTGCTGACCCAGCGCAACGACTCCCACTGCAACCGTCCCTCGAAGTACTCACGATTCAAGGCACGGGCGCGCTTCTCCAGGAGATCATCATCGAGCTTTGCCTTTTGCTTGCGGTTTTGCAGACGTTGTTGCAGGCGCGCGATGTGCGGAGCCAGCTCCTCGTCCGACATAGCCGCCGGGGCGAGCACCTCCATCACCCCGTCCACCTCCCGCGCCTGAATAGTTTTGCGCCGCTTGCCACTGCGGACGATACGGACTTCCATTACGAACCGGTTCGACTCTCTCGATCGTAGTTCTGACCCAGGAATGCGGGCGGGCGCACGCCCTTGAAGGCGAAAATCATCACTACGATGGTCGCCAGATAGGGCAACATGCGCAGGAATTGGTGGGGGATGCCGAGACCGGATAACTGCGCCCGCAAGCCCAACACCTCGACGCCGGAGAAGAAGAATGATCCGGCCAGAATCCCCTGCGGAGTCCAGCCGCCAAAGAAAGTGAGAGCGATGGCCAGCCAGCCCCGGCCTCGCACGATGCCCTCGGTGTAAGTGCCGGTGTACACCATCGGCAAATACGCGCCCGCCAGTGCAATCAACATGCAGCCGATGATGGTGGTCAGATAGCGGCGGCGGGTGACGTTCACGCCCATCGCATCCGCCGCCTTCGGATTTTCGCCGGTCGAGCGCAGGTTCAATCCCCAACTGGTTTTGTAGAGAAAATAATAGAGAAACAGGGATAACAAAATGCTGAAGTACACCATCCAGTTTTGTTCAAAGAGGATGGGGCCAAGCAGAGGAATCTGGCTGAGCACGGGGATCGGGATCGGTTTCAAGGTGGGGATGATCGGCGGCTGCAAAGTTACGCCGACCACGACTTTGAACAGCAGGCTTGCCAACCCCAGGCAGAGGAAGAACACCGCCAGCCCGATCACGAACTGATCCATTTTCAGCGTGGTGGTGAAATAGGCCAGCGCCAATCCAAACAGACCGCCGGAAAGCATAGCCAGAATCACTCCGGCAAATACGTTATCCAGCAGATACGCGCCGAGGAATCCGACCGAAGCTCCCACCAGCATGACGCCCTCTTGCGAGACGACAAACAGGCCGGTGCGCCCGGCCAGCATCGTGCCCTGGCTGGCCAGAATGTACGGCACGACGGCCAGCATCACCAGACTGACAAAGCCCACCAGTTGCGAGTCGTTCATCGGCTAGCGTCTCCTCCGCATCACATCCGAGAGTAAGATGAAGAGCAGGATCAGCGCTTCGACGATGAAAACCATCTCGCCGGGGATGTTCATGGTGCGCTGCATGGCGCTGGCCCCCACCTCCAAAACGGCGATAAAGAACGCTACGAAGGGGACGGCCAGATTGTTGCCCTTGGCGATCAGCCCGATGATGATGCCCAGCAGCAGGAAATTCGATTGCAAGCCCGCAATCAAGCGGTGGTGGTTCCCAGCCACCTCGATGGCGCCAGCCAGACCGGCCACAGCGCCGCCCAACAACAACGACAGCAGGAACATCGTCTTGGTGTTGATGCCATAAACGCTCGAAGCGCGGGGATTCGCCCCGGTGACGATGAGTTCATATCCGGCGGAGGTGTGGTCGGTGTAGAGGTAAACGAGCGCTGCCACCAGGATCGTGATGATAATGCCAGCATGGAGGGGCGGGCTGGCGATCAGGTTGGGCAGATATCCGCCCGCGCCGATGGCGACGGTGGTGGGATGCCCAGCGCTGGGGTCGGGCCAGACGCGCGTGGCCACGTAGTCGATCACCTCGAACGCCACGAAATTCATCAGCACCGTGGTGAGGATCTCGTTGATGTTGAAGCGATAGAGCAGCCATGCGGGCAGCGCCACCCACAGCGTACCAAAGACAACGCCGCCCAAAAGCACGAGGGGGAGCAGGATCGGCAGGGGCAATCCGGCAAAGAGGATGCCCACGCCCGCCGCGCCTACAGCCCCGATGATCAACTGACCCTCGCCGCCAATATTGAATTTCCCGGCGGCCAGCGGGATGGTGAACGAATAGGCGATCAGCACCAGCGGCGTCCATTTGTTCAGGGTTTGAACAAGGCCGTTCGGCGTGCGGAAGGAAGTGAACAGGATCGTGCGGTAGGCTTTGAACACATCGAAGCCGAGAATCGCCAGCACCACGCCCACCACGACAAACGCCACCAACACCGCCAACAAATAGGGCAGCAACGATCGCAGCGCCGTCCGAAAACGCGGGGATTGGTCGTTCGTCGCTGGCGGGACGATATTCTCAGCCATGCGTCGTCCCCCCCATCATGCGCCCGATCTCGTATTTGTCGAAGGCGCTGCGAGCGAGGATGCCGACGACAGCGCCGCGATACATCACTGCCATGCGGTCGCTCATCAACATCAATTCATCCAGATCATCGGAAAGCAGCAGCGTAGCGACGCCTTCATCCTTATAAGCCAACAACTGATTGTAGACCCCCTCGACCGAGGCGATATCCAGCCCGCTGGTGGGGTTATGTAAAATCAAGAGGCGAGGGGTGCGGTCGAAAGCCCTGGCCAACATCATGCGCTGGATGTTGCCGCCGGACAGGTTCGCCGCAGTATCTTTTGCGCTCTGGGTGCGGATGTTGTACTCCCGGATGAGTTGGGCCGACCGTTTGTAGACCGCCTGCCAATTCAACAATCGCCCTTTGTGATAGTCGGCCCGGCGATGCGAACCCAAAATCAGGTTGTGCGCCACCGACGCCGTGGGCAAAAATCCATCCTGCTGGCGATCCTCAGGCACATAGGCTATACCCAAATCCAACCGCTCGCGGGTATTCAACGAAGTAATCTCCCTGTCGCCCAACTTCACCCGGCCTGCGTTTGCCGCCCGCACACCCACGATCACTTCCACCAATTCCTGCTGCCCATTTCCGGCGACGCCCGCCACGCCCAAAATCTCGCCTTCTCGCAGGGCAAAGCTGACATTGTCCAGCACGGTCACGCCGTTTGCCTCCACCGCCGAGACCCCGTCCACAACCAGGGCGATTTCCCCTTCGACCGGCACGCCCGCCTCCTCATCGGCTCGCCCGGCAAACAGCATACTCTCCTTGACCGTCATATCGGCACCAACCATCGCCAGCACGAGGTCGGTTTCATTGACCTCGCTGCGAGGTTTTGTGAACACATGCCGACCGTTGCGCAATACCGAGACCGTGCCGCACACAGCCATCACCTCGCGCAGCTTGTGCGTGATGAAGACCACGCTCATATCCTCGGCCACCATGCGCTGCAAAGATTCGAAGAGGGAATCGACTTCCTGGGGCGTGAGATTGGTCGTCGGCTCATCCAAAATCAGGACGTCCGCCCCGCGATACAGCGCCTTCAGAATCTCCACCCGCTGCCGCGCCCCCATGGGCAGGTCTTCGATACGGGCGTGAGGATCGACATCAAGGCCAAAACGACGCGAGAGCGCTTCGATCTGCGACCGGGCGGGGCCAAGTTTCAGGGTGGGGCGATTATGCAAGCCCTGCGCGCCCAGGACGATGTTGTCGAGGACGGTGAAATTATTAACCTGCAGGAAATGCTGATGAACCATGCCGATGCCGTGTGCAATCGCGTCCTTGGGCGAACGAATTTCGGTTGGCGCGCCCCGCAGGGAAACCGTGCCTGAATCCGGCCGGTAAAGGCCATAGAGCACGTTCATCAATGTGGTTTTGCCAGCGCCATTTCCGCCCACCAGCCCGTGAATTTCGCGCGGCAAGATCGTCAAATCGACCCCAGCCAGGGCTCGCACCGGTCCGAAAGTTTTTTCGATTCCTTCCAGCCGCACGATCGGCTGCAAGCTCATCGCTGACTCCGTTGTTCAGGAACTTTGCGGGCGCGCAGACGGCAGGTCATCACCAACCGCCTGCACGCAGACTTGCGATTACTCGATTGGATCAGTGTTCTTGTTCACCGTGGTGTTACCCTTGATCAGGTCATCCGTCACCTGCTTGACGCGTGTGGCGACAGCATCGGAAACATGCTTGGGAGTCTCAAGCGACACGCCGGTGTCGAAGCCCAGCGGATAATAGCCGCCCGTCTGGCCGCTCTCGATGTTCTCGACGATTTGCTTGAGTGGTCCGGCGAAATCGTAGAGCAGCGAAGAGATGGTGTTGTCGGGGGCGAACGAAGATTTGTCCGTGTATTTGGCCGTCACCCACACGGGCTTGTCGGCATTTTTCACGGCCTCGAATACGCCCAGCATGCCCAGGTTCAGGCTGCCCGCAATCACGTCGATATCCTCGGCGATCATCGCTTCGGCCAGCTCACGGGCTTTGGCGGGGTCATTGAAATCGCCAACCCAGACCGGTTTGAGCTCCACATCCAGGCCCAGATCGTCGATGGCCTGCTGCATGGCATGAACTTCGGCGTTCGAGAATGGCAGGGTCAGGCCGCCGAGATAGCCGATTTTGCCGGTGGCCGATTGCAGGGCGGCCAGCGCACCTATCCCGTAGAAACCGACATGGAAGTTGCGGTCGATGATCCACAGATTGGGCGGCGGGTTATCCACCGGGGCGTCGCCCTCGCCGATGAAATAGACATTCGGGAACTCACGGGCGAGATCGGTGGTCTGGCTTATGAACTGACCGCCGTGCGTGAAGATGATGTTGTATCCGGCATCAATGTATTCACGCATCACCCGATCGACATCCGGCACGGCCACGCTTTCGGAATAAGCGGTCTCGATCCCCAGATCGGATTGCACGGCTGTCGTGCCGATATAGCCGAGCGTGTTATAGTCGGCGTCGGTGATCACACCGGGGAAGATTGAAGCCAGCTTGAACTGCGGTGCGGCTTCTCCCCCTTCCGGCTCTGCCACGGGCGCGGCAGGCGGCGCGCACTGTGTCAGCAATATCCCGAGCAACAACAAAACGACGAATCCCAACAATGATCGTTTGCGCATGACATTCCTCCCTGCTGCGAGAACGAGTGAATGAGTTTGAAATTGCCGATTGACGGCGTGACTATAGCACTCGATTTCAGATCGGTCAATAAGACCCGTGGGGAAAATGATGGTATGAATCGAGCCACAATTGCGTGGTCAGGATGGCGGTCAGGGCAGTGGCGTTGTTGACCCGACCAGAGCAATGCGATTGCAGCAAATCACAGACAGCAGCGGCATCAAAAAAGCCCGACGCCGCCAGCGAATTGGGTTGCAGCATGTCGGTTGCCCAGTCAGGCAGGCGTTCTTGCCGCCACCAACGAGCGTGCGGCGAGGCCAACCCTTGTTTGCGGCGCTGAATAATCGAATCCGGCAACAGTGTTTTCGCCGCCTGCCGCAACATATCTTTCTCGCTCCCGCCCGCCAGATTGAGCGATGGGTCCCAGGTCAGCACCGTTTGCCACAGGCGATGGTCGAGGAAGGGTACGCGGGCCTCGACGCTGTGCGCCATGCTCATGCGATCCACTTCCAGGTTGATGAAGTCGGGCAGGCGGGATTGCACATCCAGCAGGGTGAGGCGGTGCAAAAGGTGGAGATCGGCGGGCGGGTCAGGCCAGGGCAGGCTGGAATCCACTCCACCACGCAGGTCGGGCGCGACGAGCGAGAGGACATCGGTCGTCGAATTGGGACTCAGCCAGCGCCCGTATCGTTCGGCCAGCGAAAGACCGGTTTGCGGGAGCAGTTCGGCGGCGGCGGCGGACATGCCCAACGGTCCGGCCATCTGCGCAGCCAAGCGTCGGCTCCATCCCGGCCAGCGCTGCGCAGATTGCAAACGCATCTCGCCCCCATACCATTGGTAGCCCCCGAACAGTTCGTCCGCCCCCTCGCCCGTGAGAATGACCTTCAGCCCCGCTTCAGCGCAAGCGCGATAGAGCAGCCAGATGGCGATGTGCGTGGCGCTGCCCACGGGCTGGCCGTAGTTTGGCACCAGTTCGGGCAGGCGGTCGAAAGCGTCGAGCCCGAAGCGCACGGTGTGATGAGTGACGCCGAGAGAATCGGCAACCCTTTCAGCGAACGCCGTTTCGTCGTAAGCCGAGTCATCGAAGCCGATGTTGAAGGTGTGCAGATCGGGATGCCCGGCCCGTCGCATGAGGGCGACCAGGGTGCTGGAATCGAGGCCGCCGCTGAGCAGCGCGCCCACCGGCACGTCGCTGCGCAGACGCAATTCGACGCTCTCTTGCAGCAGCGCCAGCAGTTTCTCGGTGCGGTCGCCGGGCCTGATCAGATCGGCGGCGGGCGGCGGCTGAGGTCGCCAATAGCGCTCAAGCGCAAACGTGTCCGGCCCCGCCAGCAGCCTGTGCCCCGGCGGAATCTGCTCGACGCCCTTGTACAGGGTCCCCGGCCCGGGAACCCAACCAAAGCGGAGGAGATGGACCAGAGGTCGGGTGTCGATGGCCGGGCGGGCGTCGAGCAATCGCAGCAGCGCCGGCAGTTCGGAAGCGAAGGCGATTGTCTCGCCAGCCCGTGCGATGTACAGCGGTTTGATGCCAAAGCGGTCGCGGGCCAGGAATAAGCTCTGGGTGCGAGTGTCGTACACCGCGAGCGCGAACATGCCCCGGAACCGCTCGACGCAGCCGGCCCCCCATTCTTCCCAGGCATGCACAATCACTTCGGTGTCGCAGCGGCTTTGAAATCGATGCCCCAAATGCTCCAGTTCGGCCATCAATTCCACATAGTTATAGATTTCGCCATTCTGCACCGCCGCCACCCGGCCATCCTCGTTGCACACCGGCTGATGCCCGCCCGCCACGTCGATGATCGCCAGCCGTCTCGCCCCCAGCATCATGCGTTCATCCGACCAGCGGCCCTCATCGTCCGGCCCGCGGTGAAACATCGCCGCCAGAGCCGGGGCCAGGTCGGGATTCAGGTTGGGGTTGTAGATGCCGGTGATGCCGCACATGGGTCAGTGGTCAGTGGTCAGAACGTCAAGCGTAAATGGACGGCTTGCGCCTGTCAAAGCAATCCAAGGCGAGAAGGCAAACTCGTCCGCGCGACTCTCCTTCTCCCGCCCTGGGAGAGGTGACCGGGGGTGAGGGAAACATCGCCAGCGAGCCGAATGACAATTGCCCCGCACGCCTCATGCTCCTATAATCTCGACTGACCACTCGCTCCCTGCCACCCGCTCCCTGCTCCTCAAATGCCCAACCTCAATCCCGACATCCCCACCGCCGAACTGACCGCCGCCCTGGACGAAACCATGCAAGCTATGCAGGCTTTCGGCCAGACCGTGCTTACGCCGGAATTGCTGCTGCTCACATTCGCCCGCGCCGAGCCATACAACGCCAGCCGCCTGCTGCGCTTGCTCAGCCGCGAGCGGGGCTTCGATCTGGCCGAGTTCACGCGCACGGTCGAGCAAATGGCCAAACTGCGCAAAGGCCGCGACGGTCAATTGAATTTTATGTCAACATCAGGCCGCCCCATCCCCCTTTCCGACGAGATGCTGGTGGCATTGGACGAGGGCCGGGGCATCGCCCAGGCGTTGGATGAAGTGCAGGTGGGGACGCACCACGTGCTGGGGGCGATGTCGGAGCGAGGCGTGAGCGTCAGCGCATTCTTGCAGCGGCATGGCGTCACCCCGGCGGCGATGACCGACCAACTGATGGCCGAGGCGCAGATTCAGCGCAACACCGCCAACGATCTGGCCGCTCAGGCGCAAGCGGGCGAGATGCGACCCTTGCATTATCGCCAGGATTTGCTGCGCGACCTCAGCACCTTGCTGGCGCTGGCGGGCAGCCGCCACATCTTGCTGATCGGCCAACCGGGCGTGGGGCGGCGTTCCTTGGCGCGCTCGTTGGCGTTGCTCATGGCCGAGGGCAAAGGGCCGGCGGGGTTGAAATCGCTGGTCGAGATCAACGAAGGGGCGCTGCTCACCGATCCGGTCAAGGCGTTGCAGGCGGGATTGCGGCAGGCCACGGGCGGGATTCTGTTCGTGCCCAACATCGAGCGCTTCTTCGGCGGGGTGTTGGACGCCATCTTCCCCAAGGCCGAACGTCCGCTGCAAAAAGCCTTTCTCGAATCCGACCCGGTCATCATTGGCTCGACCACGCAGGCTGCGTTCGACAAACTGATCGCCAAATCCCCCGCCGTCGTCGAAAACGCCAACCTGTTGCCCGTGCCCGAACCCGGAGTGGAGGAAACCGCCGCTATCCTGGCCGTTCATCGCCCACACCTGGAAGCGGAATATGGCCTGAGCATCAAGGCATCGAGCACGATCACGGCAGCCAATCTGGCCAAACGCTATCTCACCGAAACGCCGTTGCCCGCCTCCGCCCTGCAATTGCTGCACCGCAGCGCTGCTCTGGTGCGGGCGGGAAAACAGGCGCAGAACCCGTTCCGCCCGCAGGTCGGCGATGGCGCCACGCTGGATGACGAAGACATCGCCCTGGCTTTGAGCCTGCTCACCGGCATCCCCGTCACCCGGCTGGGGGTGGACGAGCGGGCGAAATACGCGCGCATGGTCGAGGCGATTCGGGAACGCATCATCGGCCAGGACGAGGCGGTGCTGGCAATCTCGCGGGCGGTGAAGACGGCGCGAGTGGGATTGAAGGACCCCAAGCGCCCGATTGGCTCCTTTCTTTTTCTCGGCCCCACCGGTGTGGGCAAAACCGAGCTTTCCAAAGCCCTGGCCGAGTTCATGTTCGGCAGCGAGGAAGCGCTGTTCGAGTTGGACATGAGCGAATACCAGCAAGAACATGCCGTAGCCCGGCTGATCGGGGCGCCGCCCGGCTATGTCGGTTACGAGGGCGGCGGACAATTGACCGACCATGTGCGCAGTAAGCCTTATACCATTGTCCTGTTCGACGAGGTGGAAAAGGCGCATCCCCGCGTGCTCGATGTGCTCTTACAGGTGATGGAGGAGGGGCGGTTGACCGACGGGCAGGGCAGGACCGCCTATTTCAATGAGGCGGTCGTGATCATGACCAGCAATCTGGGTTCGGAGCACCTGACCGAGCCTCTTGTGAGCGAGCATCATCGCGAACTGGTCATGGCCTCGGTGCAGCGCTTCTTCCGCCCGGAATTCCTCAATCGGTTGGATGACATCGTCATTTTCAGCGCGCTTTCGCCGGAAAACCTGCGGCAAATCCTGGGCTTGATGTTGAAGAAAGAGCAGAAATTGTTACAGGGTCGAGGTCTGGGTTTGGAAGTGAGCGACGCGGCGCAGACCTGGCTGCTGGCTCAAAACGATCATCCGGAATGGGGCGCTCGGCCGCTGCGACGCATCATCCAGCGAAACCTGCGCGAGCCGCTGGCCGACTACCTGCTGGCGCATGATCCGGCTGCCGGTACGGTCGTGCGGGTGGATGCCAACGCCGAGGGTCTGGTGTTCGACATCGGTTGAGCAGGGGCGGAGATGAATCACGCCGACCATGTGCGCCTGCTGGCGAATGGGGTTCCGGCCGAAACCGGCCAGACCTGGGCCGACCTGGGAGCCGGGCGAGGGGCGTTCACGCTGGCCCTGGCGGATTGTCTGGGGCCGGGCAATACGCTCATCGCGGTGGACAAAGACCGGCGGGCGTTGGACGCGCTGGCTCGCTCGATGCGCGCAGATTTCCCTCAGACGAAGTTTCACTCCCTGGCCGCCGACTTCACCCGCCCTATGGATTTGTCCCCGCTTGACGGCATCGTCATAGCGAACGCCCTGCATTTCGTAAAGCGTCGCCAGCAGGCGGATGTGGTTGAGGGGATTCGCTGGCATCTCAAGCCGGGAGGGCGATTGATCCTGGTCGAGTACAACACCGACCGGGGCAACCACTGGGTTCCGCACCCGCTCTCGTTCGGTTCGTGGGCGGGCGTGGCGCAACAGGCCGGGTTCACCCACACCGAGCTGCTTGCCACGCATCCCAGCAGCTTTTTGGGCGAGTTTTTCGCGGGGGTGAGTTGGTGAGAGGATGTGATCATGTGTATACTTGTTGACACATCTCGCCTTGAATAATCTGCCCACACCTTTCGTTGATCCTGGCATGAAAGAAGAGGAAACTCGACAATATCTCATCGACCCCAAACTAAAGGCTGTGGGATGGGATTCATCACCTCATTCGATTTCGCCTGAACATCCCATCGCGCCGGGACGGCTTGTGCCAATGGGTCAATCGGCACGACGTGAACCGGCATTGCGAGTCGACTACTTGTTGCGGTATGCACCGAATCAGGCGATTGCCGTGCTCGAAGCCAAGCGAGACACCATGCCAGCCGGCAGTGGTCTGCAACAGGCAAAGGGATATGCCGAAAGGTTGGGCTTGAAGTTTGCCTATTCGAGTAACGGCAAGCAGTTCATCGAATTTGATTATCTCACCGGGCTGGAGCGCAAGCTGACCAATATGCCTTCGCCCGAAGAACTGTGGCGCAGGTTGCACGGTCAGGCAGTTGAGAACGAAGTGCATAGTCAACGATTGCTAACTGGCTATGCCCCTGTGGCAGGGAAAAAACCTCGATATTACCAGGAGATTGCCATCAATCGAGCAGTTGAAGCGATATTGGCGGGAAGAGATCGAAATCTCCTAACGATGGCAACCGGCACCGGCAAAACCTTTGTCGCATTTCAAATATGTTGGCGGTTATGGGAAATGCGATGGAACAGGCAGGGTGAGCATCGCCGACCCAAAATCCTATTCCTTGCCGACCGCAATTTTCTGGTTGATGACCCCAAGGATAATATGTTCGCGCCTTTCGGTGACGCTCGCTACAAGATTTCGGGCGGACGAGTGGTCAAAAGTCGGGACATATATTTCGCCATTTATCAGGCTATCGCCGAACGTGATGGACAGCCAGGTCTGTATCGGAAGTTCGACTCTGATTTCTTCGACTTGATTGTGGTGGATGAATGTCATCGCGGCAGCGCCAGAGATGACAGCAACTGGCGAGAAATTCTTGAATACTTTGAGCCAGCCTATCAGTTGGGAATGACGGCGACGCCATTGCGCCAGGACAACCGGGACACCTATCGCTATTTCGGCAACCCACTTTATACCTACAGTTTACGCCAGGGTATTGAGGATGGTTTTCTGGCTCCTTATCGCGTGCGGCAAGTGATGACAGATGTCGATGCCTCAGGCTGGCGACCTTATGAAGGTCAGGTTGACAGTGAAGGTCGGGAAATCCCGGACGATGTTTATCAGACCAAAGATTTCGAGCGTGAAGTTGCTTTGTTAGCACGCACCAATGCGATCGCCCGCCATCTCAACGATTTTTTGAAGAAGACCAATCGCTTCGACAAAACGATTGTGTTTTGCGTCGACCAGGAACATGCCGACGCCATGCGACATGCCCTGGCGCGAGAGAATGTCGATTTGATGAAAGCGCACCGCAATTATGTGGTGCGCATCACTTCGGATGAAGGGAAGACAGGTCGGGGGTTATTGGGTCAATTCAAGGATCCGGAAATAGAGACGCCTGTCATCGTTACAACATCACAGTTGTTGACGACGGGCGTGAATGTACCCACCTGCAAGAATGTCGTCATCGTGCGAGTCATCAACGCTATGACGGATTTCAAGCAGATCATCGGACGAGGGACGCGGGTGGCGGAGGATCAGGGCAAGGTGTCTTTCAATATCATCGACTACACCGGCTCTGCCATGCGTCGGTTTTCCGACCCGACATTCGATGGCGAACCGGTGGAGATCACTGAGGAAGAAATTGACGAACAGGGAAAGGTGATTGAAGTCAGGGGAAGTGAGAAACAGGATGTTGATTCGGGAGGCGAGGGAGATGACGGATTCAAACCGGGCGGTTGGGAAGAGGTGGGTGCCGATGACTCAGAGCCGCGCAAGTATTATGTGGACGAAGGGCAGGTCGAGATCATAGCCGAAACAGTTTACGAACTGGATGCTGACGGCAAACGCCTGCGCACATCCAGCTTTCGTGACTACACCGGAAAGGCGGTTAGGATGCTCTTCAATGCACCTGAGGCTTTGCAGAACAGTTGGCTCAGTGTCAAACAACGCAAGCAAATCATCGAATCACTGGCCGAACGCGGGATCAAACTGGACGAACTGCGCCAGACATTGGGCCAACCGGACGCCGATCCCTTTGATCTGCTCTGCCACTTAGCTTTTAATGCACCGCTGTACACACGGAAGCAGCGAGCAGAACGGCTACGGCGCAATCGCCAGGATTTCTTCGACCAGTATGGCCCCGATGCCCGCCTGATATTGAACGAATTGCTGGACAAATATGTCGAGCACGCCGTACCTTACTTTGCTATGCCAGACACCATCAAAGTGCTGCCTGTCTCAGAACATGGCAATGTGGTCGAGATTATCCGTTTTTTTGATGGGGCGGATAAGATGACGGAAGCGGTGGAACGGATGCAAGCGCTGCTTTACGATACATAACCTTCGAATGAATTCGTCGGCTGAACATGAGAAATCCCTGTAAATATTCTGGTAGACACGCCTTCCAAAATCCAATCCGGTGACACCCTGCCAGCGAATGAATTCGTTGGCTTAGATTGGCAAATCCCTTCAGGGATTTGTCGCCGAGAGCTTTTTTTCGCCCCAAACAACCTTATGGCCTATTGGCGTCTTTTCTATCATTTTGTCTGGACAACCAAAAATCGGGAACCGCTCATCACCGCCGACATCGAACCGAATCTGTATCGATTTCTGCACGCGCAGGCGAACGAGATGTACTGTCCTTTATTCATCATAGGCGGCATCGAAGACCACGTACATGTGCTGGCAGCTGTACGCCCAGCCGTATCACCGTCGGCCTTCATGAAACAACTGAAGGGCAGCAGCTCGCGTTTTGTCACACTAGCATTCAAACGGCCATTCGTCTGGCAGGAAGGCTTTGGTGCGTTTTCGGTGTCGGAAGCTGATGTGCCGCAAGTGCGTCGCTACATCGAACGCCAAAAGGAACATCACGCTGGCCGGGATTTGATCGATGCCTGGGAACATACCGATCAGCTAAACCTCGGTCCGTCGGCCATCGAATAGAATTCGTTGGCTTACAATAACAAATCCCTGCAGGGATTTGCCGCCGACAGCCGGACAATTCCATTGGCCGATGATGGTTTTTCAAGGCAAATGCCTTCGCCGCCATCCCGCCCAGATAGCCATCGAATAGAATTCGTTGGCTTACAATAACAAATCCCTGCAGGGATTTGCCGCCGACAGCCGGACAATTCCATTGGCCGCAAAATTTCGCAAATGCCCGCCCCCAAAAAAGGACGACAACCCCTTGCCCCGCATCCACACCACCCCAACCAAATCCAAAACCAGCGCCAGCCAACTGCGCAGCATCGTCAAATCCGCCCGCGATGTGATGCGCAAGGACAAGGGCCTGAGCGGCGACCTGGATCGCCTGCCCATGCTCACCTGGATCATGTTCCTCAAATTCCTGGACGACATGGAGAACATCCGCGAGGCGGAAGCGACGCTGGCGGGCGAACCCTACCATGCCGCCATCGCCTCGCCCTATCGCTGGCGGGATTGGGCCGCGCAAGAGGATGGCATCAGCGGTGACGACCTCAAAGCCTTCATCAATCAGGATGAGGCGGTGCGGCCGGACGGCAGCCGCGGGGCGGGGTTGTTCAAATATCTGCGGGGCTTGCAGAGCGCGAATGGCGCCGGTCGCGAGGAGATCATCGCCACGGTGTTTCGGGGCGTGAACAACCGCATGGAGAGCGGCTATCTGCTGCGAGATGTGATCAATCTGGTCAACAAAATCCGCTTCGATTCCTCCGAGGAGATTCACACCCTCAGCCATCTGTACGAGACCATGCTGCGGGAGATGCGAGACGCTGCCGGGGATTCGGGCGAGTTTTATACGCCCCGGCCGGTGGTGCAACTCATGGTCGAGGTCAGCGATCCCCGCCTGGGCGAGGTGGTGCTGGACCCGGCCTGCGGCACGGGCGGCTTTTTGGTGGAAGCCTACACGCACATGCTGGCGCAATGTCGCACCGGGGCCGACCGCCAGACCCTCGAAACCAGCATTTTCGGCGGCGAGGCCAAGCCCCTGCCCTACCTGCTGGGCGAGATGAACCTGCTGCTGCATGGCATGGAATCGCCCAGCATCATCTATGGCAACAGCCTGGCCCAACCGTTGACCAGCATCACCAACGCCGACCGGGTGGATGTGATTCTGACCAATCCGCCCTTTGGCGGCGAGGAGGAGCGGGGGATTCTGGGCAATTTCCCGGAGGACAAACAGACGGCGGAGACGGCGCTGCTGTTTTTGCAATTGATCATGCGCAAGCTGCGGCGGGTGGGGCGAGATTCCGAAACCGGGGGCCGGGCCGCGGTGGTCGTGCCCAACGGCACCCTGTTTGGGGATGGCGTGGCCGCTCGCATCAAGGCGGAACTGCTGACTGAGTTCAATCTGCACACGATCGTACGCCTGCCCAACGGCGTGTTTGCGCCCTACACACCCATCCCCACCAATCTGCTGTTCTTCGACCGCTCCGGCCTCACCTCGACCATCTGGTACTACGAACAACCGCTGCCCGAAGGTCGCAAGAGCTACACCAAGACCAAGCCCCTGCGCTACGAAGAATTCCAGCCATTGCTGGCCTGGTGGCGCCAGCGGGAAGAGAACGAGCAGGCCTGGCAGGTGGCCGCAGCGGACGTGCTAAAAACCGACACCGCCGGCAACGTCCTCTCCGTCAACCTGGACATCAAAAACCCGAACAGAGCCGATCCTTTTGAGCACATGCCGCCGGAGCAGTTGATCGAGAATATCCTGTCGAAAGACAATACCTTCGCCAAAATTAGCGAAGAAAAGAGCGGGCGAATAGGATAGGGAATCGCTTTCCGAGCAAGATTTCCGACACCGCTTCGCACCGCTCATGACAGATATTATCATACTCATCCAGTGTT
>JAGFJG010000109.1 GCA_024102915.1 Caldilineales bacterium
GCTTGGGGCCATTGACCATGATTTCCGTAATGTCCTCACGCTCCAACAGTGGTTGCAGCGGGCCGAAACCGACCGTGTCGGCGAGTAACAAATCGAGCAAATGGCGGCGCTCGGCCCGGCTGATCACAAGTCCCGCCTCGGCGATGGCCTCATCGAAAACCGGCTCCACCCGACTGCGCAGGTTTGTCGTATCGTTCAGATCGGCGGTCTTTATCTCCGTCACCAAATAGTTCTGCACAGTTTCGACAATCTGCGCGAATTGGGCGGGCGGTGAATATGCGCGGCTGGCTGACGTGTCTGGCGGCGGGACCGGCGGGACGGCATGGGGCTGCGCAGACTGATTGTTCTGGCTGCGCAGCGGATTGCGTTCCGCTGTCGCATCGGCGTCAAAGGCCGGCATATCGGCTGTTGGTCGGTTCGAAATCTTGCTGAAAATCGCCATAATGCCTCCACAATCTCTACTTGATCCAGACGGGTTCCTGATCCTCGAACTCGTTGTTGCTGAGATTGAATTGATTATTCCCGTCCACATCCATCACCCAGATCTGATTGTTGCCGCCCTCGCGATTGGTCCAGAATACGATTTTCGTGCTGTCGGGCGAGAAGGACGGATGTTTATCCCATTCCCAGGTGTTGTGCGTCAATTGTTTGTGGTCCATCCCCTCCGAAGTCATGATCCAGATTTCATCGTTGCCCGAGATGTTGGAGACGAAGGCTATCCACTTGTTATCCGGCGACCATACGGGATCATATTCCAGAGCGCCCCAGTCCGTATATTGAAACCTTCTATCCCATCCCTGGGGCAGGTCTTCTCGAAAGACAAAGATGTTGACATCATTCGCCTTGCCTTTAGGGCCTTCGGCGTAAACCCGAGTCGTGCCCGACGGCGACCATCGTTCGCGCTCACGCATTTGATAATAGAGTTCGATATCGTCTTTGCGCACCCTTCGCTGACCGGAGCCGTCAGGACGCATCACGTACAATCCCGTCTCGTTATCTCGTGTGCTTATGAACGCAATCCAGCCTTTGAATAGTTTCAGCGGCGGGTCTTCGGGCTCACCACCTGCGCCGGGGACGATGTCGGGTTTTGGTGTGGGCAAGGGGGTGGGGGTCGGTGTGACGGTTGGGGTGGGCGGCGGGCCGGCTGCCACGGCCTCCAGGCGCAGGCGCGCTTCGGTGGAATCGGCTACAGGCAATTGCGAGGCCTTTCCATAAAAATCGATTGCATCCAATCGTTCACTCGTAGCCAGTTTCTGGTCACCCAGAGCCAGATAAACCCGGAAAAGTTGTTCGGCAATCAGACCGCCGAGGTAACGTGGCAGTACATCATAAATAGAGACGAATGCCTGCATCGCACTGTTTAGATCACCCTGCGACAGCGCATTCAGACCGCTGACATATGTCCTGACGACCCTGGCTTCTCGTTCCGCATCGGGGTCGTCAGGCCGCAACAGAACCGCGCGGCGCACACGTTCCTCGGCTACGCGAGTTTTCAATACTTGCGCATCCTCACTCTGTAATAACAGTTCCGCCGACTTCACATAGGCGTCATAAAGGTGGGAGGTGACCTGGGCCGTCAGGAAGCTGCTATCCATGCTACGCAGTCTTTCGAACGGGGGAATGACTTCCTCCCAATCCTGGCGTTGATATGCATCCTCACCTTCTTCATACAGCACGAACAGGCTTTGCATCTCCTGCCATTGCTCTAACCGTTGCGGGACATCGCGATAGCCGGGGACTTTGACTTCAATTTGGTTGAAGAGGTTGTTCGCCTCTGCGTAATCCTGATTTTCCCAGGCCTTGTTTGCATCACGATAGAGCAAGTCCACTTCGGCCATACGTTGCGCCTGCAGTTCGCCTGCCTGCGCCTGTTCTTTTAGAAGAGGATGGGTTGAGGCCCGTGCGAATGCGTTGATCGCCTCCGGATATTTGCCTTCCGCCATAGCGATCTGGGCGGTTTCGAACAGGCTTTGATATCTCTGCTCATCTTTTTGCGCTTCCACGGTTGGACGGACGAAGCGATCGATGACGGCCACCTTCAGAAAGGCTGCGAGAATGATGATATTCACCAACGCCAGCACCCAGATTGCGGTCCGTCGCCCGATCATGAACTTCCGGCGCGTAACGACGGAGCCCCAGCTTTCCTCCAGCTCCACTTTCACACTGGCATCGTCCAAAAGCGCGGCGATGTTTTCATCATCTGCGGAATCAGGCCGCATTTGATCGGCGACCTCGCCGCGCGCGTTGTCCTGCTTGCGGCCAAAGACGTGGGTCAGCCTCGAATCATGATCGGTGTTACCTACAGCATTCACTTTCGGTTCCTCATGGAAAGATGTCACAGAAGATGGATGTTTGAAGACTGTTTTCGGACGCTGCGGTTGCTACCCAGATCGTTAACTAAGCCTCAACCATCGACCTGCTCAGAGGCCTGTAAACATGCGGGCGAGCCGCGGCACGGCAGGGCCGAGGATGATGGCAAGGGTGGCGGGCAGGATGAAGAGCGCCATGGGCAGCAACATTTTGGCGGGGGCTTTTTGCGCTTCTTCCTCGGCGTGCTGCCGCCGCCTGATCCGAAGTTGCTCGGACTGGATTTTCAGAACCCGACCAATCGACACGCCCAATCTTTCAGCCTGGGCGATGACGGCGACAAAAGTGGCCAGGTCTTCGACGTCGGTGCGTTTTACCAACCGTCTCAGCGCCGTGACGCGGGGCACACCCACCCGGGTTTCGGTCACAACCTGACGCAGCTCGAATGTCAGGGCGTTATCCCAACGATAGGCGACGCGTAACAGGGCGGCATCGAAACCCAGCCCGGCGCTGACACAGATGGAAAGCATATCGAATACCTCTGGTAATGCTCGCTGCATTTCTTTCTTGCGCTGATTGATCCGTTTCTTCAGCCAATATGTCGGCAGATAGAAACCGAAAGCCAGCACCAGAATGCCCAACATAATCGCCTTCTGGGTCGGCATGTACATTAGAAGAAGTGTGAATCCGAGTGTGCCGACGACAAGGGCGATCAGAATGCGCAGGCCGAGAAAGTCGATGACCGACATGCCATAGGGAAATCCGGCCAGCGTCAGGTCTTGGTGCAACGATTCGATACTGCTCTGCGGCGTGGATTGTTTAGCGAGCCTGCGAATGAGGCCCCAGGCAGGATAGATGACTCGCGTGTATAACGACGCCCGCATTTCCAACTCATCGTCCACCGCAACGTGCGCATCGATGCCATGGCCCAGGTTGCCTGCCAGCAGTGGCGAGGACATTGGGCGATTGCCCCGAAACGCCATCACCAGGGTGAATCCCAAAGCGCCGACAATGACAGCGGCCAAGAGCGGCGTGGTTAGCTGCCCCGCCAGCCGGGGGCGAATCAGGGTGAGGGCCAGAACGCCGATGGCGCACACCATCAAAGCGATGCTAACCGCCAGCAACGCCAGGCCAAGTCCGAGCGCCACTCGTAACGGCGACAACTGGCTGGCGACCCTGAGATTGATAAATAGCACTGCCAGCGCCCAACCATGAAACACGAACCCGACCACAACGCCGACGACGGCATATTGAACTCTGCCGATGTCCGGTTGCGTCAGAATTATGGCGATCACAACGGGACATATCAGCGCAGCCATCACCAACAAAGGCAGGCTGGCGCGGGCGAGAACGCCTCGCCCTTCGTCCGTGGACATGATTCCGCCCGCGTGTCTGATCGACCAGCAAAGCACATGGCCGCCGAGAATCAGATACCCAATACCGAACGCCATCCCTATGGTCAGGGGTGGAAAGATGCTGAAAAGACTATCGAAGCCTCGCAGACCGCTGGCAAATATCAGCAGCAAAGCCTCGGCCATGCCAGCCAGCGCCGCCAGCCGAAAGGCGTAACGATCCGGTTCCAGCGCCAATAGCGCTTCCATAGTCTGGCCAGGGTGCAACAGACTGTTGAGCCAGTTCAATGAGTTCCGTGATGATGTCAGTGCGTTGTTCATGGGCTATACATCGTTGTCATATGTCAGAGAGATTAAACGCCTTTCAAAATTTCAATAATCGACGCTCATCATGCGCCGCATCAAGAGGTAGCCGGATATGCTCATGATGGCGACAGCCACCGGGATCAAGCGCGGCCAACCGGGCTGGATCAATTCCATCATGTAACCGGGATTGATCACCGAGATCACTGCGGCCAGAAGAAAGGGCAACCCCGCCAGCATGGTGCCCGAATAGCGTTGCTCCGAAGTGAGTGAGCGTATTTTCTGGTCCAACTCGATGCGGGCGCGGATGGTGCCTGCAATATTCTCCAGCACTTCGGCCAGATTGCCGCCGACTTCGGCCTGGATATGGATGGATGTGGCGACCAACTCCAGGTCTTCACTGCCAATTCGTTCCACGAGGCGGTCGAGGGCTTCGTGCAGGCTATAGCCGAGCATTGTTTCCTTCAGTACCCGGTCGAATTCGTCCGCTGCCGGGCTTGGCATTTCGGTGGATACGGATGCCAGCGCCTGAGTCAGACCAAAACCTGCACGTAGAGATGTCACCAGAAGGTTGAGTACATCGCCCAACTGGGCGTTGAAGAGCTTGAGACGTTTGTCCCTTTTTCTACGCACATGAAAACCAAAGGCGAACCACACCAGCGCACCCGCTACGAGAGCCGCCAGAATCATCCCGGTAGCGATTCCGACGATCAGACCCAGACCCAGAGAACCGGCGATGCGGAAGGTCAGAAACTCGGTGGCCGTCATCTTGATATCAGCCAGGCTGAGATGATGCTGCAGGCGTTCTGTGTAGGCCAGACGTCCGAACAAACTTTCCATGACTTGCTTGGCCTGTGGCCGGTTACGTTGGCGTTGATGACGCTCGGCTTCTGTTGCATCCACATAAGCGGCGAGTGACACTCGAGTCCATTCCAGCCAGTGACGCACGGCCACCGCTGTGCAAAGGATTGCCAGAGAAACCAACAGTGAGATGATCAGCAGTAGATTCATAGACTGGTTCCTATACTGAGAGTTGAGCCAATAAGACGAGCCACGCGCCCAGAGCCAGATAGGGTGCATAGGCGATTTTGCGACCTGTTTGACGATGAACAACAAGCATGACCGCAGCCGCTATGCCCCCAAATATAATTCCCAGCAAGATGGCATGAACGGCTGCAGGAAACCCAACGGCGAAACCGATCCACATAGCGAATTTCAAATCGCCAATGCCCATGCCCCTGGGTTGAATCTTGATAATGAGCGCAAATAGCCCAAACGCAAACGCTGCCCCTGCGATGGCGGCCAAAATAGTCGGGCGGCCGGTCACGATATGACTGAGAACGAGCAAAGGCAGGGATATTAGCAGCAATTTGTTGAGAACCACCTTATGTTTCAGGTCGATCAGCGCAATGGCCAGTAAAAACCATCCCCAACCCGCCAGTCTCAACGCGGCCATCGTGTCGTTTGTTTGTCTGAGGCTGATGACGCCGATCACCCCTGCCGCAGCCGGGGCGACCATCCAGCGAAAATGCAGCAATGTCCCATTCGTTGTCATTACTGATTGGAAACCCACGGTTCTCAGGCTGGCCCAGGCATCGCCCCAACGATGCGACCCTTGTAGCGCTGGCGTGAGATCGACCGCCAGATTGATCATCAGGCCTGCCAGCAATGCCAAAGTCAGGATCGGGAGAAACGAAATCATGACTGCGTCAGTGGATTCAAGCGTTGGAGGATTCCCATCTTAGGTTCGGCGGACTCGCGTCGCCTGGACATCGCGCTATCGGAGTTGGCCTGCGCCGGTATCAACGACTGCGCCAGCCGGGAAATCCGCTCACTGATGGGGGCGTTGGGATGGCTGAGGACAAATGGCACGCCCCGGTTCAGGGCGAAACTCGCCAACGCTGGATCGTCCGGTATCGAGGCAAAGATGTCGAGGCCGAGCTTGTCCCGGATCAGCTTTTCGCTCAGCGCCCCAGGCATTTTGGCGCGGTTCAGGATCAGTCGTGGTTGCGCCGTCGTGCCGTCGTTCCGGCGTATCAGTTCTATTAAACCGACGGCGTTTTGGATACTCGGTCCCTCTGGCCGGGCGATCACCAGGATGATTGACGACAGATTGAGGATTTCGGACAGGGTTTCATCGGCGCTGGGGGCAGTATCGACCACCGTCCGCATGCCCGTCTCGGTCAAGGCCAGCAGAATCGCTCGCCATTGCATCGAATCGAATTCCACCAGCCTTGACAATGATGTCGGAGCTGAGAGAAGCCGTACGCCTGAGGAATGCGGGTGCAAGAGCTCGTTCACGACCTCGGCATCGGTTCGTCGTTGTTGGGCCAGGCTTGAAAGATCGTGGTGCGGACGCATATTCTGCATCATCGCCAAAACGCCGGGGCCGCCATGCAGCTCGGCCAACAACACGCCTGGGCTTTGCTGCTGCAAAGCGGCGGCGAGATTAACGGAAATGGTAGATTTGCCCACCCCGCCCGTCAGGCTGACAATCGAAATGATGCGATTTCCCTGATCCGTACTCGCCCCCCCCTCCGCCCTGATTTTAGCCATAGCGGACGAGACCGTTGTTTCCAGTTGTTCGCTATCGATGGGTTTGGCGATGAACCCTGCTGCGCCCATTTGGATCGCCTCGTGCAATTCGGCGAAGCGTTCGGGTCTGGCGATTGCGATAAATTGTATGGGCCGCGTACAGTTGGCCACTTCGGCGAAGAGCGTGAGGGCGCCAGGATAATCAAGGTCAACCAAAACCGCATCCAGGTGTTGGCGCTGCAACCACAATAGCGGATGCGTATGATCGACATCTAGAAGCAGCCGCCACTCGTTGCTGGCGCAGACGCGAGCCACTGCATTGTTGCAGTCTGGTTCAACGCTAAAGAGTGTAAGTCGGACAAGATGCTTCACGATAAACCTCGAATTTGGTCTGGCTTAGGCGATGGCAAGCGATTATTACGGCAACGCCTGCCCATCGGTAGCGGCGGAAACGGAACTGAAAATGGGGACGCCCTGACCGATCTGATAGCGTGCGGCCAGATAGGGACTATCAACCGGCATCACAAGCGCCTCGCCCTGGTGAGTGGGCGCCCTGAGCAGCAAATCCAGAATGCCGCCCGCATCCAGGATGTGCCGCAAGACCAGGGCATCCTGGATATCCAGCGCCAGGAGAACAGCGTGGCTGGTCCCGGTAGCGCCGGCAAATTCGCCGCTCATCGTCTCAGCCGTCTCCCCATCTTCGGTTTCGACCTGAGGGGCGATGATGGCGTGCACTTCCATGTTCTGCAGGGCGGCAATGCTTTCTTGCCGGCTGACCGTTTCAGCATCGACATTTTCCAGCATAAAGCTGCCGACGATGTCGATGTAATCCCCAGGACGCACAAGCCGATTGCGCAGCAGCAACGAATTCATTGGCACAGCCATGACGACTTTGCCGTCTGGCACCGAGAGGGACAACTCTTGAGTGACAATGTCGGGGGTCACCAATTGTTCCAGGATGATAGGCTCGCCCTCGTACAGATTGGTGTTCGACATCTTGCCAATCACCTGATCGACTGCAAAAGCCGCCCCCGGCGGCACAGCGCTGGCGGGCAGGAATTTGATCTGCAATTCCTCGGGTGCAATCGATCGTCGGGATGGGATGGCCGTCAGGGCGACCACTACAGGATTGGTGGCCTCGGCCTTGCCTGTTGCCGCTGGTACGACGCGAACCAGCGAGAAATAGGTGAAATATCCGGCGAGCACAGCCAGAAGGGCTGCAGCCAACCACCAGAATACGCTTTTCTTTGACATTGGATATTCCTCGACTATTGCGTGAATTGCAGGACGCGCACACCGTAATCGACTGCATTACCGGGAATGCCGCCGACATCGACGTGACGGATAAAATGGCCTCGCACCCAGCCGTCGTTGCCATGCATGTCGTAACCCTGCAAGACGAATTCAGCGAATCCGCAGATGCGATATTGCGTGTTGGCGCCATTTCCCTCAATAGAATCATACATGGGCACTGTCACATGTTTTCCAATCCAGTAATCAAGTGCATCACGGACGCCAGAGCTAGACTGCACGCCCGGGCTGCCATAGACCCAGTCGCCGATATGCCAGATGCCACTGCTCCCGGGATTAAGGAGGGCATCGACTAACTCACTGTTCCCCCGCGACCCGCCGTTCCAATCCAGCCAACCGACATTGCCGGGAGCGAGATGGTCATCTTTCACCCAAAGGTCATAAAGCTGGCCGAAGGTGCGAGTCTCACAAGAGACGCTCATCGGCAGCAGGTTTCCTGTACCGACTATCGGATAAAATGTCGCCTCACTGCTGGCCGTGGCCGTCATTACCGGCGACCCCAGCATCCCGGCAAACCAGGTATCGAATGTGACGCTTGTCGTGACGGCCACGCCTTTATTGCTGTTCACAAGTGACCAGGTGGCCGATTCCGCCCCATTCAGCGAGGAAAAAGAATTGACTGCCGTGCCAACGCCGGTGGATGATCCGGTTGTCGCCAACACTTTCGCGCCCGCCAGCGCGGCGGCATCGGCGGCATTCTGCATCATGCGTTGATTCATGAAACCATTGCTGCCGTCGATGGCTATGCCCGCAAAACCAACCAACACGAATAGCATGATGGCAAAATAGACCATAGCCGAGCCGGATTGATCGTGTGCAGGGAGGTGTTCGACCACCAAAGTCCAGGCATAGCCAACACGCTGAGTCGATCGACGAACATTGACGATTTTAGACGACGAGACGAACAGGCTTTGTCCCTCTTCGTCTTTTCGTTCTTTCGTCAGAGCGGTGGAGGCAGTGATTGGCTCGACGGAGTTGGAGATATCTGTATGCTTAGGTTCGGTCTTCATGGGATACGAGCGCTCGCTTCGCGCAGTTTAGCCAGTTTCAAGCAGAGGCATGTTCACCTGTATTTGCATGGTGACATCGGCCTGAGGCAAAAGCCCTACAAAGAAAACAAAAGTGTGGGAGACGCTAATCCGGGCGACGCCATCTGTGTTCAGAATCACGGGCGAGACAGCGATGTCCCCTCCCTCCAGACCGATAGATTCCGCCGCCTCAATCACTTTTTGGGATGCTCCGACAGTGTCGGCTGGCTTCAGGCTAAGCCAGTAAGCGCCATCCCGAGCGCCGCCAAGCAATACGATATAGGTGCGGAATGCCCGGCCTACATCGACGACGCCCAATGTCAGCACCAGTACAACCGGCAGAATCAAGGCCAGCTCTACGAGGCTGGATCCCTGCTCATGATCGGTCGAGGTGAAAAAACGGTTCATCACACTTTTCCCACAAAAAACTTGGAGACGAATCCGGCGACGCTTGAGCAGCGGGCCCGAGACGTCTCCAAGTCATCGGGAAGGTGGTGGGGGTGAAACCCCCGTCTGGATCAGCCGCCCAGTTCGGCGGTGATGCTGCCCAGAGTTCCGGAGATGCCTCCGCCCAGGGCGGTAAGGGCGCCAATTGCGACAACGGCGATCAGGGCCAGCACCAGGCCGTACTCGGCCAGTTCGGCGCCTTCTTCATCGTCAACGTAATTCATCAGCATGGACATCAGTTGGAAAATCATGGTTTCCTCCAAAAAAGTGAGTGAGAGTGAGACGGAAAGAGATGGATAGGGTTGATAGGAGTGATTACAACGATACAGGATGAGGTTGGGGTGTCATGTTGAGAGCGGTGTACCTCCTTGAAGCTACATCGAGAGTCGAGCTTCTCCTTGCAGTGTGAGTGAGTCGTCGGTGAACAGATCTGCGATGAACGGGACGATGAACTCGTACTCGTAGCTGACTGTTACTCGCACGGATCTGGTGGTGGGGTAAACGGCGGCTGGCGATTCGGCGGCGACTGTCACGTGGCTATGATCGAGGCCAACCAACCTGTCCAGAACTGCACTTTGGATACCGGACGAATCTCCGGGATGGCTGAGGCTGTATCGGGCGCCGGCCTGTGCGCCAGCCTGTAGTACGGAATCTGCATAAACGATGTTTGAGAAATCGACCATGCCTATGAGCAGTACGGTGAGGAGCATACAGACCAGGCTGAACTCGACCAGATTGCTGCCACGCTCTTCATCGATCAATCGACTGTACAAGGCTGAAGTGACTTGCCGACACCTGACAATCTTATTCATCGCATCTTGTTAAAGTGAGTGATTTGGCGATTGCATCGTGCCGTGAAACATCGATGAGGTAATTGACTGTTATGACCCCATGATAGCCCGGCTCTCCGTGTGTCTCCAGCATAAATGAGCGAACTTTCCGTGTACGTTTCGTGCGAAATTCGGTTTCTTGTCAATAAGAAAAAGTGGAATCTCGCTATCATTTCGCGTTTTGGCCGTAACCTTAACATACTCTGAACGTCATCACTTATGGTTGATACGTGTTACTTCGCTAGTCAGACTTTTTCTGTAGCTGACTAAATTTGTGAACGTTGGTTGATCCCAATCGACTGATGATTCATACCACTCTGCTTGGCTCAGTCAGGAGCCCCGCGCATCGCAAAATGCCGGGTGCTGCAGCCATGGATTTATTAACGATGAATACGTGTTGGGTAACTGATTACACAACAATGATGAATAGTTCAGCGAGTGCAGGTTTTCCGCCTGCAATAACGCCGCGCCGCTTGGTCCTGGTGGATGACGAACCAAATTCCCTGGGCCGAGTCATCTCGGTTCTCAACAAGGAGTTCGATTTCCACGTTATGGGTCCATCGGATAAAGCGTTCATACGCGATGAACTGGAGCCGCCCGACGCCTATCTCGTACGCTTCCCGCAGGCTGGGGTTGATGCTGAGGAAGTCTGCCGCACGATCCGCAACACGCGTCCGACAGCCACAATCCCCATATTCGGATTCTTAAATAGCGACGCCCAGATCACAATCCATCAGGCGACCCGCGCCGGCGTCGATGATGTGGTCTGTTGTCCGTCAGACCCTCAATTAGTCGGCGACGCAGTTCGTCTGGCGGCGAAACGCTGGTTTTCGCTGAGTTCACTGGGGCAAGTGGCAACGCTGGAAGGCATCATCAATCATCTTCCGGGAGGCATACTCGTCCTGGACGGCGATCTCAATGTCCTGATGTCCAGTTCCAGAATGGCTGAGATGCTGGGGTATTCTTCAAGCCGTGAGATTCTCAATAAACCGCTGAGCACATTCGTACATTCACTCATATCGGGCGACGATAGCAATGTGAATGTAACCCTTGAGTTGGCGACAGGCGAGTCGCGAGTCGCCGAAGTCTCGATCAGCCGCACTCTATCGCATAATGGCGAGACGATTCACATCCTGATATTCCGCGATGTGACGACTCAGGTGAACACGAATCAGGAAATGGAATCCCGGATCGAGCGCATCGGCACATTGGAAAAAGTGGCCGGACGGATGGCGCAAGACTTTGATCTGGATGCGCGTTTGCAGGTTCTGGCCGATTCGATTGTCGAACTTGTGCCAAATGCCGATGCCGCATCGGTTTGGTTGCGCGACCCAGAAACAGAAGTAATGACGCCCAAGGCCTGGCGCAACCATCCTGACGAGGAAATGAAAGCCATCGACATCAGCGCTGATCACTCGCTGGTGAGCAGGGTCGTGCACGAGCAGAAACCAATCATTGTGGCCGATACCAGCATAGATAATAGTTATGCACATTTTGGCCAGCCCACGCTTGATACAGCTCGTTCCGTAGTCGCCATCCCGATGATCTATCAGGGAGATGTGTTGGGGGTGCTATTCGCCGACAGCTACACGCGTAGTGATGCGTTTAGCGCGCAGGATATTCAACTCTTACGCAGCCTGTCCTTCCATGCGCATTTCGCCATTCGCAACGCCCGCCTCTATCGGCAACTGCAAAAGCAGGCGAGAGAACTCGAAGAGCGGGTCGCGGAACGCACGGCAGAGCTTGCCAAAGAGCGAGACTTGAGGCAGGCCATTCTCGATGCCTTGGTAGATTCCGTGCTAGTCACTGATCCCACCGGCATCGTACGTTACGCCAATCCTGCCGTCGAAGCGCTCACTGGGCTAACGAGCTCCCAGGTCATAGGTCAAAACTTGTCGGAGGTTACCGGGTTTACCGGCGCAGAAACCAATATCCATACATCGACTGGCTTTGCTGCGCCCAGCCGCCTGGAGCTGCGCCGGACTCGCCCGGATGGCTCGCAAAGAGATGTGATGTTGACGATTCACCCGCTCATGTCCAAAATCGACCAGGACGCGAATGAGGTGGTCGTTGTCTACTCCGACGTGACCGAACTGAAAGAGGCCGAACGACTCAAGGACCGCTTCGTTTCAAATGTATCACACGAACTGCGGTCACCCGTCTCTGTTCTGCTCCTGCTCACCGCAAACCTGGAAAGGCTCTATGAGAAGATGGACGACAGTCAGCGTCTCCATCAAATCAGCAGGATCACGCGCCAGGCCGAAATCCTGACCGCCTTGCTCGGCGATGTGCTGCAAATGTCGCGTATCGACAGCGGGGCGATAAGCACAGAGCGGAAACGGATTGATCTGACCAGCGTGCTCATGGCCGAGGTGAAGCGCCAGAAGCCTCTGGCGCAACAAAAGAGCCATCGATTAGTACGCGCTAAATCGGAGCCTGTCAGAGTGTGGGGCAATGAAGAACAAATCCGGATCGTTTTCCGGAACCTGCTCGATAACGCTTTCAAATACTCGCCCCCCGGCAGCACAATCACCTATTGCGCCAGAAAGCTCGTTGGCGGCAAAAGCGACCACGAGTGGCCTGAAAGCGGGACATTGCCGCCCGGCACATGGTGCGGCGTCAGAATCACAGATAACGGGTACGGTATTCCGCAAGAAGACCTTGGCGCCGTTTTTGAACGATTTTTCCGTGTCGCCCCGCAGCGAGAACCTGGCGGCACAGGGCTGGGGTTAGCTATTGTGCGTGATCTGGTCGAGCTGCATGGGGGACGTGTGGCAGTCAAATCGGAACTGGGAGCTGGCTCTACATTCGCATTTTATTTACCTATAAGAGAGGAGTAGAAGAATGTCCGAAAAACCGACTGTTCTTATTGCAGATGATCACGCAGAGTTGCTCGAAAGTCTGTCATTAACGCTCGAGTTGGAAGGGTTTCATGTGCTGGCCGTCACCAACGGACGTACGGCCATCGAAACGATGGAATCCAACAAGGTTGACCTGGTTCTGGCTGACATTTCCATGCCTGGCTTAAACGGCTATCAACTATTGGAGCGGGTGAGATCGGATCCATCCTGGGTTGGAATCCCCTTTATCTTTATCACCGCCCGAGCGATGGATAGCGATGTGCGATATGGCAAAGAGCTTGGCGCTGACGACTATCTCACGAAGCCCATCCATCCCCTCGATCTCATCGCAGCCGTAAGGGGCAAACTGCGTCGTGCGAGGCAGATCGCTGACCAATCGAATACGCTCGACCTCAATAGCGCCAGAAAAATGCGCACCAATTCCGATGCTTTGGGCGCTATCGTGCTTGGCCGCCTTCGGATCGAACCTATCAAATACAACGTCTTTGTCGACAACGAGCCAATCATGCTTTCGGCCCGCGAGTTCGCATTGCTCAAACATCTGGCATCTCAACCCGGCGTGGTGGTGTCGACGGATGAATTGGTCGAGGTGACCCACAAATTCAAAGCGTACGATGAGGAGGCGGGTGCGCTCATTCGACCTTTGATTCGCTCGATTCGACGCAAGCTCGGCTACCCTGTCGGAGAAACAGGCTGCATCGAAAATATCCGCGGCGTTGGCTACAGGATCACGGAGATGATCTAACCTGAAGTCACAATGTTAACTGTTGTTGTTACTCGACGATGGACGACAGACGATTGACGATTGAACTCGTTTTGTTGGCGCTTCCGCCATCGTCCGTCGTCAATGGTCCATCGTCAACTGTTGGCCAAAAGCAGCGGTCTCAAACTTACGTCAGTTTAGCGCGGCAAGAACCTGCAAACGAGTGATTTGTGATGTGAGGTAAAGAAACTATAATACGATCATGGATGCCCCTGAACCTACACTGCGGTTTCGCATCGAAGGGCTGACCTGCGCCGACTGAGCGCACACCGTCGAGGCGGGCGTGTCCCGCCTGAGTGACGTGACTTCCAGCGAATTGAGTTTCGCTACGGGAGTCCTTTCCGTGCGCGGCGATGTTTCTGCCGACGCTGTGGAAATGCGTGTGCGGGAATTGGGCTATGACGCCGAGGTTTTGCAAGAAGATATCGCCAGCGTGCCAACCGCGCAATCTACAGAAAAGCCGCGCAGCTTCTGGCAATACATGCTGCATCGCAACGACTCGCGAGCGGCGATGCTGGCGTTCGTGTTGCTGCTGCCGGGTTTGATTTTCCACGAATTCCTGCCCTGGTTAAATGTGGATAGCATCGCCATCGACATCGCTTCCATCACTGCCATGCTGCTTGCAGGCTATTCGGTGATGCGCAGCGCCTGGCGCAGTCTTCGCATCAATCACGATATCAATATGAATGTATTGATGTCGATTGCCGCCATTGGCGCGCTCTTCATCGGCGCATACACCGAAGCAGCCGTGGTCATGGTGCTTTTCGTGATTGGCGAAACGCTGGAAGGCTATACTGCCGACAAAGCCAGAGACTCCATCCGCAGCCTGATGTCTCTGACGCCCGGCCGGGCGATTCGATTGGATGGGCGAGAGGGCCAGATCGTCGAAACAACGGTAGAGATCACCGAACTGCATGTCGGCGATCAGGTTTTGGTCAAACCCGGTGAGCGCATCCCCATGGATGGGGTTGTATTGAGCGGGAGATCGAGCGTCGATCAAGCGCCGATTACAGGCGAAAGCCGCATGGTGGACAAATCCACTGGCGACGAAGTATTCGCCGGCTGCATCAACGGCGAGGCCGCACTGAGAATCGAGGTCACGCATCTGGCCGCCGATAATACGATCAGCCGCATGATCCGGCTGGTGGAGGAGGCGCAGGAACAGCGTGCGCCCACGCAGCGTTTCATCGACCGTTTTGCCCGCTATTACACGCCCGCCGTCATCGCCATCGCCCTGGCGGTCGCGCTCATCCCCACCCTGGCGCTGGGCCAACCCTGGCTTGTTCCAGATGACCCGACCCAGGGCTGGCTGTATCGAGCCCTGGCGCTGCTGGTGGTCGCCTGCCCGTGCGCCCTGGTGCTCAGTACGCCCGTCACCCTGGTCAGTGCCATCAGCAACGCTGCGCGTCATGGTTTGCTCTTCAAGGGCGGCGCCTTCATCGAACGGTTGAACGGGATCAAGGCCATTGCATTCGACAAAACCGGCACGCTCACCCGGGGCGAACCCAGCGTCGTGAACTATTTGTCCGTCTCGTGCCCCAATCCCATGCTGACCGAATGCGCAGCCTGCGACGACGTATTGGCCCTGGCCAGCGCGGTCGAACGCAGCGCCACACATCCCCTGGCCGAAGCAGTGGTGCGTGAATCGCAGCGGCGCGGCCTGACCGGCAGTTATCCTCCCGCCGAAGGCGTGGTCACCCTGGGTGGGCGCGGGGTGCGTGGCGTGGTCAATGGCCGCGCAATCACCATCGGCAGCCACCTATATTTCGATCAGCACATCGAGCACGCACCAGATCATTGTCAGGCGGTCGGCAAGCTCGATTCCCAGGGTCAGACTACGATGATGATCAGCAGCCAGGGCGATTATCGCGGCTTTATCGCTGTGGCCGACACGGTGCGCGACGACAGTCCGGCGGCAATCAGCGCTTTGAAAAAGCTGGGGATCGAACATTTGCTCATGCTCACAGGCGATTCGCTATCGACGGCGCAGGTGGTGGCCTCGCAGGTCGGGATCACCGATATTTGGGCGGGCTGTCTGCCGGAAGAGAAAATGGCCGTGCTGGCCGATACCCGCAAAAAGTACGGCTCGATCGCCATGGTGGGCGACGGCATCAACGACGCCCCGGCGCTGGCATCCGCCGATGTCGGCGTCGCCATCGGCACGACCGCCCAGGCGATGGAAACCGCCGATGTGACGATCATGGCGCCAAGCCTGATGCCGCTGGCCTTCGCCATCCGGCTCAGTCGCTCGGCCATGCGCACGATTCAAGTCAATGTGATCCTCAGCTTGCTGGTCAAGTTTATCGTATTTGCGCTTATCCTGGTCGGGACAGGCACGATGTGGATGGCTGTGCTGGCGGACGTGGGCATGTCGTTGTTGGTGACATTGAATGGGACGAGGCTGCTGCGCTCGCCCAAGCCCGATACTCCCCCCGCACGAAAAAGCAAACGATAGCCCGGTCTCGGTTCCAGGTTCAAAGTTCCACGTTCAAAGGGGAATATCTGACCCGGAACTCGACGCTTGCAACATAGAACTCAGGGCGGCTTATGCGTTATTCATAAAATCCTGCCGCGCCAGATAGTCCAAAACTCGCTGAGAGTAACCCTGGTGCGACTCGCGTGTGTATTTCACGACAGTATAAAGTTGGGCAAGATTCTCGACGCCTGACTTCTCCACCAGTTTGCGCAGCCGTTCCGAAGCCATATAACGCTCCCAACCCTTGACCTCGCGCTCCCGGTAAATCTCCCGGATTGCGTCGTCATCATAGTCCTGATAGGTCTCGTAATGCACAAGCCCGGATAGGGGCAGGCGATCACGGGGCGCGGGATCTTCATCCGGATAACCGAGCGAGAAACCAACGACCGGGACCACGTTTGGCGGCAGGTTCAGGATTTCGCCGATCCGGTCGCAGTTGGCGAGCGTGCTGCCCATATAGCAAATCCCCAATCCATACGACTCAGCCGCCAATGCCACGTTCTGCGAAACCAGGATGGCATCGATGGCGGCAATCATAAAGCTCATGAAATTGTCGAAATTATCGGGAGCGTCGCTGACCCGCAACCAATGGCGCATGCGATGAAAGTCGGCGCAAAAGGTGAGCAAGACAGGCGCTTCCAGCACCATTTTCTGGTTCATGTGCGGGATATAGAGTTGTTTGCGCAATTCCAAATCCCTGGTGACGATAATCGAATAGGTCTGCATGTTCCCCGAAGAGGAAGCGCGCACGCCCGCTTCGAGGATATTGGTCAGAATATCATCGGGAACGGGATCACCTTTGTAAGCCCGGATTGAGCGATGGCGAAACATGGTCTCGACAATGGGCGAAGGAAGCGGTGGCGAATCAACGTTTGCAATCGACACAGTGTTTTTCGGCAGATAATCTGTCATTTTGTTTTTGGATAATTTGGATGGACGAATGTGAATAGGCTAATCTTTGCATAACTGTTCACCTACAGCGTTTGATCTCACACAAAGATGCAAAGACGCCAGAAAAATCTGAAAATCCTTGCTACTTCGTGGCTTTGTGTGAGATGAAAACGGGACAGACAAACAGTTATGTCACTCTGAAAGTGAAATCAAGAAGACAGTTTAGCGGCAAGTGTAGAACCCAACCAAATTGTTTGTGCGTCCGCCAAGATGTCGCGCGCTTGCATAATCGTAGCGACTGATTGGCTATCGCATGGTTAAGCGTCGTTGCACAGGATTTCGTACAAGCTCAAGGGGTTGCTTGCACAACCATCAGATTGCGAAAAATTTACGGAACTCCTGCAATAGACGCGTTTCGGGCAAGAAGGTAATTTCACGCTTGCAATTGCCGTAGAGATTTCGTATAATAACGCGACAAAGGTGTCACCCAATCAAATTTTATCATTCACACTTTTGAACGCACTCTTTCTTTATTTACCTCTTACAAGTCTAAAGAGGAGGAATCATAGATGAATCCATGGGTTGCTTTGCTGCTTGGCCTGCTGCTGGGTTGGGTGCTTAGTTGGTTGCTGGAATTATGGTTTTTTAGAAGGGAACGAGTGGCAGCCCAACGACAATTATCGCATGTCCAGGCTGAACTATCAGCCACAAAAGCGCAACTTGGCGCGGCGGAAGAACAGGTTGACGCGCTACAGCAAGACTACGAAGCGAGCCTCAGCGACATTTCCGCTCTGAACACCCGCTTGCAGGCGGCGCTGACAGCAGAGATGGTTGCCAGCGAAGCGGCGGCACGGGCAAACGAAGCGGCAGACATCGCCGAAATGGCGGCGATCGAAGCCATCGAAGCGGATATGATCGCCGAAGATGCAGCGGTTGATGCTTTGGAAGCTGACATCGTTGCAGAAGAAGCTGCCAAAGATGCGCTGGAAATGGATGGCGTTGCGACGGTTGCCGCGGCAGCGGCGGCCATTGCGGCGGTTGAATCGCTTGACGATGAAGAGATTGCGGAAGAGGCGGCGATGGCAGCGCTGGAAGCGGACGAAGTCGCCGAACGTGTCGCAGAAGATGTGATCGATTTGGATGACGACGCCGCTGTCGCCGCGACGGTGGCAGCCGTGGCCGCAGCCGAAGCCGTCGAAGAAAGCGAGGTCGCGGAAGCGGCCGCCGCAATTGCGGCTGTGGAAGCGATCGAAAGCGAAGAGGTTGCTGCTGAGGCGGAAGAAATCGCCGAAGCGGCTGAAACAATTGCAATGGATGCTTCTGAAGCCGCCGAAGAGGCGGCATTAGAAGCTATCGTAATGGAATCCGAACAGGTCTAGGCGTTTTCATACAATTATCCTACCCTTATCATTTCTGACTTTATTTGGATTTAACTCCAGGGAAAGAAAGCCATGTCATACGAACGCCCCCCCTATTGGTACTGGCCATTTGACCGCTGGAAATTGGCGGCCACTGTTGTCCTGGCAGTCATTTTCATTTTTGCCGCGCTGACGCTGCCGCCTGGCAGTACGAATGCCGGACGTACAGAGGAAGTTGCGGAGGTGACAGCCACACCGGCCTCGGATGAAACTCCTGCCGCAGCGGAAACGCCGGCTGAGGCGGAGACTCCGGCTGCCGATGAAACTCCTGCCGTCGGCGAAACGCCATCGGAGGGTGAATCCCCAGTGGCTGGCGAAACGCCGACCGAAGGCGAAACTCCCACAACAGCCGAAACCCCGGTCGCTGGTGAAACGCCATCTGAGGGCGAAGCGCCAACGACCGATGAGACCCCTGCGGCTGGCGAAACTCCGACTGAAGGCGAAACTCCCGCCGCAGCCGAAACCCCGGCCGCTGGCGAAACGCCATCGGAGAGTGAAACGCCTACTGCCGGTGAGATCCCTGCGGCTGGCGAAACCCCTGCTGCAGAGACGCCAATAGCCGGTGAATCTCCAGCGGAAATTGAGCCTACGCAGCCTCAACCGGCATTCATCAACGTTGGCGACGCCACCTATACCGGAATTGAAGGCCGCGCTGCACCTGGCACCCCTGTGCGCATCACCGAAGACGCCCAACTTGTTGGCGAGACGGTAACCGACGCAGATGGAAACTGGTCGTTCATTGTGCCGCCGCTGGCTGAGGGGCTGCATACGCTCGACATCACGCTTGGCACGGATGAGGAGCCCGTTGATGCCAATTTCGATCCGATTGTTATTGCAGTGCCGGAACCAGATGTCGAAGCGCCAACCATCGGCGAAGTGACAGAAAGCTCGACCCCTGGCGTTTCCGGTACGACGGAACCCAACAGCCGTGTTCAAATGATCGAAGATGGCGTGGTGATCGGTGATACTTTCGCCGATGCCGAGGGTAACTTCACCGTACAGCCCGAGTCGCCGATCGCCGAAGGTTCGCACACGGTCTCAGTTGCGATTGCCGATCCCTCAGGCGAAATCCTGAGCGAAGGTGAGGAATTCGAGATTATCGCCACTGCCGAAGAGGCTGCAACCCCGACTACAGATGAAACGCCAACTGGCGATGAAACGCCTGCGGCGGAAGAGACCCCGGTGGCGGAGGAAACCCCGGTGGCCGAGGAGACGCCAGCCGCAGGCGAAGCGCCAGCCGCCACAGCAACATCTGAGGCCGCAGCCGAGGCCACCCCGACGGCTCCCGCTATCCCCAGCGAACCCTCTCAGCCAGAACCGACGACCGTCACCATTGGCGGCGTCACCTATCCCGCTCTCCAGGGCCAGGCCAAACCGGGAACGGTTGTCAAAATTACTGACGGCGAAACCGTTATCGGCGAAGCGGAGGCGGATGCTCAGGGCAATTGGCAGTTCATCCTGCCCGCCCTTGCCGCCGGGGTTGTCAGCCTAACTGCTGACTTCGGGGATGAGGCCGGTGTGGCGACGTTTGAACCAATCGACGTGACGACGCCGGAAGACTCCGTCGAACCGCCGAGCACCTTCCAGATCACCAGCGGAAACACGCCGACGGTGTCTGGAATAGGCCAGCCGAACAGCAATGTCCAGCTCCTCGACGGTGACGAAGTCATTGCCGAGGGAGTCGTCAATGCGGATGGCGCCTGGACTCTGCAACCCGAACAACCCTTGCAGCCCGGTGAACATGAACTGTCTGTCGCCATTGTCGATGCAGAAGGAAATGTGCTCAGCCAGGAGGAGAGCATCCCCGTCCGCATTCCGGAAACAACTGTAGAAGAGACGCCCACCGCCGTCGAGACGCCGACCACTGGCGAAACCCCTACGGCTGGTGAGACTCCGACCGGAGCCGAGACCCCTGTCGAAGCGACCGCCGAAGAGCCACCAGCCCCCGGTGAAACACAC
>JAGFJG010000061.1 GCA_024102915.1 Caldilineales bacterium
GTCCTCCAGGCCAAAGGCGACGTCCTCGCTTTTCTCGACCGCCGAGACGAAGCCCTCGAACACTACGATAAGGCCTTCACCCTCTTCCAAACCGTCGGCGACCGCCTCGGTCAGGCCAACGTCCTCCTCAGTCTGGGGCGCATGTCCGTCAATGCCGGGCAATACGATCAGGCTCTGGGAATCCTGGCGCAGGCCCGGTCATTGTATGTGGCAGTGGGCGCACAATCGGGGCTGGCCAATGTCAGCATTTTCATGGCCCAGATCGCCGCCGCCCAGGGCGACTTCGCCGCCGCCGCAGACTACATGCAGCCCGCCGCTGATTTTGGCAAAGCGGTCGGTCATCCCCTCGGCGACCAGTTGCAGGCGCAAATCGACGCCTGGCGGGCGCAGGCAGCAGGCTAAGCGCTCCCCGAACCCGACCAGCTTCACTTGCGCCTCCGGCTCGAAACCGCTATGCTGAAACACCAAACAACCACATGCTTGGAGCGCACAAATGACGATTCAAATCCAGTCCTACCGCCCCGAACAAATCATCTCCGAAATCGGTTATGCTGATCCAATGGATGCCGCCAAGGAGCAGGCGCGCATGGTGCTGCTGGGAAGACTCGCACGCTACGAAGCAGAGATAGCGCGGCTGGCCAATAGTTGGGGCATGTCGTTTGAAGAGATGGCAGCGGGCTATCAGGCTGCCAACGTCGAGGATTTTGCCGCAGACGACGCCTATCTGGAATGGCAATGGTTGCGTGATGCTGAGGCCACGATTCGCGGCCAGCTTGCCGCCCTGGACGCAGACTAGCCGTGCTGCGCCTGTTTGAAGCGCGTCCCAATCTCTTTCGCGCCTGGAGATTGGTACAGTTTGAACAGGTCGGCAAATCACATCGATTGGTTATCGACTGTGAACTGATAGACGGAAGCCGTCTATCAATACGTGACTACGTTTTCACGGACGGCAAACGAAAATATGCATATCATTGGATGGAAACGGATGGCACATTGCGTAGGCGTTGGGACAATGCACCGCATTGGCAGGGAATCGCCACCGGTGAACATCATTTGCACAAACCTGGTTCTGAGATGCCTGGCCCCTCGTCCGTCACCAATATCGAGGACCTGCTTGCCTTCGTAGAGGAATGGCTGGCATCGCCAGACTCTTAACTTCGTGCTAATGTTCGTCTGGTGACGCGCAGGAGGGAGGATAGAAGACGCACCATGCAATACGGAAAAATGACCTCCGACCTCCGACCTCTCGCCTTTGTCCCCTCCCCCACCCTCGCCATCATCCTCTGCACCAAAGACCGCCCTGCCGACCTGGCCCGCTGCCTGGCCTCCATCGCCCGCCAGACCCGCCCGCCGGATGAAGTCGTAATCGTCGATGCCTCGGAACAGACGATGGGCGATGAACGATGGACGATGGCTGACAGCGATCCATCTTCAACCTTCAACCTCCAACCTTCAACCTTCCATTCCCCCCCCGGCCTGCCCCGCCAGCGCAACCTCGGCCTGCGCCACGTCCAATCCGATATCGTCGCCTTCTTCGACGACGACGTGGAACTGGCGCCGGATTATCTGGCCGAACTGCTGGCCGTGTACGAGCGGCGGGCGGATGCGGGCGGGGTGATGGGCAGTTGCCCGGAGTGGCGGCAATCGTCGGGCGGGGCGCCCCGGCTGAAACGGCTGTTCGGGCTGACCTCGGTGGCGGCCACGGGCGAGGCCGTGCGCGTGAGCAAGGCATTGGGCGTGGGCTGGGTGGCGCTGCCGGCGCGGGAAATCCCGGCGGAGGCGCTGGTCGGTTTCTGCATGAGCTTCCGGCGGGCGGCCATCGAGGGCATGTGGTTCGACGAGAACCTGGGCGGCTATGCCGATGGCGAGGATGTGGATTTCAGCCTGCGGGCGGGGCGCAAATCCAGCCTGTGGCAGACGCCCAACGCCCGCTTGCAGCACCATAAATCGAGGTCAGGCCGGGCGACGTTGCGGCGGCGGTTCTTCACCCGCACGCGCAACGAGAAATACCTGCATCGCAAGCTCCTGCCCCGCACCGTGCCCTATCGTCTGGCGTGGTGGTGGGGGGCGATGGGCCGCATCCTCCTGGCCCTCAGCGTCAGCCTCAGCCAGCGCAGTGCCGGGCCATTGTTGGGGACAATCGATGGATTGCATCGGAATTGGAACACGGATGACGCGGATTAAACGCGGATTCTCGCGGATCGAAGATAGCTATCACTTCACTGTCTTGATTACATTGGATTGTCAAAATCGTTGAGGACATCACATGCTTCATGGAGACCTGACTGATGCCATCTTGGGCGCATTCTATGACGTCTACAACACGATGGGCTATGGATTTCTGGAGAAAGTATACGAAAATGCACTCGTGCACGAATTGCGAAAACGAGGCATGACCGTCGAACAACAGGCTCCTCTGCCCGTGTATTATGACGGCGTACAAGTTGGAGAGTACTATGCGGATATCATCGTCAATAATCTTGTCATTCTCGAACTCAAAGCCGCTGAAGCCATATCACCTGTGCACACGACCCAACTGATCAACTATCTTAAGGCGAGCATCATCGAAGTTGGATTGGTTCTCAATTTCGGACCTAGCTACCCGACAGTTTTGAAGGGGGTGAGAAAAAGTTGACCGACACATCGCCGATCGAGAAGATTGAGTTGCACAAAACCAAGATTCTCGGAGGTGAGAAATGCCGGTCAGCCTGTATCATACTT
>JAGFJG010000131.1 GCA_024102915.1 Caldilineales bacterium
ATTTACGACGACATGGCCGCTACGGCTGAGCGGTTCGTCAAACGAACACAGCGCGTCGAACCTTCTCCAAAGCGGCACATCTTCTATCAGGAATACGCTGAAACATACGGTTGGGTCACACAGCAAAGCGAGCCAGCTTTCACCGATATTTTCGAATTGCCGAACTGGAATGATTGAATCCTTGCTGCCTTTCCAACCCGATTACCGGCACATGCTGGATGTGCTCGCCAATCGCAGGCCGGCGCGCCTGCCTCTCTACGAGCACAAGATTGATCCGACGATTATGGAGGCGGTGTTGGGTGCGAGCTTCGCCGAACTCGAGGCGGGCGATAATCACGATCTGCAGGAATTCTTCCGCAATTACAACCGCTTCTATGAAAAGATGACCTATGACACGGTCTCTTTCGAGGTGACGATTACGCGCAGCCTGCCCGACCACGGCGCAATCTACGGCAGCCGCAAAGGGCCAATTCAGAATCGCCAGGACTTCGAGGCTTACCCCTGGGATGAAATCCCGCGACGATACTGGCAGGCGGCGGATCGCAAATTCAGGGCTATGGGAGAGAATCTGCCGCCGGGGATGAAGGCGGTGGGCGGGCCTGGCAATGGCGTTTTCGAGATCAGCGAAGACCTGGTCGGCTATCAATATCTGGCCTACATGATGGTCGATGACCCCGACCTGTTTGCCGATCTCTACCGCCGCATCGGCGACCTGATGGCGGAGATTTGGGCGGAATTCTTGCAAAGGCATGGACAGCACTATGCTATTTGCCGTTTCGGCGACGACCTGGGCTTTCGCAGCAATACCCTGCTTGCGCCCGACACCATTCGCCAGCACATCCTGCCCCAATATCAACGTGTCATCGACATGGTGCACGCAGCAGGCATACCCTTTCTGTTGCACTCGTGCGGCAAGATTTTCAGCGTGATGGACGACCTGATCGGCCTGGGCATCAATGCCAAACACTCGAATGAAGATGCCATTGCGCCCTTCGACGCCTGGATCGAAAGATATGGCGACCGCATCGGTTTGCTTGGCGGCATTGATGTGGATATCCTCTGTCAGTTCAAACCTGATGACATCGTGGCTGATGTCGTTCACCGTGCCAGCCGCTACCGGTCGCAGGCGAATGGCTACGCGCTCGGTTCCGGCAATTCCATCCCGGATTATGTGCCTGTTGATGGCTATCTGGCTATGATCGAAGCAGCCCAGCGTGTGCGAGCGAGCGAACGGTAGAATCCATCCTATCTATTCAGTGTTGTCGAACCCCCAATATCCGATATCCAATATCACCCTGAGAGTAATCACCTTGTCTGATTTCATCGATGCCATCGTCGCCGGGCACATCTGCCTGGACGTCATACCCGATTTATCGGCCGGGAATATCGCCGACTTTTATAGCGCTTTTCGACCGGGCAGGCTGGTGGAGGTCGGCAACGTGCATTTTTCCACCGGCGGTCCCGTGGCGAATACCGGTCTCGCCCTCAACCGCCTCGGCATCAATGCCCAACTGATGGGCAAGGTCGGGGCCGACCTCTATGGCGATGAAATCCGCCATCTGGTGCAGGAGCACGCGCCGCATTTAGCGCAAGGCATGGTGGTCGATGCCAATGCCGACACTTCGTACACGGTCGTCATCAATCCGCCCAAAGTGGATCGCATCTTCTTGCATTTTCCGGGGGCGAACAACACCTTCTGCGCCGCCGATGTGGATTACGAGATCGTCGCCCGCAGCCGCGTGTTCCACCTGGGCTACCCGCCGATCATGCGCTCGCTCTATGAGAACGATGGGGCGGAGCTGGCCGAGATTTTCCGTCGGGCCAAAGAAACCGGCGTAACCACCTCGCTGGACATGTCCCTGCCCGATGCCTCCACCGCCAGCGGTCGAGCAGATTGGACGACAATCTTGAGCCGCACGCTCCCCTATGTCGATGTCTTCCTCCCCAGCGCCGAGGAAATCTTCTTCATGCTGCGTCGAGAAGCCTTCGAGCGCATGGCAGCCAGCGGCGGCGTGCTCGACCAGGTGACGCCGCCATTGCTCAGCGAAGTCAGCGGCCAAATGCTGGAAATGGGTTGCGCCATGGCGATCATCAAGCTGGGGCATCGTGGATTCTACCTGCGCACGGGAAGTGCGGAGCGGCTCGCCAGCATGGGCCGAATCGCAGCGGATGCGGCTGTTTGGGCGAATGTGGAAATCTGGGCCCCGGCCTTTCGGGTGGAGGAAGTGGGGGCGACCGGTTCGGGCGATGCTTCGATTGCCGGATTCCTGGCGAGCCTGTTGCGGGGCCTGTCACCAGCCGAAACCGTGGTCATGGCGACTGCCGTGGGCGCCTGCAATGTGGAGGCCGCCGATGGGTTGAGCGGCATCCGCCCCTGGGATGCCACTCGTGAGCGCATCGCCGCTGGCTGGCCCAAGCACGATCTCGTCATCGATGCGCCTGGCTGGCATTTCGACGAGACCACGAAGTTATGGTTCGGCCCGGCCTAACGATGCGGTTCCCCGACCTCGGTGAATTTGGCCCGGACAGCGGGCTGATCCAGCGCGACCGTGCGGGTGACGGCGTTCACGCAGTGGGACGAGACGGCGTGCGCCAGATCGCCGCCACCGGCGATGGCAAGATCGAGTTCATCGGCTATGCGGACTACACGCTCGCCCTCGTCCATTCCAGCCTGGGCTACCCCGCCTATTACCCTGTCCGGCCCATCGAACTGCGCCGCCCGGTCAAGGCCGTGTTGATGGATCTGGATGGGACCAGCGTGCATAGCGAGTCATTTTGGATCTGGATCATCCAAATGACTATCGCTTCGCTGCTGGCGAATCCCGGCTTCGAACTGGAAGCCAGCGATCTCCCCTATGTTAGCGGACACAGCGTTTCCGAACATCTGCAATACGGCATCGCCAAATACTGCCCCGGCCACAGCCTGGACGACGCCCGCAGATTCTATTTCGAGCATACGCACCGAGAAATGCAGGCGATTCTCGATGGACATGGACGCCAAGATGCGTTCCAGCCTGCGCCGGGATTGAAAGAATTCTTATTGGAACTCAAATCGGCAGGCGTGCGCATCGCCCTGGTCACATCGGGCTTGTATGAAAAAGCCTATCCCGAAATCCTCAGCGCCTTTCAGACTTTGGGCATGGGCAGGCCTGAAGACTTTTACGACGCCATCATCACCGCCGGATTCCCGCTGCGGCGGGGTGAGGTGGGCACAATGGGCGAGCTTGCGCCCAAGCCGCACCCCTGGCTCTATGCCGAAGCCTGCCGGGTGGGGCTGGGCATTCCGTTCGAGGAGCGGTTCCACGTGGTCGGATTGGAGGACAGTGGGGCTGGGGTCTGTTCGATCCGGCTGGCCGGATTCACGCCCATCGGCATCGCTGGCGGGAATATCGTCGAGAGCGGCACGGCGGCGTTGTGCAGCCAGATGTGCGATCAGTTGCCAAGTGCACTTCAAATTATCCTAAATATTCCTTCGTAGTTGCGGCTAGACAAGTTGCTGGATATACTCAAGTTGCTGATGTTCGAGTTCGCTAAACTTGGCAATATCACTCAAAGAGTAGGAAGGGAATCAATGGAAACAAAACTGATTGCGCCGGCGGATCAAAGTGACCGCGACCTTCCGATCGAACTAATGCAAGAATTCATTAATGAATTTGATCCTTACGAGTTGCGTAATGGAACGGCATTGGTCATCTGTCACGATGAAAAAAGTGATGCTCACTACCTAACATGTCATGTTAGCGGTGCCGATTTGGCTTTAAAATGCGATTTGGAGGCAACGCTTGACGCAGATGACGATGACGACTTATATAAACTTAATCGCGATATTACAGAGGACAAAATCGCGTATAGGGACATGGAGAATGATGCCCTAGGAGGTCGGAGCTTTGAAGACATTGTGTTGGAGTATGACACATCGTATCGAGCAGATACCCCACTAAAGGTATATGGTGGTCAGCATAGAATCCGTGCAATTTTCAAGGCATTAGAAAAAGGAAAAATCGTTCCACATGGGGTACGGGTTTATTTCGGTCTATCACGGGAACAGAAGGTGGAAATTGCAATTGTAAATAACACTTCAATCGCTGTGTCGAATGACCTTCTAGATCGCATGCGGGAGCAGATGACTGGTTCAGCCCTTCGGAATTGGTGTCAGAGGACCGGCATGCTCGCAGTAGGAGAAGATTTCGCCGATCGCCGAAGCGGTGAAATCCCAACGGTACGAATTGCGCGAACACTAATCGTCAACTTCTTCCGTGGTATGAATGCGTCAGATACAGAACTGCATCAACCTGTACTGTGTGCATCAGGGGGAACGGATGATACCTATGAACGGTTAAGAACATCCATTGACTGGAACAATGACAAGTTACATCAGATGGGACATCAGTTTGCACGACTACACAAGATACAGCGCAGTGCAATCATCGGCCGCACATCCGATAATAGTGCGGAGTTTGCCCGAAAGGCATTCTCACTTTCTGTCGTCGCAGGCTGGTCTTATGCTGCTGGCTTATTCCAGTCAAACACTGAATATCTTGATACCTTATACTCGCTTCCAGAATCCGTTTCTCCTCCTGACGATCCCCTGAATGCCAAAGCATTATCTGAAGCGCGATTAAAGGGTGTAGATCCGGATACGTATCGCGGATTGGGGACTCGAAGTTCGTCAAAAGAATTAGGTAGAATGCTGGAAGTCTTCATCGTGTTAGCAACAAAAGCGACTCGTAAGCAGATTAATAAACAACTTGCCAATGCTGCAATTCAATCTTACGAAGCCAAGAGAGCAAATTACGAAGCTGAGAAAGCACTGGGAAGAATATAATGTTCGAAGAATATTTACGGGATGCAGCAAAGCTTTACGATCTAGCAAAGCAGGCTGGAAGAAGTGGTGGAATTATAGATGCCAAATGCTTCTACCGATCAGCGATTTTCCATACTGCTAGTGCCATGGAGGCATATATAGGTTACATTGGAGATACATTTTCGAAAGGAGATATCCTATCACTAAGCGAAAGATCATTCCTGAACGACAGGGTGATCACCTTCGACCCAAAGAAGGGACGAGATGTCTCTCAGGCAAGATATTTTGCTATCGAAGACAAAGCTAAGTTCGTAATCCGAAAGTTTGCACCTCAATTTGATATTGGTTCAAGCAAAGCATGGGACGAGTTCATGCAATTCAAGGAATTCAGAGATCTATTGACACATCCAAAGCAACAAGATGATGACATTGATGTAGGCGAATACGCCAGATACGCTCGCTCCGGTTTTGGATCATCGATCGAATTGATGAATGTTATGTCAATCGGCGTATTCAAAAGTCCATTGAGGACAAAGCTACGTGAATTGGTCCCTGATTAACAAAAAGCCAAGTAACTACTCAACAATAGTCGTTGCTGCAATGTTGTGATCACATTGCACTTCGTCAAATATCAGGCGCTCGGCAATGATTACCTTGTTTTCGAGACGGACGAACTCGGCGACCGCCTGACGCCTGCCCTCGTCCGCCAGATTTGCGACCGGCATTTCGGCGTCGGCTCGGACGGCGTCCTCGTTCGTGTATCGAAACCGGGCGAACTTCACGCCGTCCGCATCTTCAACCCGGACGGCAGCGAGGCGGAGAAAAGCGGCAACGGTCTGCGCATCTTCGCCCGATACTTATGGGATAAAGGCATTGTCGAGACGGATTCGTTCCGGATGCAGACTGGGGGCGGGCTAGTCGCCTGCCGGGTCATGGAGGATGGTCGTATCGTCGAGGTCGAGATGGGCCGGGTGAGCTTCGACAGCGCCGACATCTCTGTATCGGGGCCGAAACGAGAGGTTCTGCGAGAAAAACTGGTCGTGGCTGGACAGACGCTTGAGTTTTCGGCGGCGACCATCGGCAACCCGCACTGCGTCATTTTGCAAAACGAGATTTCGGAAGCGGAAGTGCGCGTGCTCGGCCCTTTGATTGAAACACACCCCATTTTCCCCAATCGCACCAACGTTCAGTTCATAGAAGTCCTTGACCGCCAACACATTCGCCTGGAAATCTGGGAGCGAGGAGCGGGTTTCACGCTGGCTTCGGGCAGCAGCAGTTGCGCCGCTGCCGCCGTCGCCCATCGCCTGGGTCTGGTCGATGCCGAAATCTCAGTATCGATGCCCGGCGGGGAAGTCAGCGTGGAAGTCGGCGAGGATTACCAGATGCGGCTGATCGGCCCGGTGGCACGGATCTTTGCAGGTGAATTTCAGCCGGATCGCTGAGCGCTCATCCCCACAGCGGCGGTCGGGCAGTGTACGGGTCCTTGGGGGAGCGATCGGTGGACAAAGACGGCTGAGATCGTTCGATCAACATTTGGATGGCGTCGGCCAGGTGCTCATCGGCAATATGATGATCGCCCCGCGCCAATCGAATCTTATGCGCCTCGTGCAAAACGGCGGCATGAGAGAATCCGGGCGGCGGATCGAATTTGTAACAGGCGCATTCGAGGAGTTGACCGAGCGGGTCCCGAAAATAGATGGAGTACATGAATCCCCGGTCCACCTCGCCGCTGTGCCGGATGCCCCGTTCGTCCAGCCGGGCGGCGATCTGCGTGTACATCGCCCGTGAGACAATGAAGGCGATGTGGTGCAGATTACCGATGCCCTCGGGATTGCGACTGGGATCCACCTCCCGGTTCTCGTTCGTAAAGACGGTGATCAGCCGACCGTCACCCGGATCGAAATAGAGATGGTTCTCGGCGGGTACGTCGAGATTGGGCTGCTCGAAGATGAATGGCATGCCCATCACGCCCTCCCAAAAATCGATGCTCGTCTGGCGGTCGGCTCCGACCATGGTGATGTGGTGAACACCCTGAGTTTGAATCTTCTGCATGTTGCCTCCAATCGATAGCGTGGTTAGGTGCTTGCCATCATGATCTCGATCCCCAATTTCGTCAGGTCGAGACGAACGCTGGCGGGCAATGCATTGTCTGTGATCAGCCTGTCCACGGCGTCGAGACCGGCGACCTGCACGACTGCTTCCTGCTCGAACTTGGTGTGATCGGCCAAAAGGATAACCTCGCGCGCCGCCCGGATCATCGCCTGCTTGACCGAAACCTCCGCCAGGTTGGTGTGTGACAGGCCAAATTCCAGCGAGATGCCGCTGGTGGTCAGGAAAAGTTTGTCCGCCCGCAAGTCACGCAAGACCGATTCAGCGGTTGGCCCGACCAAAGTCTGGCTATCGGCCCGCAATAGACCGCCGGTGCTGACGAGGTCGAGGCCGGGATTGCGACGCAATGCGTCGAACACGCTGACCGCATTGGTGATCACAATGATGTCAGAGCGTTTCGCCAGTTCGACCGCCAGACAGGTGGTGACCTGCCCGACATCAATGATGATGACATCGCCCGGCGCGACCAATTGAGCGGCGAGGGCGGCAATGCTGTTCTTGCGCAGGGTCAATTCATCGCGCACATTCTGATCGGCATCCACGACCACGAAATCGATGCCCAAAGCGGCAGTGTATTCGGTCATGGCCAGTTGCAGGTTTTGATACCACTCATGCTCGCGATAGGCGACGACAAAGCCGATGTGCGAGGGCAGTGATCGCCCGTTGCCGGATGAATCCACATTGATCGGCAGCGGTGCATCTAGTAATTCCAGGGATTCATCCCAACGCAGTCGCCAGCTTCCCGCCTGATTTTCATAGAACGACGAAAGAGCGGACGGGGTGAGGACCGCATGGGGGGTGACGAAGGTCGGAGGCAAGTCCCCGCCGCCATAGGCCAGAATCGCCGCCTCGATACATACCCTGGCGACGATTTCCGGGAACATGGCCAGACCGGCGCGACAGAAGCCATCGCTCGCCAGTTCATTGCGCATCGTCTCCCCTTCCAGACCGAATGTAAAGACAGCCAGACGTTCCGGTGGAATCTGGGCGTCGCGGCAGGCCTGCAACGCTCCGGCGGCAGTGGCGTCATTAATGGCAAAGATGATGTTGATGTCCGGATGCACGCTGAGGGCGTCCGTCGTGACCTGATAAGCTGTTTCGCAGCGCGCCTGGGCGTTGATGCTGAGGCTGACGGTCGCCGAGGGCAATACCGAGCGCACGCCGTCGATAAAGCCATCGCTGCGCGCACGTGTGTTCGCCAGCGAGTACGTCAGGTCGAGGATGCGCGCTTCCCCGCCCAGGCTCTCGCGCGCAAATGCGCCCGCCCATCGCCCCAAATCCAGCCCGGCCTGATAGTTGTCGACGCTGACCACGGTCGCCATGCCCTCCGCCCCGACCGATTCGGCGATGATGGGGATCTGCCGTCGGGCCGCCTGGTCGAGCAGCACCCGGTCGGAGCGAGGATCGACGGCGGTGGCGATGATGACATCGACCTCGGCGCTGAGGATTCGAGAATCGGCCACCAAACCATGCAGAGCCATTTCGGGCATTGATTCCTTTTGAACGGGCACGGCGCCCCCATATCGGCGTTGCAATCTCCCCTCGCCGTCAAGCCGATGCAAATCCTTGCGGATGGTCACCTCGGAAACGCCAAAACGCGCACTCAATTCGCTCACAGACATGAAACCCTGCATATTCACAAGAGCGATGATCTGGTCGAGGCGGTTGGCAGTCGGCATTGAGCTCACCTGATTTCGAAGTCGAAACTTTTTATAGTGATTTTGCCATTATATGCAGCTCATGAACGGATGTCAATAGGTTTTTTGGCTATAATGTTTCGAGTTTGTGAAATTCTATTGACATCATCTTTCGGGTATGCTACGATGCGAGACAGTTGCAAATCAGGGAGAGCGGTGTTGGTCGCCAGGAATTCCACCACTGCCCCAAACGAGCCCATCCGCCGTTTGACATCGCAGGCAACCGAGGCCGCTATCCCAGATTTGCCGATTATTGACCTCATCGCTATAGCTCTTCATTCAGCCAGACTTGCGAGGCAATCCAGTTGGTTCATCAGGTCAGCGTTGACTCATACGGGAAAACCGCCTTTATCACCGGGGGCGGCAGCGGCATCGGCCGGGGTTTGGCATTGCGCATGGCGCAGCGGGGCGCCCACGTGGTGGTGACGGATGTGGACGGCGAGGCAGCGGGGCGGGTGGCAAGTGAGATCGAGCAGGCAGGCGGGACGAGCGTCGCCAAACGGTTGGATGTGATCGATGCGGATGCGACGGCGACAGCGGTCGCCGAGGCCATCCAGCATTTTGGGGGCATCGATTATGTGTTTGCCAACGCCGGCGTGTTAGGCCCTGCTGATCTGACAGAAACCACGCCCGCCGACTGGAGCCTGGTGCTCGATGTCAATGTCAAGGGCGTGATCAATACCTGCCAGGCGGTCACCCCGCATATGATGGAACGAAAGCAGGGGCGGATTCTGATCACGGCGTCGTATAACGGCGTGCGGGCGGGGACGCATGTGATCCCCTATCGGGTGAGCAAGGCCGCCATTCTCATGTACACGCGCTGCCTGGCGCTATTCTTGGCTCCTTATGGCGTCACCGTCAACGCCATTTGTCCGGGCGTCACCCTGACCCCGATGCAACTCGACTATGCCGCCGCCACCGCCCTGGCTGCCGGAATCACCACTGAAGACTATCTGGCCGAACGCCGGTCTGCCATTCCCATGCAGCAATTCACCGAAATCGAAGACCTGACCAATCTGGCGGCATTCCTCGTCGCGGATGACGCCCGCCTGATCACCGGTCAGGCCATCGCTCCCGACGGCGGCATGCTGGCATCGTCATAGGTAGAGTTTAGAAGTTTGTTTGTTTGGTAGTTGGTTGGTTGGTTTCAGATGTAGATTTCCCGCCACCAGCACACCATTCTAACAGTCAACTATCCAACCACCCCACCAACCAACTATTCCATCATGCCCGAATACAGTCACCGTGAGCGCGTGCTCATGGCCCTCAACCATCAAGAACCTGATCGCATTCCCATCGACCTCATGGGCAATGCAACTATGCTGCTCGATACCAGCTATATCCGCCTGCGTGACTATCTCGGTCTGGAGCCGATCCCGCCCGTCCGTTCTGGCACGACCGCCAATTACTACGATGAGCGCATCCTGGAATACTTCGATATCGACTTCCGCCGCATCTTTCTGAAGAAAAATCCCAAGTTGCCCAAACGAGTGACCGAAGATGGCGTGGCGCTCGATGCCTGGGGCATTGGCTACCAGCAATCGGGCCTATGGGTGCACACGGTTGTCAGCCCATTGCATGGGGCGACGACCCTCAAAGAAATTGAGGACTATGCCTGGCCCAAGGCCGAGGATATGTTCGACGCCACCGGCCTGGCCGAAGAGGCGAAAAGGCTGTACGAGGAGACCGACTACGCCCTCGTCGCCCGCAACCCCCTCACCTACGGCTTCCTCGACCGGGGCTGCCAGATGATGGAGATGCCGGAATTCCTGATGAATCTGGTGCAGCGACCGCTGGTCGCCCAGGCCATCATCGACCACCTGCTTCAGGTCTACAAAGATGTCTACGCGATGTTTTTGGATGCGGTCGGGCCGTATGTGCACATGGTGGAGAATGGCGACGACATCGGGGCGCAGAACAACCTGCTGGTCTCCCCCAAGATGTATCGCAAATTCATCAAACCGGCGGAGACGGAGCTTTACGGGCTGATCCACGAAAAAGCGCCGCATGCAGCGATTTTTCGCCACACCGACGGCGCCATTTTCGATGTTCTCCCAGACCTGATCGAAGTCGGCGTCAACGTGCTTAACCCCACGCAAACCTCCAGTCGGGGCATGGAAGGCGCTCGCATCAAGCAGGCGTACGGCCAACAAATCACTTTCCACGGGGCTGTCGAGGGCATCGAAGGAGACCTGCCCAAGGATAAGATCGTCGCCCAGGTCAAGAAGCGCATCGACGAGTTAGCCCCAGGCGGCGGCTATGTCCTGGCGTCGTGCAATCATATTATAGACGTTCCGCCCGAAAACGTTGTCGCCCTGTTCGAAACCGCTCGTGAGTACGGGCGCTATCATTGAGGAGAATTCCTGATGAGCGAAAATCATCTGCAAAAACCAAAGGTCGGCGTTATCACCTTCACCGATGGCCGGGATTCATTTCTTGACATCCCCCGTGAGCGGAGGTTACGGGACCTTCATCAAGAGCTGGTGGCGCTATTGAGCGAGAATGGCTGCGACGTGATCGACCCGATGAGGAGTCTGCGCGCGCCGGATTCCGACTGGTTCGGCGTGCGGCGCTACGACGAAGCCGCAGCATGCGCCAAACAACTGAAAGCAGAGGGGGCGGAGTGTATGGTGCTGTGCTCGCATTTTTGGACGCCGCCGATGGTCGTCATCGATACCGTGCGAGAGGCGAATCTACCCACCATGGTCTACACCGTCGATGACCCCACCCTGCCCGGCACGGTCAGTATCAGCGCCGTGGGGGCCAGCCTGCTGGAATCGGGCGTGAACCAATACGCCGTGCAGCACGAACGGCAGCGCGGCAATCCGGAGCGAATGCTGCCCTGGATTCGAGGCTCGTCGGCGGTGGCGCGCATGCGCAAGAGCGCCGTGATGTTGTGGGGCGGGACCTATTCGCTGCACATGGAACACCTGCAGGACGATATCCCGGCGCTGAAACGCCTGATGATCCGGGACATCCTCAACGAGGGCGAATATGCGCTCATCCGCCGGGCGGAAAAAATCCTGGCGAATGAGCCGGGCCGGGTACAGCACTTTCTCGACTGGCTGCTGGCAAACGGCACGACCATCCTCTACGACGATCTCAGCGCCAGCCCCCGCAATTTCCAGGTGCAGATGGCCTACTATCTGGCGGCCCGCGACCGCCTGCAGGAATTGTCCGGCGAGAACATCGTCGGCGTGTCAATTCGCTGCCAGCCCACTCTGTCGGTTGAATACGGCATCGTTGGCTGCACTCTGCCAGCTTTCCTGCCTTTTGGCTTCGACGACCTCGGCCCCAAACCCATCATCTCCACCGTGTGCGAGGGCGACATCAAAGGCCTGATGACCTCAGTGCTGTTGCAGCAAATTCGGCCCGATGTCGGTCCAATTTTCGGCGACCTCAAGTATGTGGGCGAGGATTTCTTCGCTATCTCGAACTGCGGCGCCGCCTCGGTTTGGTGGGCGGGCAAGAGCAATGACCCCGCCAAATCGCTGCCTAATGTCACGATCCAGGCCAACGTCGGCGGTTTCACCGGCGCTGCGGTCGGGTTCATGGGGCAGGCGGGGCCGGTGACCACCGCTCGCCTGGGCCGGGTGAAAGGACAGTATGTCATGCACCTGGGCGTGGGCGAATCGGTCGAGGTCAGTGGCGCTGTGCGAGAAAAGGTCATGGGCTTTTTCGGGCAGATGTGGCCCAACGTGATGGTCTCACTGGGAACCGATCCCGACCTGCTGTTCCGAATCGCCGCCTCGAATCACCCGGTCGCCACCGATGGCGATGTATCCGCCGAAGTGACCTACGCCTGCCGCCAATTGGGCATTCCCATAGTCCGCCTCGATTCCAACGATTCCATGCGCGAGCACCTCGACCGCCTGGCGGGGATGAATTGACGGAGGTCAGTGGTCAGTGAATGATTCTTATCTGCGCTGACGCCCACGCCATACTCAGCACCTAACACGTTTCATGTCTCCCAACCTATCATCCCGCCCCGACCGCATTCTCTCCTGGCCGTTCTTCGGCGCGGGAATTGCCAATCTGGGCGTGAATGGGCAGCCGGTGGAGGAATCGATGCCATCGTGCGGGCCGGACGAAATCCTGGTGCGGGTGGACGCTCTGGGCCTGTGCGCTTCCGACGCCAAAATGGTACGGATGGGCAATGATTATCCCCTGTTCTTCGAGCAGGATTTCGCCGCCAACCCCGGCCGCCTGGGTCACGAGGCCGCCCTCACTGTGATCGAAGTGGGCGAGCGCTGGCATGATTCCTTCCGGCCCGGCCAGCGTCTTGGCATCCAGCCGAATGTATACAACGACGGCCAGCGCACGATCTTTGGCGTCAATATCCCCGGCGCCATGACCCAATACCTCACGCTGGATGAGCGAGTGCTGGCGGGCGATTCCGGCAGCTATGTCTTCCCGGTCGATGGCGACCTCAGTTATGCAGACATTGCCTTGTTGGAACCGTGGGCCTGCGTGGACGTGACGTATGCACCTGTGCGCCGGTTGCAGCCGAAAGCGGGCGGGTTGATGTGGATAAAGGGCGAAACCGAAACCCCTTCAGACCTGACAATGTCCATGCCGTTGGCGTCGCAAAAGATCGTCCTCAGCGATGTAGGGGAAACGCTCAGCGCCTGGGTGCAAAGCCAGCCGGTCGAGACGATTGTCCGGCCTGGCGCTGACGCCTCCGCCCTGCGCGCTGAGTTCCCGCAAGGTTTCGACGACATCATCTTGCTGCACCCATCCAGCGCTGGCGCCGTGTCCGATGCGCTCTCCGCCCTGTCTCCCGGCGGCCTACTCAACCTCGTCACGCCGCAACCGCTGACCGAACCCGTGCCGACCGATGTCGGACGGCTGCATTACGATTGCCTGGGAATCGTGGGCTGTCCAGGCTCAGACATCGCCCAGGCGTATGGGTACGCCCGAAACCGCTCTGACCTTCGGCCAGGCGGCGTCGCCCTCATTGTGGGCGCAGGCGGAACCCTGGGCCGAATGCACATTCAGCGGGCATTGGAGATGGCGAATGGCCCGCGCGCTATCATCGCCACCAACCGGGGCCGCGAGCGCCTGCAAGCGCTGCAACATGATTTCGGGAGCCTGGCAGAACAAAGCGGCTGCGAATTGCTGGCGCTCAGTCCCGAGATGGAGCCGCAGCGTCTAGCCACAGAAGTTGCCCGGCTTACCGCTGGCCGGGGCTGCGATGATGTGATCATCGTTGCGCCCAATACTCAGGCCATCGTCTCATCGCTCGATTTCCTGGCTGCCGATGGCCTGCTCAATATCTTTGCCGGGATGCCAGCCGGGACGCTTGTGCCCTTGCCGTTGGGCAGAGTCGCCACGCATGCCGCTCAATTCACAGGAACCAGCGGCTCCACCGTCGCCGACCAGATCGAGGTGCTGCACAAAGTCCAAAAAGGGACGCTCTCCCCCGCCCGTTCCGTGGCTGCCATCGGCGGCATGTGCGCTTTGGCTCAGGCAATGCAGGCCGTGCTCGATCATCAATTTCCTGGTAAAATTATCATTTATCCGCAATTGGTCAATCTGCCGCTCGTGTCGTTAAAAGAATTGAACATGCGCCTGCCCGATGTCGCCGCAGGCCTTAGCCCAGAGGGATTTTGGACCCCTGAGGCTGAACGCATTTTGCTAAGAGATTATGTCTAGCTCCACTCATTCATCCGAGCATCTCATCGGCGTCGATTTGGGGACAAGCGTCGTCAAGACCACCCTCTTCGACATCAATGGTCTGGCGATTGTGGACGCCACGCGCGATGCCCGCCTCAGTCAGCCCAGCCCTGGCATCGCCGAGCAGAGTGGCGACGAGTTCTATGCCGCCGCCCTGGATGCCATCGCCGAGGTCGTCGAGCGGAGCGGCATTGTACCGTCAGCGGTCGCTGCCATCGCTTTCGACGGGCAGATGGCGGGGGCGATCGGCATCGACAGGGATTGGAACGCCATCACGCCCTGGTACCCCTCCGCCCTGGACGCACGCTATCAGCCTTATGTAAACACGATGGTCGAGCGAGGCGGCGAGCGAGTCGTGGCGTTGAACGGCTCACTGCCTTTCATGGGTCCTCGCATGCTTTGGTGGCAGGAAACCGCCCCTGAACTTTATGCGCGCATCGACAAAGTTTTGATCATCGCCAACTTTGTCGCCGGGCGCATGGCAGGATTGCAGGCTGCCGACGCCTTTATCGACCCCTCTTATCTGACCTGGATCGGCGTCAGCGATACAGCCAACCGGGCCTGGTCGGCGGAATTGGCCGAAACCTGTGGGATTTCCTTGGAGAAACTGCCCCGCATTGTCCCCTCCACCTCGATCATCGGCCATCTCAGCGCCGAAGCGGCCCGCCACTGCGGCCTGAGCGAGGGCGTCCCCCTGGTGGCCGGGGCGGGCGATCAGGTGGCAGGCGCGCTGGGGGCGGGGCTGGTGGACGAAGGCCAATTGGTGGAGGTAGCGGGGACTTTTCCTGTACTGGCTACAAGCCTCAATCGATATTTCTCCGACACCCAACATGGGATGTTGCAACCGCTGGCCGGGCCTCTTGCGCCCGACCATTGGTATCCAATGATGTACATCAGCGGTGGCGGGCTCACACATCGCTGGTTTGTCGACAAGTTCGCCGATGAAGTCAAAGCGGAGGCGATGGCGCGCGGCGTTTCGCCCTATCATTTGCTAGACGAGCAAGCCGCCGCCGTCCCGCCCGGAGCGGAGGGTCTGCTCTTCATCCCCCATCTGGTGGGCCGAGCCTGCCCCAATGACCCTGACATTCGGGGGGCGTGGTTGGGCTTCACCTGGACGCATGAGCGGCGACATTTTTATCGGTCGCTGCTTGAGTCGATAGTCTATGACTATGCGCAGGCGCTCAATGTTGTGCGTGAATACCTGCCCGATACAGAATTTAGCGAAGTGCGCATCATCGGCGGCGGGGCCAAGAGTTCGTTTTGGAATCAGCTCAAAGCGGATGTGCTGGGACTACCCTATGTGTTGCTGCCTCGCCAGGATGTGGCGGCGCTGGGGACTGCCATCATGGGCGGGCATGCTGTGGGCATTTTCCCTGATATGGCCGAGGCAGCCCGGCGTTTCGCCCCGCCCGGCCAGCGCATTGAGCCCCGCCCGCATATCCACGAGCGCTATCGTCCCTATGTCGCCGCTTACCAGGCTGCTTTCGATGACCTGCGCCCCACGTTTGCCCGTTTGACGCCGTTGAGTCAGCAAATGAGTGATGAGTGAACGTAATTGCATCGGTCCTCACGCCTCACTTCATTACCAACACCCAACTTTCCAACCTGCCAACTTCCCACCACAATCCACCCATCCCACTCTCTCAATCGTTCGGAGGAAATCCATGAAAGTGCAAAAGCTCGTGCCACTCATTGTCGTGCTGGTCGCAGCGTCGCTAATCGCAGCCTGTGTTGCACCGGCGCCAGCGCCCGCCCCGGCCCCTGCTGAACAAGCGCCCGCCGAGGAAGCGCCGACCGAAGAAGCCCCAGCAGCCGAAGGCCTGACCATCGCCGGCGTCGTCTTCCAAAGCGACACCTTCATGCAGACCGTGCAGGCGGGCATGGAAGCCGCAGCCGGTGAAGCGGGCGTTGAACTCATCCTCGGCAACAGTGAGAACGACCTGGCCAAAGAAGCCGCTATGATCGATGACTACATCACTCGCGGCGGCGATGCCATCGTCATCACACCCATCTCCGCGGATGGCTCGGTGGCGGCGCTGAAAGCGGCCAAAGATGCGGGCATCACCATCGTTTGCTTCAACACCTGCGTCAACGAAGAAGGCCTCGCTTCCGCCTTCCTCGTCACCAAGAATGAAGACCTCG